>NZ_QUIU01000028.1:0-56188 GCF_003480225.1 Clostridium sp. AM34-9AC
TTCGTGGATTTTGCCAATGTATTTAACTAACTTTCCATTTATACAATCACAATCGGCGTCCGATATTCATTCACCATTTCCGTCTGGTTCTTTAAGGCCAGATTTCCCAGATAGATCTGATTGCGGAGGATATCCAGATCCAGCATCCGCAGAGATTCGGGAGAAAGCGTCTGTCTGGCGTCAGCCAGGCTGGTGACGAGAGGAATGGAACTGTTCTTTTTGATCTCGGTAAGCAGTGGCGTCGCATTCTTGCGGAAACCCAACACTCTGGCGTAAGAGATATAGTCTTCCGACTTGCAGGTCTCGAATTCTTCCTTGGTCATATTCAGCAAAATATGAAGCAGACATCTGCTGATGCGGGTGTAGGTCATATCCTTACTCTTGAGCAGATCACAGAAAGAAGTGTAACCTACGAAGGAAGGCAGGGTATTGCGGATCCGGTCGGACAGATCCGAAGAAATATCCTGATACTTGTCGTAGCCCACAGAGTATTCCGTCAGCAGCTTGTATTGCAGTGCTGCGGAAAAATCATCGGCAAACAGAGGCTTTTTGTGAGACAGAAAATCCATCATCAATGCATAGGCACTTTCCGGCATCTGGGCAGCCAGATAGGATAGATCATGCCCGGCGGCCACCGACTGGCGGATAGCAATGGCGGAACACTGATTGGTGCCGAGACGTTTGTCGTGATAATCCGCACCGACTCTGGTGGTAGTGAACGGTGAGATCTTGCTGTTTCTGGACATCAGAGCTTTGAGATATTCAATTCCCAATATATTATTAGGAGAGGAAAGAACGTCCTTATCATCGCTTAAGGAAGGTGCGTATTGCAATAACGCCCAGGTCCTGGCGATGGGGAAGGACATTCCCTTACGCATATTGCAGCGCAAGGATTCCACGTAAGGTTCCGGTTCCGTATAGAAAATCTCAGCGATCCGTGACAAGACTTCAATGTTGCCGCACTCACTGCCAAAGCACAGATTTGTGGTCACTCCCAGTTTGTCGAACAAGGCAACCGAGCCCTTGGCAAAAAATTCCGCACTGGAGGCAGCATAGCGGGTGGGCAGTTCCAGCACCAGATCTGCACCGTTCTCCAGAGCCATTTTTGTACGGGTGAACTTATCTAAGAGGGCAGGAGCACCCCGCTGCATGAAATTACCGCTCATGACAATGATCGTATAATTGGCATCATTGGCCTCTTTGGCATGCTGTAACTGGTAAGCATGACCATTATGGAAGGGATTATACTCTGCGACAATACCATTGACCTTCATAATGTGGCTCCTTTCGTGAAAAGAAATATACGTTATAACGAACACAAACCCTGACAAGGAATGTGAAAAAAATAACATACACTGAAAGCGTTTACATATGCATGGTTATCAGCTTATTTTATTCTGAAAAAATAGTGGTTGTATCTGAAAATATACAATTTTGCGAACATTATGCCCTTGTGTACTCCAGATGTATTTAGTATAATATAAATACATCGGTTTGTTAAGATAAAACCAAAACTTTACAGAAGTTATTTGGGAGGAAGCGGGTATCCCCCGCCGGAAAGGAGAATGGATATGTCATACATTGACATGATTAAAGAGAGAGCAAGACTCGACAAAAAGACTATTGTATTACCGGAATCTAATGATAAGAGAACATTACTGGCTGCTGCCCGTATCGTGGAAGAGGGCATCGCAGACATCATTATGATCGGTGATGAAGAGAAGATCATGGATGGTGCAGGCTGGCTGGAAGTTGACCTGTCCAAAGTTAAGGTAGTTAACCCTAAAACAACTCCCAAGTTGGATGACTATGTGAATTTATTATATGAAACCAGAAAAGCAAAGGGAATGACCCCCGAGAAGGCAAGAGAGATCCTGCTGAATGATTACCTGACCTTCGGTATCGTAATGGTTAAGGCTAATGATGCAGACGGTATGGTAGCAGGTGCATGCCACTCTACCGCAGATACTTTAAGACCTGCACTGCAGATCCTGAAGACTGCACCCGGCGTTAAACTGGTATCCGCATTCTTCGTTATGGATACCGTATTCAAGGATCAGGGTGAGAACGGAACCTTCCTGTTCGCTGACTGTGGTCTGAACCAGGATCCTACTCCCGAAGAACTGGCTGCTATCGCAGATACTTCTTCCAGAAGCTTCAAGTCTCTGATCGGACCTAAGCCCGTGATCGCCATGCTGAGCCACTCCACCAAGGGAAGTGCAAAGCACGCACTGGTTGACAAAGTAGTAGAAGCTACCCGTATCGCACATGAGGAGTATCCTCATCTGACTCTGGACGGCGAACTGCAGCTGGATGCAGCTCTGGTTCCCAGCGTTGCCAAGTCTAAGGCTCCCGGAAGCCCTGTAAACGGACATGCCAATGTCCTGATCTTCCCGAACCTGGATGCTGGTAACATCGGTTACAAGCTGGTACAGAGACTGGGTGGAGCAGAAGCTTACGGCCCTATGTTACAGGGTATCGCAAAGCCTGTTAACGATCTGTCCAGAGGATGTTCCTGGCAGGATATCGTCGGTGTCGTAGCACTGACCGCTGTACAGGCACAGTTAGTATAATCACTGGTAACGAACATAAACGTGTGCGGGATATCTGTCCCGCACCGTATTCATGTATTGCCCGCACGGGTAACATGACCCCATAGAGTAACAGATTTGAAAGAAAGGAATTCATCATGAATATTTTAGTTATTAACTGCGGAAGCTCTTCCCTGAAGTTCCAGCTCATTGATTCCGAGACCGAGAAATGCATCGCAAAGGGTCTTTGTGAGAGAATCGGTATCGAAGGAAGCCAGATCACCTATACCCCCGATGGTGGTGAGAAAGAGCAGACTGTAACTCCCATGCCGGATCATACCGAAGCTATCCGTCTGGTACTGGAAGCTCTGACCAATGAAAAGACAGGTGTGGTAAAGAGTCTGGATGAGATCGGTGCCGTAGGACATCGTATCGTACACGGCGGCGAGAAGTTCGCAGCATCCACCATTATCACCGATGAAGTTATGAAAGCCATCGAGGAATGCAACGACCTGGCTCCTTTACATAACCCTGCTAACCTGATCGGTATCAATGCATGCAAGAAGCTGATGCCCACCACTCCCATGGTAGCTGTATTTGACACCGCTTTCCATCAGACCATGCCTGAGGAAGCTTATATGTACGGTCTGCCTTACGAGTATTATGAGAAATACAAGATCAGACGTTACGGCTTCCACGGAACCAGCCACTCTTATGTATCCAAGAAGGCTGCTGAGGTTCTGGGCAAAAAGTACGAAGATCTGAAGATCATCGTTTGCCACCTGGGCAATGGTGCCAGCGTATCCGCTGTTAAGAACGGCAAGTGTGTAGACACCTCCATGGGTCTGACACCTCTGGAAGGTCTGATCATGGGAACCCGTTCCGGTGATATCGATCCTGCCATCATGGAGTTCATCGCTCACAAAGAGGGCAAGAACATCGACGAGATCATGACCGTTCTGAACAAGAAGTCCGGTGTATATGGTCTGTCCAACAATCTGTCTTCCGATTTCCGTGATCTGGAAGCAGGTTACAACAACGGCGATGCACACTGCATCCGTACCATGAACACTTACTGCTACCGTGTGGCAAAATATATCGGCTCTTATGTAGCAGCCATGAACGGTGTAGATGTGATCTGCTTTACCGCAGGTATCGGCGAGAACGCACCTTTAGTTCGTTCCCTGGTATGCGAGCATTTGGGCTTCTTGGGAGTATCCATCGATGAGGAGGCGAACCACAAGCGTGGCGAGGAGATCGCTATTTCCACTCCTGACAGCAAGACCACTGTTATGGTAATTCCTACGAATGAGGAACTTGCTATTGCCAGAGAGACTGTAAGTTTGGTAAAATAGGTTCGACGGAACCTTAAGAATGAGAACACCCATCAACCGGAGGATCCGATTGGTGGGTGTTTTACGTATGCAAATCGAGCATGAGAAATCCCCGTCGATGTATGGTAACGAATCAACAGAGGGAGAAAAATTATGAAAAAAAATGTGATCGTAGGACAGTCCGGAGGCCCCACAGCGGTGATCAATGCCAGTCTGGCAGGTGTCTACAAGACAGCAAAGGATATGGGAGCGGATACCATATACGGTATGCGCTATGGCATTCAGGGTTTGTTGGAGAAAAAGATCGTGGATCTGGGGGAAAAGATCCGCAACGACATGGATGTGGAACTTTTGAAGAGAACACCGGCTTCCTTTCTGGGATCCTGCCGCTATAAGCTGCCGGAGATCAGTGAAGATAAAGCTATTTACGAGAAAATATTTGCAATTCTGGAAGAACTGGAGATCATGGCATTTTTCTATATCGGCGGCAATGACTCCATGGATACCATCAAAAAGCTTTCCGATTATGCAGAGACAGTGGGCAACCCGATCCGTTTTATCGGCGTACCCAAGACCATTGATAACGACTTAGAGGGTACGGATCATACGCCTGGTTACGGAAGTGCGGCAAAATATATTGCTACCGTTACCAAGGAGCTGGTACGTGACGGCCTGATCTATGAGATGCAGAGTGTGACTGTCATCGAGATCATGGGAAGAAATGCCGGATGGCTCACCGGAGCAGCAGTACTGGCCAAGAGTGAAGACTGTGAAGGCCCGGATCTGATCTACCTGCCGGAAGTAGCCTTTGATGTGGATGATTTTCTGAAAAAGGTCAAGAAACTGGTCAGCGAGAAACAGTCCATTGTCATTGCAGTGTCCGAAGGAATCAAGACGGCAGACGGAAGATATGTCTGCGAATTGTCTGCACCTTCCGACAAGACGGATTCTTTCGGCCATGTACAGTTATCCGGTACGGGCAAATATTTGTCTGACCTGATCATTGAAAAGTTGGGCTGCAAATCCAGAGCTATTGAACTGTCTACTCTGCAGCGCTGTGCCGGACATCTGACCTCCCGCGTGGATATCACCGAGGCTTATCAGGTAGGTGGAACTGCGGTAAAGGCAGCTTTTGAAGGCAAGACCGGTCAGATGGTGATCTTAAAGAGAGTATCTCAGGATCCCTATATTTGCACTACGGATCTCTATGATGTACACAAAGTAGCCAATCTGGAGAAAAAGGTGCCTCGTTCCTGGATCAACGAAGCAGGCGATTATGTGACGGAAGATATGAAAAATTATATCGAACCTTTGATCCAGGCGGAGCTGACTCCGATCATGATCACAGGACAACCCAGACACATTATTATTGACGATCTGTAAAAGAAAATGGAATAAAACAACAAATCAAATAACGATACAAAGGAGGTGGAAAGATGCCGAAACACAGGAAGAGAAGAATCATGCTCAGCATAGTGAGTATTGTGCTTTTTGTAGTTTTATCTGCGCAGCTTTCCGCCTTTTCTTTTTCTGTGACTGCGGCCGGGGAACACGGAGAACTGGTGGCGGAGGAGTACGAACGATACCGGGAACGCTTTGACAGGATAGAAAAGATTGGAGATTTGGAGAACCAGGGATTCCGCCTGCTGGAGGATCAGATCTTTGCGATGCCGTTGCAAAAACTTCCGGAGGAAGCCATAGATACGACAGAGGAACCCGGGGATGAAGTCTGGTTCTATGCGGCACTGGATACAAGGTACCACAGACTGGCGGTATTTATCGCAGATGCTTCCGGGCAGATTCTGTACAAGACGGACCAGCTGGAAGCAAATTACTGCTATCCGGGAGAAATGCGGCAGCCGGTGAAAAAACTGGCTTCGGTTTCTTTTCAGGATGTAGACAATGACAGAGATACGGATATCATCCTGATCGTCCAGTGCCATAATGACAGGGGGGATTATCAGGAAGAATCCTACAAAGTAGGAGATGTTCTGTTCCAGGACGATGGAAACTTTTACCGTGATTATCGGATCTCAGACAAGATCAACCGCTTTGATATGAACAAGAACCCTGCCTGTATTTTAAATTTTGTAAGAGACGGGCGTTCTACGGAATTCCTCTATACGGCGGAGACACTGGCAGATCTTCTGAACCACAATTTCAATGTCATCGAGGAACAGTCTTATACCCGTAATTTTGAAAAGCTGGGAAAATTAAAGGTGGTTCCGGGCACCTACCGGATGGCGGAATATGACATGTTCATGATCTATCTGATCGATGAACAGGGAAATATTGTGTGGAGTTTTCAACCCATGGAGGATTACGACAATCTCTATGCGCTGAAGGGAATCCAGGGAAAGGACCTGGACGGTGACGGCCTGAAGGATCTGGTGGTGTTTGCAAAATACAGCTATGAAGGAGAAAACGGGGAATTGCTGGTGGACACCGTGTGCACCATTTATTACCAACGGACGGCCGGATTTGAGAAGGATACTGATTTTACAGAAAATTATGAATGTACGGAGGAGGATACTCTGGAGGCACTGGTGACGAAGATCCGTGCCTATTGGGGGTGGCAGACATAATGATAAAAATATTGATCGTGGATGATGAAAAGCCAATCTGTGACCTGATCGACCTGAATCTGTCGGCAGCAGGATATTTTTGCAAAAGTGTACAGGATGGCATGAAAGCCATTGAACTGATCGAGAAGGAAACCTTTGATCTGATCTTACTGGATATTATGCTTCCGGGAGTGGACGGTTTTGATATTATGGAATATATCAGACCTTTAAAGATCCCGGTGATCTTCATTACCGCCAAGGGAGATGTAAAGGACCGGGTAAAAGGCTTGCGTCTGGGGGCGGAGGATTATCTGGTGAAGCCCTTTGATGTGGTGGAACTGCTGGCAAGGGTAGAAGTGGTACTGCGCAGATTCCACAAACGGGGAGCGCAGCTGTCCGCAGGAGATGTAGTGGTGGATATGGAAGCCAGAATGGTGACGAAAGCGGGCGTACCTGTGGTACTTACCAACAAGGAATACGGACTTCTGGTGTTATTTATTCAGAATAAAAATATTGCCTTATTCAAGGAAAGCCTGTACGAAAAGGTATGGGGAGAAGAATATGACGGGGACAGCAGGACTCTGGAGCTGCATGTGCAGCGCCTGCGCAAAAAAATGGGATGGGAGAATCAGCTGGTAGCGGTATATAAGGTAGGATACCGGCTGGAGATTGCCTGAGAACGAGGAATTCTTGTAGGAAAGTGGACAAGAGGAGAAAAGAATGAAATTTTCCTGGAAAATTCTGCTGTGCACCATGCTGATCATGGCAGCGGCATGCGGAGCAAGCGGTTATTTTTTTGTAAATTATGTGTTTCAGACCTCCATGGAGCGTGAGACCAGACAGGCACTGGATGAAAGTAGTATTTTGAGGTTCGCTTTTGAGACGGCAGCTTTAAATATTCCGTCCAAATATGATGTACTTCCGGACGGAACGGTGGAACAGATCGGAGTATACCTGGAGAACAGTGGACAGCACGGCAACAGATTGCTGCGGATCAGCGATGAGAACGGTAAGGTGCTGTATGTCAGCGAAGGGTTTACCGGGGATACTTCTCTGTGGGAAGAATGCGGAGAAAATACGAGAGTGTACCGGGTAGTGCAGTCGGGGGATTCCTATTATATCCAGACACAGACAAGAATCAATGTGTCCGACCGTCTGCTGACGTTAGAGACCATGAAAAATGTAACTGCGGTATATACGGAGAGGACGGAAGGATTTCGGATGTATCGTCAGGTGACGGTGATCGTACTGTTGTGCAGTGGCGCTGTGATGACGCTGATCGCCTGCTGGCTGACCCGACCGATCCGGCTTCTGACGCAGGCTACCGGCAAAATGGCGGAGGGAGAATACAGCTATCGCGCGGAGCAGATCAGTAATGATGAAATGGGACAGCTGACTGCGGATTTCAACCATATGGCAGAAGCACTGGAGCAGAATATTCAGAATTTGGAAAATGAAGTCAGAGCCAGAGAAGATTTTATTGCCGCATTTTCCCATGAACTGAAGACACCATTGACTGCCATTATCGGTTATGCGGATATGCTGCGTTCCCGGAAATTGGATGATGAGAGGCATTTTTTGTGTGCCAATTATATTTATACAGAGGGAAAACGCCTGGAGACTATGGCACTCAGACTGCTGGACATCATTGTGACCAGACGTAAGGAGATCGATCGTAAGACCACAAATGTCTCCGGCATTTTCTCGTATCTGCAGGAAATCTATGATGAGACCAAGAACCCAGAAGACAGCAGGGTGAAGGTTGACATCTGCTGGGAAAAGGGAGAACTCTATGCCGAGGAGAACCTGTTGAAGACTGTTTTGATCAATCTGACCGATAATGCCATCAAAGCCTCCGAGGAGGGGCAGACCGTGGAGATCACAGGAAGGCACATGGAGAACGGTTATTATTTTCAGGTACGGGATGAAGGAATTGGCATCCCCGAGGAAGAACTTCATAAGATCACGGAAGCTTTTTATATGGTGGATAAATCCAGATCCAGGGCTCATAACGGAGCGGGACTGGGGCTTGCACTGTGCACCGCTATTCTGGAACTGCATCACAGCAGCCTGAAGATCGAGAGTACACAGGGTTTTGGAAGCTGCATGAGCTTTCTGATTCCGGATGAGGGGGTGAAGTCGGATGAATAGATGGAAGAGCTGTTCTTTGGGCTTTGCGGTATCAGTTGTGGTCATTCTTGCGGCTCTGTGGGGACCGGAATGGATCGCGGCCAAAAGTGATGAGAGACTCTTAAACAGTATTACCACAGAGGCGGTGGAAGGTGCGGAAGGATACCGTTACCGCATGAGCAGCAATCAGAAACTATATCTTTTGGGGAGATGTCTGAGCAGTCAGACCCTGCCGGAGAGTGAACTGCGTTTTTTGACCAGAGTGGACAGTGAGGCAGGAAACTACGGAGAAATGACGGGTACCTATGCGTTTGTAGAGAATCGCCAGCAACCGGGAGAGGGACAGATTCAGGAGGAAGCGGTATATGAGGCATGTAACAGAGAGATTCAGATCCTGAAGGAGCAGGGAATTCTTCCCGACGAAGTAAAGGAAGTTTCGGAAGACTCTTACGAAGCGGTGATCTGCTCTGCTATCGATGTTTTGGAGCCGAGAAATAATCTCTCTGTATGGAAAATCAGCCTGTCTACGGACGTAAGGAATGCGGATAAGAGTAACCGTTTTCTGGATATTTATCTGGATGCGGATACCGGCAAAATTTATGAATTCTATGTCCGGACCGGACTGCAATGGGAAGACATCAATACGGATGCCATGATTGGCCGGTATGCGGAATATCTGGAACTAACCGGTCTTGAAAAATATGAGGATCAAAATCCGCTGTTGGAGACGACACCGTATTTTGCCAAGTATACTTTCCCGGGGGAGGAGGAAGACAGTACCACGGTGACCATTGGTTACTATGAAGGAATTCGTGAGCTTTTCCTCAAAGTAGGAAGATAGAAAAATAAAATACGCAAAGATTTTTTTGAAAAAAGATTAAAATCACTACTTGACGTTACCACACTAAAGCAGTAATATAAATAAAAATTAAATACAGCGGTAAGAAACCATTGATGTGGAGATAAAAACAGTTCGTGCACTTACAGAGAGACCGGATGCTGAGAAAGGTTGGAACGCAGGTTGTTAAATGGACCACGGAGGGCGCAGTCAAAGAGGACACACAGAATTTTAAGATCTCAAGTATTCTGCGACGTGAGGGCATACGTCAGTTGCCGGGGATATGTTGGTATCCTGTAAGAGCATAAGCAATTGTGAAGCAAGGTGGCACCGCGGGAAATGTATATGACCCGTCCTTGACAGAAGCAGATTCTGTCATGGGCGGTTTTTTTGTAACCTTTTCAGAGCCTATGGCGAGATAGCCTCAATGAGTAAAAGGAAGCCTCAAAGAGGCGATTTTACGAATGGAGGCGCTGAAAAGGTGTGGAAAGAAATAATTTTAAGGAGGAGTACCGGAATGAAGATCACCCCCACATTGGAAGAATGTAAAATCATCGCAGCGGAAGGCAGCTACGGCGTAATTCCCATCAGCACAGAGCTGTATGCAGATATGACCACACCCATCGAAGTGCTACGCATCTTAAAAAAAGTCAGCGGGCATGTCTATCTGCTGGAAAGTGCGGAGGCGGATAAACGATGGGGACGATATTCCTTCTTAGGCTACGATCCTCTGTTGGAGATCACCTGCTATAACGGTAAGACCACAATAAAATCGGAACTGACCAGCCGGACAGATTCCGGAGATGTCAGAGGGATCATCCGCAACGTCATGGAAGAGAATAAAAGTCCCAAGCTTCCGGGGCTGCCTTCCTTTACCGGAGGTCTGGTAGGATATTTTTCCTATGACTATATCAAATACAGCGAACCGACCCTACGGCTGGATGCGAAGGACGAGGAAGGCTTCCAGGATGTGAACCTGATGCTGTTCCACAAAGTCATCGCTTTTGACAATTACAGACAGAAGCTGATCCTGATCCTGAATATCAAGACCGATGATCTGGAGATCAATTATCATAGAGCGGAGCGGGAACTGAACAACATGAAGGAACTCTTGCTGAATGGAGAAAAGGCAGAGCATATTCCCTGTAAGCTCCGGACGGATTTTCAACCACTGTTCAACGAAGCAGCCTATTGCAACATGGTGGAGAAAGCCAAGCATTACATCAGAGAGGGAGATATCTTCCAGGTGGTATTATCCAATCGCCTGGAGGCGGAGATGGAAGGAAGCCTCTTAGATGCTTACCGGGTACTCCGCACAACAAATCCTTCTCCGTACATGTTCTATTTCTCTGGAAGTGATGGTGAGATCGTGGGAGCCAGCCCGGAGACATTAGTAAAGTTAGAGGACGGCGTATTACATACCTTCCCTTTAGCCGGAACGAGACCCAGAGGAGCTACCGAGGAAGCGGACAAGGCGCTGGAGGCAGAGCTTTTAGCAGATGAGAAGGAACGCTCCGAACACAATATGTTAGTGGATCTGGGACGAAACGATATCGGCAAGATCAGCCGGATCGGCACCGTGGAAGTGGAAAAGTATATGTCCATCGAGCGTTACTCTCACGTGATGCACATCGGTTCTACAGTGAGGGGCGTGATCAGGGAAGATGCGGACGCACTGGATGCGGTGGATGCCATCCTTCCCGCAGGAACCCTGTCGGGAGCACCGAAGCTTCGGGCCTGTGAGATCATCAACGAACTGGAAGACAATAAGAGAGGCATCTATGGAGGAGCCATTGGCTATATCTCCTTTACCGGAAACCTGGATACCTGTATCGCTATAAGACTTGCTTTTTCCAAGAACGGAAAAGTATTCGTAAGATCCGGTGCCGGTATTGTGGCGGACAGTGTACCGGAGAAGGAATACAGGGAATGCATTCAGAAGGCAGCAGCTGTAAGACAGGCACTACAGAAAGCGCAGGAGGGAATGGAAGCATGATATTACTGATCGATAATTACGACAGCTTTTCCTACAACGTATACCAGCTGGTGGGAAGTGTGAACCCGGATATCCGGGTGATCCGCAATGATGAATGCAGCGTGGATGAGATCCGTGCCATGAATCCCTCCCACATCATATTATCGCCGGGACCCGGCAGACCGGACAAAGCAGGTGTCTGTGAAAATGTGATCCGGGAACTTGGGGGCAGGATCCCTATTTTGGGAATCTGTCTCGGACATCAGGCAATCTGCGAAGTGGCGGGGGCTACCGTTACCTACGCATCCCACCTAATGCATGGGAAACAGTCATTGGCAACCTTGGATACAGACAGCGTGTTGTTCCGGGGAATGAAAAAGGTTATCACTGTGGCAAGATACCATTCACTGGTAGCGGATCCGCAGACGATTCCCGCAGAATTGAAAGTTACCGCAGTTACCGAAGATGGCGAAGTCATGGCAGTAGAACAGACGGAAAAACAGATCTACGGAGTACAATTCCATCCGGAATCCGTACTGACACCGGACGGACGACAGATCATCGTTAATTTTTTACAGACACGGAAGGGAGAAGGCAGAAATATGATCAAGGAAGCAGTAGCTAAGCTGGTAAAAAATGAGAACATCGGATACGATATGGCAAAAACCGTTATGGATGAGATCATGAGCGGGGAAGCCAGCGATATTTTAAAAGGCGCTTACTTAACGGCGTTAAGCCAGAAGGGTGAGACCATTGAAGAGATCACCGGCTCCGCAGAAGAGATGCGGAAATTCGGCAGAAAGCTGGGCGCAGATGTAGAAGCGCTGGAAATCGTGGGAACCGGCGGTGACGGCTCCAATTCCTTCAATATCTCCACCACGGCATCCATCGTGATCTCAGCAGCGGGTGTACCGGTAGCCAAGCACGGCAACCGTGCAGCCAGCTCCAAATCCGGTGCGGCAGACTGTCTGGAAGCGCTGGGGGTGAATATCACCATAGAGCCGGAGCAGAGCAGGAAGCTGTTAGAAGAGATCGGCATCTGCTTCCTCTTTGCACAGAAATATCACACTGCCATGAAATATGTGGGCCCCATCCGCAAGGAACTTGGCATCCGTACAATTTTCAATATTTTAGGACCTCTGGCAAACCCCGCAGGACCGGTATATCAGATCATGGGTGCGTACGATGAAAGCCTGCTGCCCTCTATGGCAAAGGTATTGTCCAATCTGGGTGTAAAACGTGGCATGGTAGTCTATGGACAGGACAGACTGGACGAGATCTCCGCCAGTGCGCCTACCGCAGTCAGTGAGATCGACAACGGCACCTTCAAAAATTATGTGATCACACCGGAAGATTTTGGACTGGTAAGATGCACGAAGGAGGACCTGGTAGGCGGCACTCCCCAGGAGAACGCAGAGATCACCAGAGCTATCTTAAATGGGGAAAAAGGACCCAAGCGTAACGCGGTACTTTTGAATGCGGCAGCAGCCCTCTATGTGGCCGGCAAGGCAGACAGCATGGCTGACGGTGTGAAGCTGGCAGAGAAGGTCATCGACACAGGCCTTGCAAAGGCACAGCTCGAGCGCTTTATCAAGCTGAGCAATGCATGATAAAGTGTTACGAGTACTTTTGACCTGCGGCGCAAGGATTCTGGATTTAGATTATGAAACAACGGAAAGGCAGGATGAATGGATGATACTGGATACGATAGCAGCCTCTGCAAAGGAGCGGGTGGCAGCAGCCAAAGAAGCACTGCCCCTTGCAGAACAGATCGCCAGAGCAAGAGAGTTAGACAGTAATACGGGTTTTCCTTTTGAACAGGCACTGGCAAAGAAGAGAATGAGCTTTATCTGCGAGGTGAAAAAGGCGTCACCCTCCAAGGGACTGATCGCACCGGAATTTCCTTATGTGCAGATCGCAAAGGAATACGAAGCGGCAGGAGCAGATGCAATCTCGGTGCTGACGGAACCGGCGTGCTTTCAAGGGAAGAATGAATATCTGACCGAGATCCGTCAGGCAGTGAAGATTCCACTGCTTCGGAAAGATTTTACGGTAGATGAATACATGATCTATGAGGCAAAAAATATCGGAGCGGATGCAGTGCTCCTGATTTGCGCGATTCTCTCTCCCATGCAGCTGTCGGAATACGCGGGGATTGCCAGAGAACTTGGCCTGTCGGCACTGGTGGAAGCCCATGACGAGAAGGAAGTGGAGATGGCGCTTGCAGCAGGTGCGAGGATCGTCGGTGTCAATAACCGGAATCTGAAAGATTTTACGGTGGATATCCATAATTCCGTGCGGCTGCGGGAACTGGTGCCGGAGAATATTCTCTTCGTATCCGAAAGTGGTATGAAGACCAGACAGGATATCGAGCGGTTGGAGCAGAACGGTACCAATGCCGTACTCATCGGAGAGACATTGATGCGTAGTGCAGATAAGAAAGCGGTATTGCAGGAGCTTCGCGGACAGGTTATAGAAAGGTCGTAAATTATTATGAAAGTAAAAATGTGTGGTCTCTATCGTCCGGAGGACATTGATTATGCCAATGAGGTGCAGCCGGATTACGTGGGATTTGTATTTTACCCGAAGAGCCACAGGGTGGTCACAAAGGAGCAGGCAGCGGAATACCGTAAGAAGCTTTCACCTGGAATCCGGACAGTTGGGGTATTCGTGAATGAGGATCCGAAGACCATCATAGAATTGCTGGAGGAAGGCATTCTGGACGTGGCACAGCTCCACGGAGATGAGACGGAGGAGGATATCCAGTATCTGCAGGCGGTGTGCCACAAGCCGGTGATCAAGGCGGTCAAAGTAAGAGACCGGTATGATGTGGAAGCCTGGCTGGACAGCAGTGCAGACTATCTGTTATTCGACAACGGAATGGGAGCGGGAGAGGCGTTTGACTGGAGTGTTCTTGGTGGGATCGACAGGGAATTTTTCCTGGCGGGCGGATTGCAGTCGGAGAATCTGACGGAAGCCATGGAAGTGGTGAGACCCTATGCGTTGGATATCAGCTCCGGCATCGAGAGTAACCGGAAAAAAGATCCGGAGAAGATGCGCCGGATCATGGAACTGGTAGAGCGGTATCGGAACAATAGAGATTGAAAATACAGTGGAAAAGAATAATTGAAAATCAGGAAGAAAGAAAAGAGGACGAATACATGAGCAAAGGACGTTACGGAATCCACGGAGGACAATATATCTCCGAGACATTGATGAATGAACTGATCCATCTGGAGGAGTGCTATGAGCATTATAAGAAGGATCCGGAATTCAATGCGGAGCTGAACAAGCTGTTGAATGAATACGCGGGGCGCCCCTCTCTGCTGTACTATGCAGGGAAAATGACGAAGGATCTGGGCGGCGCGAAGATCTATCTCAAGAGAGAGGATCTGAACCATACCGGTTCCCATAAGATCAATAATGCCCTGGGACAGGCACTGCTGGCAAAGAAGATGGGGAAGACCCGCCTGATCGCAGAGACAGGTGCCGGACAGCACGGTGTGGCTACCGCAACGGCAGCAGCCTTCCTGGGTATGGAATGCGAAATCTTCATGGGAAAAGAAGATACCGACAGACAGGCGCTGAATGTCTATCGTATGGAACTCCTCGGAGCCAAGGTACATCCCGTAACTTCCGGTACCATGACCTTAAAGGATGCTGTCAATGAGACCATGAGAGAATGGTCCAACCGTGTAGCAGACACTCATTATGTACTGGGATCCGTTATGGGACCGCATCCTTTCCCCATGATCGTAAGAGATTTTCAGAGTGTCATCAGTCAGGAAGCAAAAGAGCAGATCCTAAAGGCAGAAGGAAAGCTTCCGACAGCCGTGGTAGCCTGTGTGGGCGGCGGTAGCAATGCCATGGGTGCATTTTACAACTTTATTGAGGATCAGAATGTAGAACTCATCGGCTGTGAGGCAGCAGGCAAAGGTGTGGATACGGCACTGACCGCAGCTACGATTGCGACGGGATCCTTAGGAATCTTCCACGGCATGAAATCCTATTTCTGCCAGGATGAGTACGGACAGATCGCTCCCGTATATTCCATTTCTGCAGGATTGGATTATCCCGGCATCGGACCGGAGCATGCTTATCTGCATGACATCGGCAGAGCACAGTATGTGCCAATCACGGATGATGAAGCAGTGGATGCTTTTGAATATCTGGCAAGAACCGAGGGAATCATCTGCGCTATCGAGAGTGCCCATGCGGTAGCACAGGTGCGTAAGATCGCAAAGAATTACAGCCCGGATCAGAGCATTATCGTATGTCTGTCAGGAAGAGGTGACAAGGATGTGGCAGCCATCGCAAGATACCGTGGCGTGGATATTCATGACTGATCGTTTTGACGGTAAAGCCATCATAGGAGTAACAGACAGAAGAAAGTAAAAATCAAAACAGAAATTACAAAATAAGAAGATGGAGATAACAACAATGAATAATTATTTGGATAAAGTATTTGATACTCCCAATAAAAAAGCATTCATAGCTTTCCTTACCGCAGGAGACCCGGATGCGGATAGCACCGTAAAATTCATTTTAGAGATGGAAAAGGCAGGGGCGGATCTCATAGAGATCGGTATCCCCTTTTCCGATCCCACGGCGGAAGGCGTAGTGATCCAGGAGGCAAATATCCGCTCTCTTAGCAACGGCATGACCACGGACGGTGTGTTCGAAATTGTGAAGAGAGTACGGGAGCAGTCACAGATTCCGTTGGCATTTATGACGTATGTGAATCCGGTATTCCATTACGGATATGAGAAATTTTTTACCAAGTGTGAGGAACTGGGTATCAGTGCCATCATTATTCCCGATGTGCCTTATGAAGAGAAGACGGAGGTGGAGGCTCCCGCCAAAGCTCATGGCGTGAAGGTGATCTCCATGATCGCACCCACTTCCGAGAGCCGTATCCGCCGGATCGCATCTGAGACAGAAGGCTTTATCTATGTGGTAAGCTCCATGGGTGTCACCGGCGTGCGCAGTGAGATCAAGACCGATCTGCCCGCTATCGTGGAAAGCATCCGCACCGTGACCGACGTTCCCTGTGCTATCGGTTTCGGCATCAGTACTCCCGAGCAGGCCAAAGCCATGGCATCCATATCCGACGGAGCCATTGTCGGAAGCGCCATCGTGAAGATCATTGCAAAGTATGGCAAAGACGCAGCTCCTTACATCGGAGAATATGTGAAGAGCATGAAAAACGCCGTAGCAGAGGCTTAAATAAGATTACGCAGAATAGAATATAAGAGAGTGATAGGAAAGCCGGAGTGGTCGAAAAGACTGCTCCGGTTTTTACGTGTGTGCGCCTAGCGGCGCACGTTTCTAACGGGTTAAAGTCCCGAATCCGCCCGGTAGTGGGAAGGATATAGCCGAAGGCAAGGGTGTCCATCGTGAGGTGGAATCTGAAGGAAGCTGGATGTGAGGAAAATACTAACTCATGGGCAAATCTCTGGTCTGACGGACAGAAATCTTATATGAGGTTATGCATGAGGGTAAGGTTGCACGCCAAATCGAAGCCCAATAACTACACGGAATCATGCATGATAAATGAGGCAGATGGATGGAGAGGAAGAAACGTGTGGTACCTAGGGAGGTCTGTGCGGTACGCCTTGAAAGAGGCAACCATTGCATAAAGCAATGCTGAACGCACAGAAGTCAGCAGAGGTCATAGTAGCCAAACGGAACAAGATCCGTTCGAGGTGAAGGACCGAATCAATAGGAGTCTTAAGTATGACCCGGAAAGGAGGAATGGGCAGATGGATGCAGAAAACAAGGAAAGCTGCTTGCAGAGAGACAGCGCGGAACGTAAAGGGTATGTAAGAGCGCATCGCTCATTCAACCGGATATGGAAAGAAAGAGACAGTGCAGAGCCGGACATTTTAGGTAAGATACTGAGTAAGGACAATCTGAACAGAGCTTACAAAAGAGTGAAGGCAAACAAGGGAGCGCCGGGAGTAGACGGAATGACTATCGAAGAGGCGTTTCCGTGGTTGAAGGAACATAGCCATGAACTGACAGAGAGGATACGGAAAGGGCACTATACCCCGTCCCCGGTCAGAAGGGTGGAAATCCCGAAGCCGGACGGCGGAGTACGAAAGCTTGGTATTCCCACCGTCACAGACCGCATTATCCAGCAGGCGATATCACAACAGCTGATACCGATTTATGAGCCGAAGTTCTCAGAAGGAAGTTTCGGATACCGACCGGGACGGAGTGCAAAAGATGCAGTTCAGAGGATAAAGGAGTATGCAGAACAGGGATATACAAGGGCGGTCGTCCTTGACCTGTCCAAGTATTTCGATACGCTGAACCATGAATTCCTTGTAAATATCCTGCGCAGAGATGTAAAGGATGAAAGAGTGATTCAGATGATAAAGAGGTATCTGAAAAGCGGAGTGATGGAAAACGGTGTAGTGGTCAAGACGGAAGAAGGTTCGCCGCAGGGAGGAAATCTCTCCCCGCTGTTAGCCAATGTCTATCTTAATGAGTTTGACCAGGAATTCAACAAAAGAGGGGTACCGTGCATCCGCTATGCAGATGATATCGTACTGTTAGCGAAGAGTGAACGGGCATCTGAGAGGTTGTTGGAGAGCAGTACGAAATATCTGGAAGGGACGCTGAAACTGAAGGTGAATCGGGAGAAAAGCCGTACGGTCAGTGTGTTTGCAATACGAAATTTTAAATACCTTGGTTTTTGTTATGGGAAGAACGGAAAGGGAATCTATATCCGTGTGCATGAAAAGTCATGGAAGAAAGCCAAGGAAAACCTGCGCAGGCTCACTTCCCGGAGCAGATGCAGAAGTATAGTGAAAGCCATGAAGCGAGTAGAAATCTATATGAGTGGATGGCTGAACTACTATAGTATAGCAGACATGAAAAGAAACATCGAAGACCTGAATGGATGGCTGTACCGAAGGATACGGATGTGTATCTGGAAGCAGTGGAAACTACCCAGAACGAGAATGAGAAAACTAATCGGACTGGGAGTAGCCAGTCATTATGCGGCAACAATCGCCAATGACCGCAAAGGATACTGGTTTAATGCCGGGAACAAAGCGGTAAACTGGGCGTTGAATAAAGAAAGACTGATAAGCTGGGGCTACTATGATTTAGCGACAGCGTACCAGTCCATGCACGTCAACTATTGAAACCGCCGTGTACCGAACGGTACGCACGGTGGTGTGAGAGGACGGCGGTTAATCACCGCCTCCTACTCGATCTGAAATAATAACATAGAATTAGTTGTTATATATAGTTTTATAATTCAGCAGATTTTTAAAATCAAAAATATATTATCTTGATATCGAACGAAAAAACTTATTATTTCAAAATGAAAATTCGACTTTTCAAAGTTATTATTTATAAAAATGTTGATGGAATAATATATTTATGGTAAAATTAATGCTAAACGCACCAATAGAAATTCATCTAGATAAAAGCGGTGTAGATGGTGATTAAGAAAACGAAGAGGTAGTGTATATGTCAGTATCGTATAACGGATTGTGGAAGCTATTAATTGACAAAAATATGAAGAAAGTGGACTTGATTAATGATCTCGGAATAAGTAGCAGCACGATTGCCAAGATGACAAAAGGAGAGAAAGTCTCTATGAATATTTTGGAGAAAATCTGTGATGAGTTAGACTGTGACTTCGGTGACATTATCCACTATGAGAAGAATAAGGATGGTGGAAACAATGAACTATAGTGCAGGCATGGTGTCTCAGGTATTTGCTTTTGTAGAGACGAAACAGACAGCAGAACTTATGGCAGCAGGAATGCCGAAGGATGAAATAAAGGATAAGGTAATCGGTGAGAATCTTTATCGGCTTAGAAATGAGACCAGATTACGGAGAACATTCAATTATGTCTATCATCGGCTTTCGTCATTGCCTGATGGAGCAGTAGAGCTTTTGGTTAAAGTGGATAATGAGAATGCAAAGCTGCTGACACTGATTGCAATTATGAATACCGATAAGCTCTTTTTTGAATTTGTATATGAGGTGTATCGTGGCAAGGTAATACTTGGAGAAAAGACGATAGAAGATAGAGATATAAATGGATTCTTTGACGATAAGGCAGCTCAAAGTGAGGAAGTAGCAGGCTGGTCAGAATCAGGAATTAAGAAACTCAAGAGCTGTTATATGAAAAACCTTGCAGATGCGGGATTGATTGAGTCTACAAAGACAAGGGTAATCAGACACGCTCTTGTTAATTATCGTATAGAGGAACTACTTCACAGTAATGGGATGGATTCATATATCAATGCAGTTAAAGGAGTCTGAGCATGGCAAAGTTAAGTTTGGATGATAGACTGAATCAGATAGAAGACAAAATATCAGAGAAGTCGTTTAGAGAGAATAAAGGACTTGGAAATGAAGTCGGATATTATATATTCGATTATGATCCAAGGGAAGAGCTGTATGTGAGAAATCATATAGCATACCTTAAGGATAGAATAAATAACGGAAACAAAGATTTCAGAATAGTTGAGTTTGACCTGTTTCACCTGATGGTTGAGATATTGCAGGAGGAAGGTTATCTGGAAGCATTCTTTGATTTGGAAAAAGAGAATGGATTTTTTGAAATGGCAGACAGCCTTGTAGAGACTTTGGGACTGGATGAGACAAATGAGCTGAATCTAATCATATCAAGAATATTGCAGGAAGAATTGACAGACAGTGTGGTATTTCTTACCGGAGTAGGCAAATGCCATCCGATAATAGCAAGCCACAACATCTTAAATAACCTGCATCAGGTACTTGACAGTGTGCCGGTAGTGCTCTTCTATCCGGGAGAGTATAGCGGACAGGATTTGAAATTATTTGGAACGATGGATTCACACAACTATTACAGGGCATTCCGTCTGGTGTAGAGGAGGAAATACAATGCAGATTAAAAATATGTTTGAAAAGCAGATTGACCGTGACATCAAGGGCGTTATTAAAGTAGGTCAGTCAGATGAAGAAAATGTATATCAGGAATTAGATGAATATGTGGTGACTAAGGAACTTCTGAAGCATTTCAGGGATTTCTTCAACAATTATGAAAAGGGTATAGATGGATATACAGATAAGATGGGTGTCTGGATTTCCGGATTCTTTGGAAGTGGTAAATCTCACTTCTTAAAAATACTGTCATATTTATTAAAAAACAGCACAGTAGAAGGTAAAAGAGCCATTGAGTATTTTACGGATGGTAAGAAGATAGAAGATCCGATGCTTATTGCAGAGATGACAAAGGCTGGAACAATTGAGTCAGATGTCATGCTTTTTAATATTGATTCAAAAGGCTCAGCGAAGGTAGGCTCCGGTAAGGAGGCTATCGTTGAAGTGTTTATGAAGGTGTTCAATGAGATGCAGGGATATTGTGGTTCAATACCTTATCTCGCAGAATTTGAGCGCCAGTTGGATAACGAGGGCAGATTTGAAGAGTTCAAAGCGAAGTTCGAAGCGAATGCAGGAGCACCTTGGGAGAAAAAGAGACAGGCATTTGCAGTTATTCAGGATAAAGTAGTAAAGACATTAGTTGAGATGGATTTCATGAGTGAGGAAGCAGCACGCAACTGGTGCAAGGATGCAAAGGGCAGCTATGACCTCAGTATCGAGAAGTTTGTATCACTTGTGCAGGAATATTGTGCGAAGAAAGGTCCGAATCATCATGTTATCTTCTTAGTGGATGAAATCGGTCAGTATATTGCAGATGACACACAGCTTATGCTCAACCTCCAGACAATCGTGGAAGACCTTGGAACAGCCTGCAAAGGTAAGGCATGGGTTATCGTAACGAGCCAGGAGGATATTGACTCTATTACAAAGACAAAGGGAAATGACTTCTCTAAGATTCAGGGACGTTTTGATACGAGACTTTCTCTTTCAGCATCCAATGTTGACGAAGTAATCCGTAAGCGTGTGCTTGCAAAGAATGAGACAGCAACACAGACGCTTAGACTTCTCTATGAGCAGAAAGAATCAATTATCAAGAATCTTATTACATTTACAGCAGATACAGCAGATAAGAAGCTGTATGCAGATAAGGCGGATTTCGCAGACTGCTATCCGTTTATACCATATCAGTTCAATCTTTTAGGACAGGTACTTACTGCGGTCAGAACACATGGCGCAAGTGGAAAACATCTGTCTGATCAGTCACGTTCTATGCTTGCACTGTTTCAGGAGTCAGCAATCAGAGTGATGGATAAAGAAGATGGTGTGTTGGTTCCGTTTAGCTTCTTCTATGATCCATTACATAAGTTTATTGACCACCAGCACAGTCAGGTTATCTCAGATGCAGAGAATAACAGTAAGCTGGATGAGTTCGATGTAGAGCTTTTGAAAGTTCTCTTTATGATTAAATATGTCAAGGAAATTAAGGCAAATGTGGACAACCTGACTACGCTTATGATTTCCAATATTGATGATGACAGGATTGAAGTCCGTTCTAAGATTGAAGAATCATTAAAGAAGCTGATTAAAGAGACACTTGTACAGAAGAATGGTGAAATATACATCTTCCTGACAAATGAGGAGCAGGAAATCAATAATGCCATCAACAATGAGTCAGTAGAGATGGGAGAAATCATCGGAGAGGCTTCTATAGTTATCTTCGAGGAAATCTATACAGAGAAAAAATATCGTTACAGCAGTCGTTACTTATTCCCATTCAACCAGAAGGTGGATGATCGATTCTTCAAAGGCAATCAGTCTAACGATATCGGAGTGACAGTTATTACACCTTATGGCGGAGATTATGCAGACTCTGCACTTCGTCTGCTTTCAGCACAGGAAAGCAGTGTGATTGTGAAGCTGCCAAATGACAGTACATTCCTTGATGAGATTACAGAATCCATCAAGATATATAAATTCCTTAATAAAAATGCTTCCGGAGCCAGAGGCAGCTTTGACAGTATCCGCAGGGCAAAAGAGGATGAGCGTATTGAGAAGAAGGACAGAATCCGAATCTTTATTGAGGACGCATTAAAGAATGCTGATATTTATGTAAATGGCGATAAGGCAACCATTTCAGCTAAGGAGCCGGCAACAAGAATCAATGAAGCACTCGGTAAGCTCGTAGCAATGAAATACAATAAGCTTACCTATATGGAGACAGCACCGGAGCTTTCAGATATCAGCGCTATCTTTAAACATAGCGATGGTCAGATGAGCTTCCTTGGTACAAGTGATACTACACCAAATAAGCTTGCGTTAGAGGAAGTGGTACAGGTAATTGGATTAAACAATGCCAGACATATGAAGACATCCCTCAAGTCATTACAGGATAAGTTTGGTGCAGCACCTTATGGATTTGATCCAAAGGATGTGCAGTGGCTTGTTGCAATGCTGTTCAAGCTGGGAAGAGTATCGCTTACTCTTAACAGTCAGAGTCTGTCATTGCTTTCAACGAATGCTGATGAACTGGTCAGATATATTACAAAGCGTGAATATGTAGAGAAACTTTTGATAGACATCAGAGAAAGAGCAACGGATGGACAGATTCGCACTGCAAAAGAGGTTATGAAGGATTACTTCGGATTTACTGTATCCAGTGATGATGATGACAAAATCATGAGCAGCTTCAAGAGCAGGGCAAAGGATAAGGTTGAAGTATACGATGACATCCTTGTAGAGTACAGAATCAATCCGAAATATCCTTGCAAGCGACTGATGGAAGAGGCAAGAAAGAGACTTGCAGAAATCCTTGATATCAATGAGCCTACAGAGTTCTTCAAGACAGTAGATAAGAAGAGAGATGACCTGCTTGATGATGCAGAAGATACTGCACCTGTATTTGATTTCTTTAAGGGAGATCAGAAAAAGATTTTTGAAGAGGCAGTAAAGAACCTTGCATATTTTGGAAACAGTAAGACTTATGTAAGTGATCAGGAGCTGTTAAAAGTAGTTGAAGAAATAGAAACTATTGTAAAGGACAGCAAGCCTTTCGGTAAGATTCAGAGATTACCGGAATTAAATAAGAGATTTGAAGAACTTCATATGGGATTACTTGAAAAGGAAGCAGCCATCATAGATCCGTTAGTACATGACGACTTCCTTAAAGTGAAGGAGGTATTGGATACTAAGTCTTTTGCAGAAGTACTCCGTCCTCGTATCAATCAGAGATTTGATGAGATCTGGGAGAAACTCAGAACATCCAGTGATATTGCTGCAATTAAGAATATCAAGCTGGAAAGTGACACTTTAAAAATCAAGTGTCTGGATGAGATAGATGAATATGAGAGGGCACATCAGCCTGCACCGGAACCACCTGTTGCACCGGTAGTATCCAGTAAAGAGCCGATTGCTCCTGCACCAGTACCGACTAAAGTAAAGACAAAGAGACGTAAGAATGTTTCTATCAGCAATGTGGCAGGGGCTAGAACATATTCGATAGAGACAGAGCAGGATATTGATAAGTTCCTTGCCGAGATGAAGCAGAAATTGATGAATGAACTGGAAGAAGACACAATAATTACATTGAGCTGATAAGCTTGATTGGAGGATATAGCACATGAACAAAAATGCAATTAAGAAATTTGCAATAGATGCAAGAAATAAACTGATAGCATCCGTTACAGATAAGGCTGGTATGCTTGGAATTACACCGGATAATTGCAGTGAAGCAATCACAAAAGGTGCTGATTTTGAGGTATACAAGACTGCAGCAGGAACAGAAGTAACGCTTAACAAAAAACAGTGTGAGCAGAGAAGAAAACTGGTAGACCAGATTCATGCAAGAGGCTTTGAAGCGGTAGTGGAAGAAGTGGCATATACATGGTTTAACAGAATCTGTGCTATTCGTTTTATGGAAGTCAATGACTATATGTATCCTGTAAGAGTTCGTGTGCTTTCTTCTGAAAAAGAAGGAAAGAATGAGCCAGATGTGGTAACAATGGCGCCTGAAATTGACTGGGATTTTACAGATAAAGAAAGAGAAGAAATCATTGATGCCAAGATGAATAACAGGCTTGATGATTTATTCAGAATGCTCTTTATCAAACAGTGCAACCTGCTTCATGAAGTGTTACCGGGACTTTTTGAAGAGACAGAAGACTATACAGAAATGCTTCTTAACATCTCATTTACGAATGAAGCTGATGTAATTCGTATGCTTGTAGATGGTATTGATGAAAAAGATTTTAACATCACAACTGTTGATGAGGATGGCAAGGCAGCAGGACAGGTAGAAATTATTGGCTGGTTATATCAGTATTACAATACAGAGCCTAAAAATAAAGCATTTGCCAAGAAAGCCAAAATCACAAAAGAAGAAATACCAGCAGTTACCCAGCTTTTTACTCCGGACTGGATTGTACGATACATGGTTGAAAACAGCCTTGGCAGAATGTGGTTAGAAGGACATCCGGATGAAGAACTTAAGAGCAAATGGAAATACTATCTGGATGAGGCAGAGCAGGAAGAGTCTGTGCAGCATGAACTTAATAAGATAAAGGCAGAGTATGCAACTTTAAAGCCAGAAGATATAAAGCTTATTGATCCTTGTATGGGTTCAGGACATATTCTGGTGTATGCGTTTGATGTATTTATGCAGATATATGAAAATGCAGGATGGTCACAGAGAGATGCTGCACAGAGCATTATACAAAACAATATATACGGGCTTGATATAGACGACAGAGCTGCTCAGTTGAGTTATTTTGCAGTATTGATGAAAGCAAGACAATATGACAGAAGAATCCTGACAAGAGGTATAGAACCAAATGTATATGCTGTGCAGGAGAGTAATGGCATCAATCGAGGTCAGCTTAAATATTTTGGTGTTGGATTGGTAGAAGAAGAGAAAAATGCATCTTTAATGCAGATAGAAGGACTTCTTAATATATTGAATGATGCAAAGGAATATGGCTCTTTGCTTAATGTGGAAGATTATGATTGGGAGTTGTTAGAGAAATTTGTGGAGAATACAGATACAGAAAGCCAAATTTCTTTTGAAACATATGGATTAGATGAGACAGCGGAGCAGCTGAAACGATTGATTAGAATTGGCAAGGTGATGGCACAGAAGTATGAGATAGTTGCTACTAATCCACCATATGCAGGAACAAGTAATCTAAGTGCAAAAGTAAACAATTTTGTGAAGAAGAACTATCCGGATAGTAAGGCGGATTTATTCGCAGTGTTTATTGAACGATGTGGTGAAATGCTTAAGAAAAATGGGTATCAGGCGATGATTACACAGCATGCATGGATGTTTTTATCTAGTTTTGAAAAGTTGCGTGTTAAATTGCAACAACAAACGATTGTAAATATGGCACATTTAGGAGCTAGAGCTTTTGAGGAAATTGGGGGAGAGGTTGTACAGACCGTAAGCTTTGTGATGTTAAAACGTGGAGAAAACAGATACAAAGGTGTATATTGTCGATTGCTTGAACCAACTACTCAAAAAGGAAAAGAAGAAATGTTCCTTAAAGGCGAAAATCAATATGAAGCAATTCAAGATCATTTTGGAAAAATACCAGGAGGTCCTGTGGCATATTGGATAAGTGATACTATTCGTAGCATTTTTGAAAAATTTAAAAGATTAGATGAAATTGCTACACCTAAAAGAGGGATGTGTACATGTGGAAATGAATTATTTTATAGATTTTGGCACGAAATATCGTATATTGAATTTTGCGATCCGCTTTTTTGCAGGGATCATGATGGATGGGTGCCACTAAATAAGGGAGGAGAATATAGAAAATGGTATGGAAATTTATGGGAGGTTGTAGATTGGAAGAATAATGCTGAGAGATTAAGACAATATCCAACTGCTCAGATTAAAAATGAAGAATTTTATTTTAGACCTGCCATAACATGGTCATCATTAACTACAGGTAATTTAAGTTTTAGATATACAGGGGATGGATTTATATTCGATCAGGCAAGTAATGGTGTTTTTCCTGAAGGTGATAAATACTATTATTATATCGCTTTTTTAAATTCTAAGATAACAGTCTTATTATTGAACATTATTAATCCATCTATGAATGTTTTAGTTGGTGATATTGCTTCTTTGCCTATAATATTTGATAATGACTATAAAGAAACTATAGATATGCTGGTTGAATCGTCAATTGAAATATGCAAGATTGATTGGAATTCTTATGAAATATCGTGGGATTTTTGTAAACATCCTCTTATGCCTCAAAGGGAAGAAGAAGGAATTACTATTTTTGCAGGAATGAAAATAGGAGAGGAAAAATGGATAAAGAAATTGTATGATGGAGAAGTGTGCTTTAGTCCAGTAGGAGATTTTATTGTAGAAGGAGAAACTACCGGAAACAATGAGCAAGGAGATAAATATGAAGGTGTTTTTGCTAGATTAAAAAAAGACAATCCACTTATTAGAAAAATGAATGAAACATTAGGAGATGATTTAGAAAAGATACTAGATGGAGATTATGTGTTGCTAAGGCGTAAATCGTGTAAAGAAGTTCCAGTATTGTGTTTATATGGCATGTATAAAGAAGATGCGGAGGAAATAGAAAGAAAAATGCTTAAGGATGGCACAGTACAGAGTACTCTTCAATTTCAATTATCTAATAAAATGTATGATGAATTCTTGAATGCTGATTTGACAAATGATGAAAAAATAGAACCTTGGAGTATGGGGATGAGTTTAGGACATTTTCAAATTGCTATAGAAAAAGAACTTGATAAAAGAGGAATACAACATAAAGCTGTAAAAATTAATTATGATTTATCAGACACAGAAGAATTTTTCATTGAACCAACAAATAACTATGATGAGCTAGCACATAAATCAGATAGACTGAATTATCAGAAAGAAATTAGATGGATATTACCTAATATGCATCAAATGGATAAATTAGTACTTCCGTATACTCCATTAAGTAAGGAAAGTGTTGGTATAGCAAAAGGAAAAATAGTGTTTAAAGTTGATGTAGCAGGTCATGTTAAGGAGTCGGTGTCAGTTGCATCTTGTTTTAATCGTTGGCAAAAAAATTGTAATGAACAATTTGAAAAATTGAAACAGAATGAAGAAGAATTGAATCGTATTTTTATTAATATTTATGGCTTACAAGAAGAACTTACACCAGAGGTAGAAGATAAGGATATTACGGTTCGTAAGGCTGATCTATCTAGAGATATTCGTAGTTTGGTTTCCTATGCGGTTGGATGTATGCTTGGACGATATTCTCTTGATGAAGAAGGATTGGTTTATGCCGGTGGTGACTGGGATAATAGTAGATATAAGATATTTCTTCCGGATGAAGATAACTGTATTCCAATTACAGATGAAGAATATTTCTCTGACGATATTGTTGGTCGTTTCGTAGAATTTGTGAAAATAGTATATGGAGCAGATACTTTGGAAGAGAACCTTGATTTTATTGCAAATGCATTAGGAAACAAAGGGAATACATCAAGAGAAGTCATTCGTAACTATTTTTTGAAAGATTTTTATGCAGACCATTTGAAAGTATATCAGAAGCGGCCTATTTACTGGCTCTTTGACAGTGGTAAGCAGAATGGTTTCAAGGCACTTATTTATATGCATCGCTATGATGCAGACACAGTTGGCAGAGTAAGAACTGATTATCTACACAAGGCACAAAAATATGTTGAGACTGCAATGCAGAGTGCTCAATATACGATTGACAATGCAACATCAGCATCAGAGAAATCGAAAGCCACAAAAGCGGTAACTAAGTATACTAAACAGCTTTCAGAGATGAAGATATATGATGAAGCCATTGCTCATGTAGCCAACCAAAGAATTGAGATTGACTTGGATGATGGTGTAAAGGTAAATTATGCGAAATTCCAAGGTGTGGAAGTGTCACAGGAAGGTAAGAAATCATTAAAAGTAGATTTGTTGGCAAAGATATAACTATTGCATAGTACACATAAATTAAAGGTGGTGCCTATTAGACATGATAAGTCGTAATACAGATAATTTTACAGGATATATAATTCAAGGTGAAGAAAAAATATATTTCCATGCACAGGATAAGGTGTTTAACTTTATAACAGAGGGTGTAGGGATATTTGCTGAATTTTCAAAAAGCGTAATGAAATCGCCGGATCATTTTTTGCATGGATATTCAACGGATGGTTATCAGATTGCTTTATATACTGGATATGATGAAAGAAAAATATCAGCAAACTATAAATTACGACCGGGAATTTACCTTGTGAGTACAGCTAATTTATGTAGCTATGATATGTCTAAAATGCAAGCAATAGAGTTTATTGGTGGAACTCTTAATAATTTGTATCAGCAGACCCAAATTGCTACAAAATATGACGAAGAAAGAAAGTGCTATATTAAAACATATCCTGTATTTAAGAAAGAATATTCTGTAAAAATAAAAGATATTGAATGCAAGCTTATTTTGCAAAATATGCCATCAGAGAATAGTCCATCAATCATGAATTTGATTGTGAGATATGAATTCCCAAAGGAAATGCCCATAAAAATTATAAAACTTACTTATAATGTTTTGATGAAAATATGTAGGTTTATGACAAATAGAGAAAATGTTGGATTCGATGAAGTACGTCTCTATCAGATTGATGATGAAACAGGTAAGTGGTTTAAGTTTGCTGACGGATTTTTAGATTATCAGTATGACAATTTTACAAATAAAAAATATCAGCAGAATATTTTATTTGATGATATAGATGAGTGTATAGCCAACTTACATTCTGTGATGTCTGCTGACACAGAGGGAAAGGCAACTTATTTATTTGATTTTTATTCAGATAATGATAAAGACTATAGCATATTGTCTGATGATAAGATTAAAAATATATGTTCTTCAATTGAATGCGAATTAGATTTTGTGACGGATCTCAAAGATGATGAAAATACTAATTTGGAAGATTTAATTAAAAGTGTGAAAGCGGTAATTAAGCAACACAGAAAGTCAGATAAAAAATTAGAAGATAAAACTTATGATATGATATTTAACAGTATATCTCATTGGGGCATGGCTAATAGTAGAAAGATATACTTACTTTATAAAAAACAAGATTATTATATGAAAATACTTAACGAAAAGGCTAAATTGTCATGTACAGAAGAAGATATTGCGGCTTTTGTAAAATATAGAAATGACATTACACATGGAAGATATAGAACTTTAGATTCTGTAATTGCTGCGACGGCATATGCATTGATGGCATTGGCATATTGTTGTTTTTTATTACGAATGGGAATAAAAAACGATAAACTGAAACTTTTATTTGAAACTAATAGAATTGCTTCTTGAGTAGTTTTGAAATATTCAAGTTACATGCAGGAGGTTTTGTTATATATGAAACAGTACATATTAAATGAATTGAATCTTGGCGAGGATCATGAACGAGAATGCAAATTGGCAACCGGTGGACTTCCTGAGAGTATATGGGAGACTTATTCTTCTTTTGCAAATACAAATGGTGGCACAATTCTGCTTGGAATTAGGGAACACAGAGATTCTTTTACGGTTGAGGGACTGACAGACAAGCAAATTGTTAAATATCAAAAGGATTTCTGGAGTACATTGAATGACAGAAATAAGGTGTCAAAGAACATCTTACTGAATCATCATGTCAGACCTATGGCTGTTGGAGAAAAGAAAATATTAAGAATTGATGTTCCAGCAGCAGATAGACATGATAAGCCGGTATACATTGGGACAGATCCGATGAAAGGTACTTATAAAAGAGATTATGAAGGTGACTTCCTTTGTACAGAAGAGGCAGTCCGTGCGATGTTTGCTGACCAGAGAGATGTATCTGGTGATGTGGAAGTGCTGGATGAGTTTGGATTGGAAGTGCTGAATCAGGATACAATAAAAGGTTATAGAATTATTTTTGAACAGCTTCACAGTGGACATCCTTGGAATGCTTTGGAAAATGATGAGTTCCTTATGAAACTAAGGGCGGCAGCAAAAAATAAGAATGGTACATTATCTCCAACAATAGCAGGACTTTTATTCTTTGGAGAGGCTTATCACATTACAGAAGTTTTTCCTAATTATTTTCTGGATTATCGTGAGGAATGCGATGATAAAGCGGTACGCTGGTTATTCCGGACACATTCTAACGAAGGTGATTGGAGCGGTAATATATATGACTTTTTCTGCAAGGTGCGTACCAGAATGGACGATGAAGTAGCGGTTCCATTTGCAAATAGACGAAATGGATATCGGGTAGACAGAGTAGATGTGCACGATGCATTGGAAGAAGCATTGGCAAATGCACTGGCACATGCCAATTATTATGGTAGACGAGGAATTCTTGTAGTAAAGAAGGGTAAAGAACTAAGTATTTCCAATCCCGGTACTATCAGGGTAACAAAAGAGGAATTTTATGCTGGTGGCAATAGTGATCCACGAAATCCGAATATCTTAAAGATGTTTGGTTTTGTAAATGTTGGTGAGCGTGCAGGAAGTGGTGTCGATAAGATTATGACAGCATGGGCAGAACAAAATTGGAAGAAACCGGAATTTGATTTCTCAGAGCGCAATGACAGGGTAACATTAAAGCTTGAAGTTGGACAAGTGGTATATATTCCGGGAGCTGCTGATATCAGAAATGAAAATGCAAATCAAGTAGAAGTAGCTGCTGTGTCAAAAGAAGATAAAATACTTGAGTATATCAGGCAGAATGGAAGTATTTCTTCTCAAAAAGCCGCTGATATAGGTGGTTATAAGTCAAAGACAGGAGCAAGAAAATTACTTGATAAGATGATAGAAAAAGGATTGATTACGAAGATTGGAAATGGACCGGCAACTAAATATGTGATTTAGTGGTCACATTACTATTTATCGAACACTTTATTGAACACTATCGGACACTTTTGGGGCTATCGGATACAAAGTGTTCGATAAGTGACCATTTATCGGACACTTATTAGCATAGGCTGAATAAAAATATTTGTGCAGAGACTATCTGCTCAAATGGATTAGAAGGTGAAATATGGATTTACAGAACATACAGGAGCAATTAAATACAGAATTTGCCAAGTCAGAGACAAGAATCATATTCTGGTTTGATGATAAAGGTGAATACGAGGATGAGGTATCGGAACTGCAGCTTGGTGGTGTAAAGCTGCATATTCTTGATGGTACAAACTGGCTCTATTCAAAGTATCTATTAAACGAAGAGGATAGAGAGAGTAAATATCTTGTCTATGCAGCCTTTGCAAAGCCAAGTGATGCAGAGAATCCTCTCGCAGATATGTATTATTACTCAACACCTTATTATACAGACAGAGTATCGCAGATGTCTCAGGAGATTGGCATTGATAATCGTTTTAAGGAGCATTTATCACAGTATGCCAATTTCTGGAAGAATAAGCATCGTATTGAGAAGTTCAAGGAACTTGGAATTGATCATTACAATGCTCAGACAATTGATATTGGTTTGATTGCTGTACTCACGGATGTAAAGACTCCAAATTTTGAGGAAGTAGTTAAGCAGATGATGCTCGGTGACAATGAGAAGTATTTTAAGGCATTAGATGATAATGGACTGACTGATAAATTCTGGGAGCTTTGTGAAAAATTCTTTGGATATAAATCTGAAAAGCCGAACATGGATGATTTGTCCGCTTGTATGATATTAACATATGCGTCATCTACATTAAAGGCTACGGTTCCGGAAGCAATGAGGTCTTATATTCTTAAGAAGCGTAATGATGTTGTGGTCTTTATCCGTAATATCATGGACAATGTAAATTATCAGGATGCCTATGACGAACTGGTAGAAAGAATAAATAAATCATTGCGTTTTGTGACAAGAATACAGGATGGATTAAAGAAAGATGTGGAGAAGAAAAAAGACAGTTCTCTCCAGATGTCTGACATTTTTGCATGTGATGCGTTTGCCGGGTTAGATGACATTATTATTGATTGGGCATTGGAACAGTTAAATGATGAGATTTTAGATGCACAGATTGATGGACTTAATATTGCTCAGGTAGCTGACCAGAGAATGTCTAAGGCATATCATTATAGCGAAAGATACAAGAATGAATATACGACTATCAAGTATGCGTATTTGATGATGAAGTCTGTATCACTTATGGAGTTTTCGAGTGATATTAAGACATTGGTTGCAAATTATCAGAAAGAGTCTTATTTGATAGATTCATATTATAGATGGTTTTATTATGCATATGACCAGATTGAAGATAACAGTAAATTCTCTGATGTAAGACAGAGAGTAGAGAATATTTATGCGAATACATATTTACAGAAGATAACACCGAAGTGGAATGAGAGTTTTACAAATGATGTAATGAATGCTACAGACCTGCCAAAGCAGGAAGATTTCTATAAGCATTATCTTAGAGGCTACGATGGAAAGCAGAGAGTCATTGTTATTATTTCCGATGCTTTTCGATATGAGTGTGCAAAGGAACTTTTCGGTAGATTGGAATTGGATGAGAAGTGTACACCGAAGATGGAGTGTATGCTTAGTTGCCTGCCTTCTGTTACATCAGTAGGAATGGCGAGTCTCCTTCCACATAAAGAGATGCAGGTAGATGGTAACTTGAATGTGACTGTTGATGGACAGGCATGTGCAAGTATGGAACAGAGAGACAAGATACTGAAATCTTATAATGAAAATAATGTGGCATTGTCATTTGATGAAGTGGCAAATGCTAATCAGGCTCGAATCAGGGAGCTGATTCAAGGCAAGAATATCGTGTACATCTATCACAATCAGGTTGATGCAAGAGGAGACAAGCCTGCAAGTGAGAATGAGGTATTCAATGCTTGTGCAGAGGCGATAGAAGAGATACATAAGTTGGTTAGAAAGCTGACCATATATGTGTCTACACCTAAGTTTTTTATCACTGCAGATCATGGCTTCTTATATAAGAGAGACAGATTACAGGAGTTTGACAAGGTAACTTATCCAAAGGATAAATGCCTTTATACAAACAAGAGATTCCTCATTACAGAAGATGCAGTAAATGAGCAGGGAATCATGGCAAGAACAATGGCATATCTCAATAAACTTTATGTGGATACTCCGGTAGGAGCAGATATTTTCAAGGTTGCTGGAGGTGGACAGAACTATGTACATGGTGGTACGTCCTTACAGGAGATGATAGTTCCGGTCATTGAACTTACAACGAATACCAGAGGCGTAGCATACGATTATGTGGATGTTGTCCTTACATCTGTTACCCGTAAGGTGACAAACCTTATCACATACTTTGATTTTATTCAGACAGAGAAAGTCACAGACACCATGAAAGCAAGAAGTATCGTGGCTTACTTTACTACGGAGGATGGCGAAAAGATTTCATTTGATGTGCCGATGATTGCTAACAGCAGGGAAGATGCACCGGAGAAGAGAACTTTCCACGAGAAGTTTACTTTGAAATCAAGAGAATATAAGCATGGAGACAAGTATTATCTTGTATTGGCAGATGCAAATGATGAGAATAATATCTTGCAGCAGTATGAGTTTATGATTGATATTGCGTTTGTGGATGATTTTGGATTTTAAATTACGTTAGGATATGGAGTTGAAAAAATGCAACTAGTAAATTTTTCAGTTACAAATTATAGAAGTATAACAAAGGCACATAAAATAAATCTTCAAAATATTACAGTATTAGTTGGAAGAAATAATGAAGGAAAATCTAACATACTTATGGCACTAAATGTTGCGATGGAAACAATGATGCAACATGCTAATCATGCAAATGTACATGAACGTTTGTATGATTGGCAAAGAGATTTTCCAGTTCAATTGCAACAACGAAAGAATAACCTAGATTCTATTTTTAGATTGAATTTTAGATTGAATCATGATGAAAATACTGAATTTTTTAGGACAACCGGAATTAGAAGTAATGAGGATATACCCATTGAACTTAAATATGGACAAGATAATAGAGCTAAAATAACAGTTCCAAAGAAAGGATCTTCTTCATTTAATGATAAATCAGAAAAAGTAACTGCATTTATATGTGAGAGAATTGCTATTAATTATATACAGGCAGTAAGAACAGAAGATATGGCTATGGATGTTATACATAGACTAATATCTACAGAGTTATCAAAGCTATATGATAATGAAGAGTATAAATCCGCAGAACAAACAATTTACAATTTACAAGAAGCAGTATATAACGATATTGCAAATAGAATATTAGCACCTTTGCAAGAATTTTTACCACAGCTTACAGATGTGGAAATAAAATCTAGAGGAAGAAGATTAGTATGGCGCGGATTTAGAAACGATGTAGATGTAATTCTAAATGATGGTACGCCAACAAGTATTCTTTATAAGGGAGATGGAATAAAGAGTTTAGTATCATTAGCGATACTAAAGGAATCGAAAAATGAGATAGGTGCATCAATAATTGCAATAGAAGAGCCAGAGTCACATTTGCATCCCGAAGCCATACATAGCTTAGTAAATGTGATAAATGGTATTTCAGAAAATCATCAAGTAATTATAACAACGCATAATCCGTTATTCGTTCAAAGAAATAATATATCAAATAATATTATAGTAGATCATGGCACCGCTAAACCAGCAAAAAATATTAAGGAAATTAGAGAATTATTAGGTGTTTTACCAGAGGATAATTTGATTAATGCAAGTCATGTACTGGTAGTAGAAGGAGAGGATGATAAGATAGCATTAAATAAAATTTTATCGTCATTGAGCCCAACTATAAAAGATGCACTTATAAAAAATAAATTGGTGATACAACCGCTTGCAGGTGCAACAAACTTAAATTATGAATTATCTAGGCTTAGATCTTATGTATGCAGATACTTTGTATTTCTGGATGCAGATGAAGCAGGATATGATGCAGCGGAAAAGGCAATTGAAAAAGGTTTGCTATCAGAAAGTGATGTGAAGTATTCAATATGTAATGGAAATAATACAGCAGAGTTTGAAGATTGTCTAAAAAAAGATTTTTATATAGAGGCGATAAGAAATAAATTTTCGGTAGATTTAGGGGTGACGTCATTTAGAAATAGTAAAAAATGGTCAGATAGAGTAAAGACTGTATTTTTATCTCAAGGACAACGATGGACAGATGCTGTTGAGAAAAAGGTAAAAATGGAAGTCACAAAATTGATACCTGTAGAAGATGCGGATTCAGTATTAGATGAGCATAAAAGAGGTTCAATCGATGCGTTAGTCAATGCCTTGGAGAATATGCTATCTCAAAGATAAAATATGGAGGTAATTATGGATAGATACACTGATATAAATATTAAGGAAGCGTATGATATTGAGAATCCTAGAGATACTATCAAACAAAAGCTCCGCCAATATTATGATGGTCGTATTGTTCGCAAGGATTTAACTAAGGCAATCAGAGAAGGCGCAAATGTTCCTGTATATGTACTTGAGTATCTTCTCGGACAGTATTGTAATTCTGATGATCAGGAGATTATTGACGAGGGAGTAGACAATGTGAAGCGTATTCTGCGTGATAACTATGTCCGCCCGGATGAAGCACAGAAGATATTGTCTCTTCTTCGAGAGAGAGGCAGTTATACAGTTATTGACAGGATTACAGTAGTGCTCAATACCAAGGAAGACAGATATGAAGCAACATTCTCTAATCTTGGAATTAAGAATATTCCTATCAGTGCTGACTATGTAAAAGATTATGACCGCCTGCTTTGTGGCGGTATCTGGTGTATTCTTCAGCTTGACTATGAGTTTATTGAGGAAGATAAGAAGAATACACAGCCTATCCGTATCAGAAAGCTGACACCGATTCAGATGCCACATGTGGATATGGATGAGGTAAAGAATGGTCGTAAGGTATTTACTAAGGAAGAGTGGATGGATATTTTGCTTCGTTCTACTGGAATGGAGCCGGACAAGCTTTCTGACAGAGCAAAATGGCTATTGATTGCCCGTATGATTCCGCTTGTTGAGAATAATTTTAATATGTGTGAATTGGGACCTCGTTCTACAGGTAAATCATACATATATGAGCAGATTTCTCCAAACAGTATCCTTGTTGCCGGAGGACAGACTACGGTTGCAAATCTGTTTTATAACATGTCTAACAATACAGTAGGTCTTGTCGGAATGTGGGATGTTGTAGCATTTGACGAGGTTGCCGGTATCAAGTTTAAGGATAAAGATGGTATCCAGATTATGAAGGGATACATGGCATCAGGTGCATTTTCTCGTGGCAAGGCTGAGATACAGGCAAAGGCATCTATGGTTTTTGTAGGAAATATCAATCAGAGTGTTGAGACATTGCAGAAGACATCAAGTCTGTTTGATCCATTTCCTCCTGAAATGGGTACGGATACGGCTTTCCTTGACCGTTTCCATGCATATATACCGGGATGGGAGATTCCTAAGTACAGACCGGATTCATTTACAAATGATTATGGATTTATCACAGATTATCTATCAGAGTTTATGCGTGAGCTTCGTAAGGATAATTACAGCAATATAGCAGAGAAGTACTTCAAATTAGGAAGTAATTTAAATCAGAGAGATGCAATCGCTGTTCGTAAGCTGATTTCCGGATTTATCAAATTGATTTATCCGGATGGAGAAGTAAGCAAGGAAGAAGTTGCAGAGATTATGGATATTTCACTTGAGCTTCGTAGACGAGTAAAAGAGCAGCTTAAGAAGATAGGTGGAATGGAATTCTATGATGTGAACTTCTCATATATAGACAATGACAGTTTTGATGAGCATTTTGTAACTGTACCAGAGCATGGCGGTGGTAAGATGATTCCTGAAGGTATGGGCAAACCGGGCTGCTTATATACAGTATCAAAGTCAAAGACTGGAATGATTGGCTGCTATCGTTTGGAAACTCAGATGATGCCGGGAAATGGAAAATTGACTTGCACAGGTATTGGTTCAGGGAAAGAGCCAAAGGAAGCAACCAATACAGCATTTAATTATTTAAAAGCTAATTGTAATGCAATATCTGGAAATATCAGTACAACAACTAAGGATTACATCATCAATTATCAGGATATGCAGGGACTTGGAATGACGGGAAATCTTGCACTTCCTACGCTAATTGCTATTTCATCAGCGGCACTTAGTAAGCCCCCCATCAGCAGTCTTGCAGTACTTGGTGAGATCAGTATTGGTGGAACACTGATTAAAGTAGAAGACTTGGCAAGTACATTGCAGGTGTGCCTTGATAGTGGAGCTAAAAAAGTTCTTCTCCCAATCACATCAGCAGCAGACCTTGGAACCGTACCGTCTGATTTAGTTGGGGCATTCAGTTTAATATTCTATTCTTCTCCGGAAGAAGCAGTTTATAAGGCATTGGGAGTTGACTAGGCAGATATTTTTATGCTTCGTAGAGCAATCGTGCATTATAAGAAAATAGTATGAAAATCCCACAAAATTTTGTTGACAAAAGCACATACCATATGTATAATAAGTCAGTGTGTGAATCAACACATCGTAGGAGACTTGTGTTTTCTACGCAACATATTGCATAGGAGTCGCTATGTTAGTAAGTTTATCTGATGTATTAACATCCGAAGGCAAGGTAGAGACTGTTGCCATTCCGCTTGAGATGACAAGCTTTAAGAGCCGCCAGGGAGATTTCTCTATTACGGAGAAGACACCCATTAATCTTACTTTTACCAACATCGGTGTGAACAAGGCAAAAGTAACCGGCACTGCAGAGCTTACCTTTGACACGAAATGTGACAGGTGCCTTACTGAAGTACCTACAGCAATGAAGCTTAAGTTTGACAGAATCGTTTATTCTCCGGAAGCGGAAGTAAGTGAGGAAGAAGATACCGAGCAGAGCTTTATGGATGGATGGCAGCTGGATGTAGAGGCTTTTGTGTACGATGAAATTCTGGTGAATTGGCCGGCAAAGATCCTGTGTAAGGAAGACTGCAAGGGTATCTGCCCTGTATGTGGTCAGAACAGGAATCTGAAGGAATGTGGTTGCGATACTTTCGTACCGGATCCTCGTATGGCAGCAATCCAAGATATCTTCAACGCGAATAAGGAGGTGTAACGATGTCTATTTGTCCTAAGAATAAATCTTCCAAAGGTAGAAGAGATAAGAGAAGAGCAAACTGGAAAATGAGCGCTCCTACATTGGTAAAGTGCAGCAAATGTGGTGCACTGATGATGCCTCACAGAGTTTGCAAGGCTTGCGGTTCTTACAATAAGAAGCAGGTCGTAAGCGTTGATTAATTGATAAATCAATGAAGCGAAATTAAGTGAAAAGAGAAGAGGAGATTCCGGATGGAATCTCCTTTTGCTTTCACAAAAAAATCACTTGCTTTTTATATACGCCTTTAGTATAGTAAGAATGAATCTGCCATCATCAAACTGTTTGGTGCGATCCACGGAGCGGTTTGATGATGAGCGGATAAACACAAACAGGTAAAGGAACGACGAAATGGCAGAATATGTAAATGTTGCTGTAGATGCGATGGGAGGAGATAATGCTCCCACCGAGATCGTAAAGGGCGCTGTAGAGGCTGTCAATGCGGACAAACGTGTCAAAGTATTCCTGGTAGGTAAGGAGCCGGTGATCCGGGAAGAATTAAAGGCATATACCTACGATGCAGAACAGCTGGAAGTCGTACATGCCGAAGAAGTCATCGAGACTGCAGAACCTCCGGTTATGGCGATCCGCCGTAAGAAGGATTCTTCCATTGTCAAAGCCATGTATATGGTGAAGAACGGTGAATGCGATGCTTTCGTATCCGCAGGAAGTACCGGTGCAGTACTGGTAGGCGGACAGGTGATCGTAGGCCGTATCCGTGGCGTGGAGAGACCTCCTTTGGCTCCCCTGATCCCTACGGAGAACGGTGTCAGCCTTTTGCTGGACTGTGGTGCCAATGTGGACGCAAGACCTTCCATGTTAGTACAGTTTGCCAAGATGGGCAGTGTCTATATGGAAAGCGTTATGGGCGTTAAGAATCCCAAAGTCGGTATTGTGAATATCGGTGCTGAGGAAGAGAAGGGTAATGCGCTGGTCAAGGAGACTTTCCCTCTATTGAAGAATTGTCCCGAGATCAACTTTATTGGAAGCGTAGAAGCCAGAGATATTCCGGCAGGTGTGGCAGATGTCATCGTCTGTGAAGCGTTTGTCGGCAATGTGGTACTGAAAATGTACGAGGGCGTCAGCTCCGCACTGCTGCATCAGGTAAAGCAGGGAATGATGTCCACACTGCGCAGTAAGATCGGCGCACTGTTAGTAAAGCCCGCGCTGAAGAAGACCTTGAAGAGCTTCGATACCTCCCAGTACGGAGGAGCTCCGCTGCTTGGCTTAAACGGTCTGGTAGTGAAGACCCACGGAAGCAGCAAGGCTGTGGAAGTGAAGAACTCCATCCTGCAATGCATCGCATTTAAGGAAGAGAAGATCAACGAAAAGATCAAAGAGCAGATCGGTCTGGAAGATAAGGCTGCAGAAAATAATTAAAATTACAAAATATTTGGAAAGAAGGAACTGTTATGGAATTCGAAAAGTTAAAGAAAATTATTGCTGAGGTATTAAATGTAGATCCCGATGAGATCACCATGGAGACCACATTCCAGGATGACCTGGGTGCTGATTCCCTCGATGTATACCAGATCATCATGGGCATCGAGGAAGAGTTCGATATCGAGATCCCTGCTGAGACCGCAGAGCAGGTTACTACAGTAGAAGACGCTGTAGAGATGATCAAGAACGCAGTGAACTAGTAAAGCTACGAGCCATGCAAAGACAAAACAGGAACTGTGACCGAGAGCTTGCTCACAAGGCACTGTTCCTGTTTTTCGGTTTATATGATGATGTCGAACTTCCGTAGCCCCAATCAAGGTAAGAAACGCGACACGCTCTCGCTCTGTCGCAGAGCGTAGCGGTACATAAGCGAGGATAATACCCTCGCTAAGTACCGACGTCTGCTTACGGTCTGCTTATTCTTATCTTGATTGTGACTACTGGGTTTGAACTATTAGCATTTGTGAGGACAAGAAAATGTTGGATGGTTATACAATGGACGTGCTGGAGCAGCGCATCGGCTATTGCTTTCACAACAAAGCATTGCTGAAGCAGGCTCTGACCCACAGCTCCTATACCAATGAACAAAAGATCAACAAGACAGAGAACTATGAGCGCATCGAATTCCTGGGAGATGCCGTACTGGAGCTGGTATCCAGCGACTTCCTGTTTCGGGAACACCCGGATGTTCCGGAGGGCGAGCTGACCAAGATGCGCGCCTCCATGGTGTGCGAGCCTTCCCTGGCATTCTGTGCCAGAGACCTGGAGCTGGGACAGTTTATGCTTTTGGGTAAAGGCGAAGAGAATACCGGCGGCAGACGCAGAGACAGCATCACCTCTGACGGTATGGAAGCTATGATCGGTGCCATTTATCTGGATGGTGGCATGCAGCCTGCCAAGGCTTTTATTGACCGCTTTATTCTGTCGGATTTAGAGGACAAGCGTCTTTTCTATGACAGTAAGAGCAATCTCCAGGAATTGATCCAAGGAAAACTCAAAAAAGAGTTCGAGTACCGGCTGTTAGAGGAGAGCGGACCGGAACACGACAAAACCTTCGTGGTAGAGATCGACATGGAGGGAGAATGCCTTGGCCGTGGGCAGGGAAGAACAAAAAAAGCGGCAGAACAGCAGGCAGCTTATGAGGCGCTTCTGCTATTGAGGGATAGAGGATATGTATTTAAAAAGTATTGAGATCCACGGGTTCAAATCATTTGCCAATAAGATCGTATTTCAGTTCCACAACGGAATCACCGGTATCGTAGGACCTAACGGTAGCGGTAAGAGTAACGTTGCGGACGCGGTAAGATGGGTGCTGGGAGAACAACGCATCAAACAGCTGCGTGGTGCCAGTATGCAGGATGTTATTTTCTCGGGAACAGAGACCAGAAAGCCGTTGAGCTATGCTTATGTTGCCATTACTCTGGACAACAGCGATCACCAGCTGGCGATCGACTATGACGAAGTTACAGTGGCGAGACGGATCTACCGTTCCGGAGAAAGTGAATATCTGATCAATGGTACTCCCTGCAGATTAAAGGATGTCAATGAGCTGTTCTATGATACCGGTATCGGTAAGGAGGGCTATTCCATTATCGGACAGGGCCAGATCGACAAGATCTTAAGCGGTAAGCCCGAGGAACGGCGTGAACTGTTCGATGAGGCTGCCGGTATCGTGAAATTTAAACGCAGGAAAGCAGCGGCCCAGACAAAGCTGGAGAACGAAAAACAGAATCTGGTGCGTGTGAATGATATTCTGTCCGAACTGGAAAAGCAGGTAGGACCTCTGGAGAAGCAGTCCGAGGTGGCAAAGGTCTATCTGAGAAAAAAGGAAGAGTTGAAATCCCTAGATATCAACGTGTTCTTATTGGAAAATAAGAGACTGAGAGAACAGCTTGCTTCCGCAGAAGAAAAATACAATCTGGCAAGCACGGAACTTGTTGAGACCGGTGAAAAATATGAGGGTATCAAGGAAGAATACGAACGGATCCAGCAGGAGATTGAGAGTCTGGATACCGCTATCGAAGCCGCCAGGGAACAACTGACGGATACCGGTCTGATGCGCGGTAAGTTAGAGGGTGAGATCAATGTCTTAAAGGAGCAGATCAATTCCGCACACGGCAGTGAGAACCATCTGAACAATCGTAAGGCAGCCCTGGAAGAGGAGATTGCCGGCAAAGAGCAGGAAAAGCAGGATATCTTAACCGATAAAAAGGATACGGATACCCAGGTGCAGGAGATTGCAGAAGCTGCGGCAAAAGCAAAGGCTGATCTGGAAGCTATCCAGAACAAGATCACCGAACTCAATAATAATATTGAGGCCGGGAAAAATACCATCATCGGCGAGCTGAACCAGCGGGCTACCATCAAGTCCAAGATGGGACGTTTCGATACTATGATGGAGCAGATCAATATCCGCAAGGCAGAGTTGAATTCCAGACTGCTTCGTGCCAAATCCGATGAGGCTGCCAGAGAAGAGACAATCAAGAAGCTGGAAGAGACCTTCGAGACTGTGACCGAAGAACTGCGGCAGATGACCGAACAGGAAGCAGCATCCGAACTGGAGCTGGGCAATATCCGTGAGAATCTCACAGGCTTAGATGCGAAGCTGCGGGAGACACAGAACCGTTTCCATCAGGAGCAGTCCAAACTGGAAGCCCTGACCAATATCACCGAGCGGTATGACGGCTACGGTGGCAGCGTCAAGAAGGTCATGGAGCAGAAGGAAAAAGAAAAAGGTATCATCGGTGTTGTAGCGGATATTATTCAGGTAGAAGCCAAATATGAGACCGCCATCGAGACCGCTCTGGGTGGTAATATTCAGAATATCGTAACGGATAACGAAGAGACCGCCAAGCATATGATCGGATTCTTAAAGCAGAACCGCCTCGGAAGAGCCACATTCCTTCCCCTGACCAGTATTACCAAACCTCAGGAATTCAAAAATCCCGAGGCCCTGAAGGAAAAAGGTGTCATCGGTATGGCGGATGAACTGGTAAATACGGAAAAAGAATACCGCAATGTGGCCAAGGCCATGCTGGGACGTATCGTGGTCGTAGACAACGTGGACAATGCCGTGAAGATCGCAAGAAAATTCGATTACGGCATCCGTATGGTCACATTGGAAGGCGAACTCTTAGTTCCCGGCGGTGCCATCAGCGGCGGTGCATTTAAGAATAACAGTAATCTCCTGGGAAGACGTCGTGAGATGGATGAACTGGAGAAAAAGGTGAAAAAACTCTCCGATGACATCAAGACCTATAACCAGAAGATTGAAGACACCAAGAGCAAACGAAATAAGCTGCGTATGGATCTGGAAGCATTGAAGACCGAGATGCAGCGCAAGTCCATTGAGCAGAATACCGCAAGATTAAATATTTCCCAGGCCAGAGAACGTATGGAAGAAGAGGCAGAGAGTGCACAGTCCCTGAAGCTGGAGGAACAGGAGATCGAGACCAAGATCTTCGAGATCCGTTCCAGCAAGGAATCAATCGTACAGGAACTGGCTGCAAGTGAAGAACTGGAGAAAACCACTCAGGAACAGATTCTTGTCTTCCAGAAGGAACTGGAAGGCTGCAGACTGGAAGAGAGTGAAGCTTCCGCCCATGCCGGAGAATGGGAAGTAAAAGTCGAGAAGATGCGTCAGGCTCTGGATTACAAACAGGCCAATGTAGACCGTATAGGCGGCGAACTGGAGCGTGCACAGGCAGAGCTTAATGAGATTTTAGAAGCTCTGACGGAAAATGCGCAGGAAGTGGAACGCAAGAAGAACAATATCCTGGAGATTGAGAAGACCATCGCGGCTTCCCATGAGAATCAGGATGCTTCCAAGAAAAAGCTGGACGAGGATATTGCAAAGAAAGAAGAATTGTCTGCAAAGCAGAAAGGCTTCTTCCAGAGCAGAGAAGAAATGTCAGAGCGCATGAATGCTCTGGACAAAGAAGTCTATCGTCTGAGTGAACAGAAGAAAAAGCTGGAAGACAATATCGAAGGCCAGATCAATTACATGTGGGATGAGTATGAGATTACCCTGAGTGATGCGGCAGGCCTTCGCAATGAAGAGATGAATGATCTGCCCGCCATGAAGCGTGAGATCAGCGGTCTGAAAGATGAGATCCGGAAGTTAGGTAATGTCAATGTCAACGCCATTGAGGATTACAGGAATCTGATGGAGCGTTATACCTTTATGAAGACCCAGCATGATGATCTGGTGGAAGCGGAGAAGACGCTGGAAGGCATCATCGAAGAACTGGATACCGCCATGCGTAAACAGTTCACGGAGAAATTTGCAGAAATCAGCAGAGAGTTCGATAAGGTATTCAAGGAACTCTTCGGTGGTGGTAAGGGAACACTGGAACTGATGGAGGATGAGGATATTCTGGAAGCAGGCATCCGCATCATCGCACAGCCCCCCGGAAAGAAGCTTCAGAACATGATGCAGCTGTCCGGTGGAGAAAAGGCATTGTCCGCTATTTCCCTGTTGTTTGCCATCCAGAACTTAAAGCCCTCTCCGTTCTGTCTGTTGGACGAGATCGAGGCGGCGTTGGATGACTCCAACGTAGGCCGTTTCGCTAAGTATTTACATAAGCTGACCAAGAACACTCAGTTCATTGTCATTACCCACAGACGCGGTACGATGGAACAGGTGGACAGACTGTATGGTATCACCATGCAGGAGAAGGGTGTATCTACTTTAGTCAGTGTTAACCTCATTGATAAAGATCTGGATGATTAGAGTATGAAAAGAACTTCTAATCACTCAGAGCAAAGGCTCTTTCGTGAAGAAGTTCTAAGTTTCATACAAGAAAAACGCAAGCTTTTTCTGGATAGAATGCTGATTGGAGGAAATGGGATGAGTGAGGAAAAGAAAGGCTTTTTTGCGAGGCTGAAAGAAGGACTGACCAAGACCCGTGACAACATTGTACGGGGAATTGATTCGGTCTTCAGCGGTTTCTCCGCCATTGATGATGATTTCTATGAAGAGCTGGAAGAAATCCTCATTATGGGAGATATCGGTGTGAATGCCACCACCGCTATCGTGGAGAGACTGAAACAGCAGGTGAAGGAAAAACATATCAAGGAACCTTCCGAATGCAAACAGCTTCTGATTGAAAGTATCAAGGAGCAGATGCAGGTGGATGAGACTGCCTATGATTTTGAGAAGGAACAGTCCGTGATCATGGTCATCGGTGTCAACGGTGTGGGGAAGACCACTTCCGTCGGCAAGCTGGCCGGTAAATTAAAGGATGAGGGCAGGAAAGTCCTTATTGCCGCAGCGGATACTTTCCGTGCCGCAGCGGGAGACCAGCTGGCAGAGTGGGCATCCCGGGCGGATGTTCCCATGATCGGCGGAAAAGAAGGTGCGGATCCCGCCAGCGTGGTGTTTGATGCCGTGAATGCGGCGAAGGCACGAGGCGTGGATGTGCTTCTTGTAGATACCGCCGGCAGATTGCACAATAAAAAGAACCTGATGGAAGAACTTCGTAAGATGAACCGTATCATCGACAAGGAATTCCCCAATGCCCACAGAGAGAATCTGATCGTGCTGGACGGCACCACGGGACAGAATGCTCTGGTGCAGGCAAGAGAATTCGGTGAGGTGGCGGATCTTACGGGTATCATCCTGACCAAGATGGACGGAACGGCCAAAGGCGGTATCGCTGTGGCCATCCAGTCCGAACTGAAGGTTCCGGTAAAATATATCGGTGTGGGAGAATCCATCGAGGATCTCCAGAAATTCAATTCCGATGAATTTGTAAATGCGTTGTTTGATGTGAATATGGATGACATCGGAGAACTGCATCTGCCGGAGGAAGAAGCCGGAGAGACAGACGCGGAAGAATAATAAACAGGCAGACCAAAGAAAGTGTGACAGAAAGGCATGGGAAGAAAAATGCAGGAAGAAATGTTGACTTTAGAGAAATTTGAAGAAGCAAGTGAGATCGTTAAAAAAGTTACTTTAGAGACCAAACTGGTATACAGTGATTATTTCAGTGCCCAGACCGGCAACCGCGTATACTTAAAGCCCGAGAACTTACAGTTTACCGGAGCTTACAAGTTAAGAGGCGCTTATTACAAAATGAGCACTCTGACCGATGAAGAGCGCGCCAAGGGACTGATCACCGCCTCTGCAGGCAACCATGCCCAGGGCGTGGCTTATGCGGCAAAATGCTATGGAAGCAAGGCAACCATCGTAATGCCCACCACGACACCTTTGATCAAGGTAAACCGTACCAGAGGCTATGGAGCAGAGGTAGTACTGCATGGCGATGTCTATGATGAGGCCTGCGCAAAGGCATATGAGCTGGCAGAAGAGCACGGATATACTTTCATCCATCCTTTTGATGATCTGACCGTAGCTACCGGTCAGGGTACCATTGCCATGGAGATCTTCAAAGAGCTTCCGCTGGTAGATTATATTCTGGTTCCTATCGGTGGCGGCGGACTGGCAACCGGTGTTTCCACACTGGCAAAACTGCTGAATCCGAAGATCAAGGTCATCGGCGTAGAGCCCGCAGGAGCTAACTGCATGCAGGTATCCTTAAAGAACGGCAAGGTTACCACATTGTCCAAGGTCAACACCATCGCAGACGGTACCGCGGTAAAGACTCCTGGCAGCAAGATCTTCCCGTACTTACAGAAGAATCTGGACGATGTGATCACCGTAGAGGATGAGGATCTGGTAGTAGCTTTTCTGGATATGGTAGAGAATCACAAGATGATCGTGGAGAATTCCGGTCTGCTGACGGTAGCAGCCTTAAAGCAGTTAAATGTGAAGGATAAGCGTATTGTATCTATCCTGAGTGGCGGTAACATGGATGTCATCACCATGTCTTCCGTAGTACAGCAGGGTCTGATCTTAAGAGACCGTATCTTCACCGTATCCGTACTGCTTCCCGACAAGCCCGGTGAGCTGTGCAGAGTATCCGGTATTATTGCCGGAGTCAACGGTAATGTCATCAAGCTGGAGCACAACCAGTTTGTATCCATCAACCGCAGTGCTGCTGTGGAGCTGCGTATCACACTGGAAGCATTCGGCACCGAGCATAAGAATGAGATCATTGCCGCTCTGGAAAAAGAAGGCTATCAGCCCAAAGTGGTAAGAGCCAATATCTAAGTTTTAAGATTTGAAAAGAAGTGAATGTATCACCGATAAAAGCCGCATATTATAGATATGCGGCTTTTGTATGGAATGGAGAAAAAAGTTATGGCAAAGAAGACAGAAAAAGAACTGGAAATACAGAGACTGGACAAAAAGACACCCTTACAGATGCTCTGGGATTATGTGATGATCACGGTGGCATCCTTTGTCTATGCGGTATCCGTCAGCTTATTTTTGGATCCGAACTCCCTGGCACCCGGTGGAATCACCGGTATCGCTATTATCTTAAATCGTCTGTTCGGCATTGAGACCGGTACCTGGATGCTGCTCATCAATATACCGATCCTGCTGATCGGTATCTGGAAATTCGGACTGCGGTTTATTCTGTCTACAATCTATTGTACGGCAATGACCTCTCTGTTTACGAACCTGCTGACACCGGTGGGAGCAGTGACGGTGGATCCACTTCTGGCCTCCCTGTGTGGCAGTGCCCTGATGGCCGTATCCATGGGATGGGTGTTCAAGGCAGGCTCCACCACCGGCGGCACGGATATCATTATCAAGCTGCTACGGATAAAGTTTCCGTTTCTCAAGACCGGAGCGCTGTTTTTCCTGACGGATGCTGTCATTGTTATCGCTTCAGCATTTGTCTTCCAGAATATTGACAAGGCACTGTATGCCGGTATCGTGGTCATTGTTACCTCTGTAGTGCTAGATGTGGTACTATACGGAAGAGATGAGGCAAAGCTGATCTATATTATCAGCGACCATGCGGAAAAAATCGCAGGGAGACTTTTGGAGGAGCTGGACATTGGTGTAACTTATGTACAGGGCAGTGGTGCCTACAGCGGCAAGGAGAAGAGCGTCATCATGTGTGCCATGAAGAAAAACATTTCTCCCAAGGCGGAAGAGATCGTAAAGGAAGAGGATCCCCTGGCATTTATGATCGTCACCAGTGCCACGGAGATCTTCGGGGAGGGCTATAAGAGCTATTTCAGTGAGAAGCTGTAAAAGGTCAATTATTAAATTTCAGGAAAAATTTTGAAAGGGCTTACATTTTTTAAAAGAATCTTCTATAATAGCGTCGTGTCCGAACGGACAGACGCTATTTTTCGCTGTGGTGCACCCGCAGCGCACGTTTCTAACCGGTGCAAGTCCGGAATCCGCCCGGCAAATCTCTGTTCCGATGTAGTAATCGCATATCAGGCTATGCATGAGGGTAAGACAGCTGCTTAGGTCAAAACTCAGTAGCTACACCGAATCATGCATGGAGATACGGTAGTTGGATTGAGAGAAAGAAACATATAATAGTAAAAATAAGCAGATAGAGAATCGCATGGAAAAATGTGCGATGACACTTATAGGAGTCAGGGAACATGAACGATACAACTTTGACAAAAGAGGAAAAACAGTATAAAAGGCTCACCGAGGAACCGGTGGCGCGGCTGATCCTGGAGCTGGGACTGCCCACCACCATCAGTATGCTGATCACGAATCTGTATAATATGGTGGATACCTGGTTCGTAAGCCAGTTAGGCACCAGTGCCACCGGAGCGGTAGGTGTGGTGTTTGGCTTGATGGCAATTATTCAGGCGTTCGGATTCATGTTCGGTCATGGCGCCGGAAGCAATATCAGCCGGTTGTTAGGAGCTCATGAAAAGGAGCGAGCGAAAGCTTTTTCCGCAACGGGATTTTATCTGGCGGCAGGAGCGGGATTGCTGATAGCGGTAATCGGTATTGCCGATCTGAACGGACTTTGCAGACTGCTAGGGAGTACGGAGACCATCCTTCCCTATGCGAGAATCTATGCCTTTTATATCTTGTTGTCGGCACCGGCCATGGCATCCAGCTGTGTGATGAACAATGTGCTTCGGTATGAAGGCTATGCGAATCTGGCCATGGTAGGACTGGTCTCTGGTGGTATCTTAAATATGGCGGGAGATGCCATCCTTATGTGGGGGTGCAATCTTGGCATCCGTGGAGCCGCACTTTCCACCATGATTTCTCAGTACATATCCTTTGGGATTCTGTTGCTCTTTTTCCTGAGGGGCAAGACCCAGAGCAGCCTGGCACCGAAATATTTTACCTGGGAATTTGCCGTGCATAAGAATATTCTTACAGCAGGCTTCCCCAGTATGATGCGGCAGGGACTGGCCAGCGTGTCCACCATGGTGTTGAATGCACAGGCAGCTGTCTACGGAGATATTGCCATTGCTGCCATGAGCGTGGTGTCCCGTATTTTCAATTTCGTATTTAGTGTGGCACTGGGCATCGGTCAGGGCTTCCAGCCGGTATCGTCATTCAATTACGGGGCAAAGAAGTATTCCCGTGTAAGGAAAGCGTTCTGGTTCACCCTGTGCGCCAGCCTGGTGACCATGGCAGTGTTTGCAGGGGTGGTGTATGTGTTCCGCAGAGAGCTGTTGCTGGAATTCCTTACGGATATGGATGCCTATGAGATCGCATTTTATGCGTTGCAGATCCAGTGTCTGACACTGCCGTTTATTCCGGTATGTATCTGCGGCAACATGCTGTTTCAGTCCATCGGAAAGGGCGGCAGGGCGACGATCTTAGCCTCCTTCCGAAGTGGCACTATCTACATTCCGGCACTGCTGATCCTGACGGCGTTCTGGGGAATTCGGGGCATCCAGTGGTCACAGCCGGTGTCCGATATTTTATCTGCGGTTTTGTCATTGCCGGTGGCAGTGGTGTTCTTAAGGGGACTGCCGGAAGATGGTACGGAAGTATAGAGAAGAATGAGATCCCTTCGTCATAAGACGGAGGGATTTTTATGTACAGATGTATCCATACGCAGAAATAAGTATCTGCCTTGATCTGTGAAGCTGTTGACATTAAATAATCCGCATGATACGATATATTTAACAATTAGGTTAAATGTTAAACGTTTGGATGAAAGGATGTGATTCATTTTTGGGAATACAGGATACATTGAAAGCGCTGGCAGATCCTATAAGGCGTGAAATACTAAATCTTCTGAAAAACGGTCGATTGTCGGCAGGAGAGATCTGCGAACATTTTCCGGTGACGGGGGCTTCCATATCGAGGCATTTGTCGGTGCTAAAGGAGGCAGATCTGATCCGGGACAAGCGGGAAGGAAAGTTTATTTATTATGAATTGAATGCTTCCGTGCTGGAAGAAATCATGTTATGGATCACAGATTTGAAAGGAGCATTGGATAATGAAGGAAATGATACAGAAAAATAAAGGCAGGCTGATCTGCTCGGTATTTGTTATGTGCATGGGAATGATATTGGGATATACCTGTGAGAACAGTCTGTGGGTAAACGGCACTTTTGCAGTGACTTATGTGGTAGTAATGGCAGTAACTTTTTACGACAACAGAAACAGACAGCAGAGTGATAAGGTCATAAGAATGGTTACGTGGATCGTGCCGGGAATGACATTGCTCTATAACGGTATCGCCAGATGGATTGATATGGGTGTAAGGAAAGAGAATCTGCTCATGGTAATTTTGTATGTCGGAATGGGATTGCTATTTGTTATTGTGGGCAATTATCTGCCCAAGGTGAAACCGAACCGCACCATCGGCATCCGCGTCGTATGGACATTGCAGGATGAGGAGAACTGGAATGCCACGCACCGCTTCAGTGGGAAAATATGGGTGGCAGCAGGACTGTTGAGTATGAGCTGTGGACTGTTCAGTGACAGCATGGCTGCATTATTTTTGTTTATTGTCGCTATCACGGCAGCAGCTTTTGGCAGCATCCTGTATTCTTATCTCTATTATAGAAAGAAGTTGCGCACCGGAAAAGGGCTGGCAGTACACTACAACCATAAAGTGGTTGCGGTCTATGTGTTTATAATGCTCGCATGTGTGCTATTTACGGTATGGACGTTATATACGGGAAAAATCGAGATCTGTTACGGAGAAAATGAATTTACTGTTCAGGCGGAGGGCTGGCAGGATTACACAGTGAAATATGACGCTATCGAAAGCATTGCTTACGAAGAGAATATGTTCCGGGATACGAATACAATCCGGACGAACGGTTTTGGCAACTTGAAATACTCCATGGGACATTTTCGCGATGAAATCCACGCAGATTACATCCGCTATACTCATAACGACTGTGACACTTATGTAGTCATGGAAGTAGAGGGGAGCACCGTTATTCTAAACGGTGCAGATGATGCGCAGACCTGGGAAATCTACAATAATATCAGAGAACGGATGGAAAAATAATATTTGTAAATATATTTCCCAATTGCTTTTATATTTTTTAAAAATGGTATACACTAAACTTATGTAAGTTTGTAAACGAGGATTTCGGGAAAGGGTGGTTACAGTATGCTGAAACAGTGGATTCCGGCGGTGAAGCCGGAAAAAGAGGAACTGGAAAAACGACTGAATGCGGCGCAGGAGGAGCTTGGTAGACTCCAGATGCAGATCAAGGAGCATAAGCTCCCGGTGCTGGTGCTGATCGAGGGCTGGGGTGCGGCCGGCAAGGGCAGTACCATCGGCGGAATTATTAAAAATATCGATCCGCGATTTTTCAAGGTGGCTTCCATGTCTGCACCGACAGAGGAAGAGAAGCGGAAACCTTTCCTGTATCGTTATTTTGTAAAAATTCCGGAAGCCGGGAAGTTCGAATTTCTGGATTCCGGCTGGATGGATGAGGTGACGAAGGGAAGACTTCGGGGTGAATTGTCGGATAAGCAGTACGCGGAGCGTATCGAGAGCATTAAACGTTTTGAACGACAGTTGACGGACAACGGTTATCTGGTGTTGAAGCTCTTTTTCCAGATTGGAAAAAAGGAACAGAAGAAGCGGCTGGAAGAACTGGAAGGCAACAAGGACACTGCATGGCGTGTGGGCGAGAACGACTGGTGGCAGAACAAGCATTATGACAAATGTGAGGAAGTCTTCGACAAATATCTCACAGATACTAACGCTTCCGTAGCTCCGTGGTACATTATCGACTCCGGGGACAAAAAGTGGGCGGAATTACAAGTGCTGGAGACATTATGCAGCGGTATCCATGTGGCCATGCAGAATGAGAGCCTTGCTGTGCCTATTTTGCAGAATGTATTCCCACTGGTGAAGATGCCGAGGCTGTCCGAGGTGGAACTGGACAAGGAAATCTCCGAGGAAGAATACAAGAAAGAACTGCGTCATCTGCAGAAGAAGCTGAATGCCCTGCATTACCGCCTTTATCGGAAAAAGATTCCGGTAGTCATCGCCTACGAAGGCTGGGATGCCGCAGGCAAGGGCGGCAATATCAAGCGGATCGCGGGAGCACTGGATCCCAGAGGCTACGAGGTACACCCCATCGCCAGCCCGGAACCACACGAGAAAGCGAGACATTATCTTTGGCGATTCTGGACGAGACTTCCTAAGACCGGACATATTGCCATTTTTGATCGTACCTGGTACGGACGCGTCATGGTAGAACGGCTGGAAGGCTTCTGTAGTACCAACGACTGGCAGCGGGCTTACAATGAGATCAATGAGTTCGAGAAGGAATTGTCCCAGTGGGGTGCGGTGATCATCAAATTCTGGGTGCAGATCGACAAGGACACCCAGCTGGAACGCTTTACGGAACGGCAGAACACCCCGGAGAAGCAGTGGAAGATCACGGACGAAGACTGGCGCAACCGGGATAAATGGGATCAGTATGAAGATGCCGTAAACGAAATGCTCCAGAAGACCAGCACGGAGTATGCACCCTGGCATATTCTGGAATCCGTAGACAAAAAATATGCCCGGATCAAAGCATTGAAGATTGTCATTGCCGAACTGGAAAAGGCTCTGGGATAGGAAAAGAAAGTAGAGAACGTAAACACCGTCTTGTAAAAAGGCGGTGTTTCTATATGTGATGAAACCGTTGACAATGTAAGATTCATAAAATATAATTATTTCATCGAAACGGTGAAAAGGGGTGAATTGATGAAACAAAATTTATCACAAATACAATATGAGCAACTGGCCAGAGAACAATTTTGCAACCGGCTGAAAGAAATTCCGTTTGTTTCGGATATCGAGGTGTTTTTGGAAAAGAAGAATGCACCGTTGGGGGATTTCAAGGCAAAGGTGTATTTGGAGGACAGCGATGAGCCTCTTTTATTTGTGATTGAAGTCAGGTCTAACGGAGAAAAGAGATTCGTTAATCATTTTATGGAAATCGTGATGCGGCAGGATGATAAAACGCATTATATTTTTATGGCACCATATATTTCGGAGCAGTCAGCCAGAGCAATGAAAGAGGAAAAATGCAGTTATATGGATCTGTCCGGAAATTGTTATATCTTAACGAAAAGATTTCTGCTCTATGTCAGTGGACAGGATAACAAGTTCATAACCCACAGGGAAAAGAAAAATTACTTATCCAAATCGTCAAGTGCTGCATCAGCAATTATTCGTACCATGCTGAATGAACCGGAGCGAAAATGGCAGGTGAAAACGCTGGCTCAGGAGAGCAATACGGCATTGGGAACAGTATCTAATGTGAAAAGTTTTTTGCTTGCCAGAGACTGGATAGATAAGAGTACTACGGAATTCCGTTTGCAGAACATTAGGGAACTGTTTTATACATGGGCAAAGGATTATCATCAAAAAGAAGCGAGAAAATTACAGTTTTATTCTTTGGATACGGTTCCGGAGATAGAACAATCAGCCGCTGAATGGAGTAAAACACATGATAATGGAGCTATATTAGGTGGCTTTTCGGCTGCGGCACGATATGCGCCGACAGTACGTTATCAAAAAGCCGAAATATATGTAGAACCTCAATTTGTTCAGGAATTTGTAAAAGATCTGGAATTGCAGCCGGTCAACACCGGAGGAAATGTTGTGATAACGATACCGCATGACGAAACCCCCTGTATGTACGCAAAGCCTGTTCATGATACATTAGTAACTTCTCCGGCACAAACGGTAATTGATCTGCTGGGGGATGCCGGAAGAGGGGAAGAGGCTGCGGAGGCAATCCTGCGCAGAGAATACCCGGAGAGGACAGAGGATGAAAGAAGAACTGAAAAAGGCAACTGACTATTCAGAGGGACAAAAGACAGCCGCATACATGGTACTCGGAGAGATCGTAAATCTTTTGAATGAGTTTTCAGATAATATTAGAATCATAGGAGGATGGGTTCCGACACTTTTATACCCGGACGGTGACCATATAGGTTCTATTGATGTAGATGTTCTGCTGAATCAACTGGAGATCAAAAAGGCAGAAAGCTATCGGACGATTAAACGGATACTGACACAAAATGGGTATAGAAGACATGAAGAAAAATATTTTACATTTATAAAAACAATAGTTTTAGATGGAGTTTCCTATGACGTAGACGTGGATTTCCTGTCCGGAAAATATGGCGGCGATGGCGGAAATGTAAGCAAACATGTGGATGGTATTAAAACCTTACCGGCTACGGGAGGAAATTTTGCATTTGATTTTCCGCCAACGGATGTGAAAATAGAATATATGCGGGAGGATGGAGCAAAGGACAGTGGACATGTGAAAGTGATTTCTGTGGTGCCTTATCTGGTCATGAAGACAGCAGCACTGGGGAGGGGAAAACCGAAGGATGCGTATGATATATATTACATGGTTGACAAATATGAGGGAGGCGTAAGAACACTTGTTAAGGAATTTATGCCTTATACAGACAGAGAGTTGATCAGAGAAATGTGTCAGAAGCTGGATGAAAAATTTGCTTCGCCACAGCATGCCGGACCAACAGATGTAGTGACATTCATGGGAATAACAGAGGAAGAAGAAAAAGAACAGATCCGACAGGATGTTTACCAGAAGATACACTATTTAACAAATAAATTGAAAACAATGTAAGCAAAATCTTGTGTTGGCAGACAGGTCTGTTATAATGATACATAGTTGTATTTCCCAGATAGTATTTACAGAACGAGAGGAGAAATCATGGGCGAGAACCGTAAGATATATGCAGCATTATTGGGAGCAGGAACCGTGGGCAGCGGTGTGTATAAGCTGGCAGGAATGCAGGAAGAAGATATCTGCCTGAAAACAGGAGCACAGCTGGAGATCAAAAAGATCCTGGTGCGGAATCCGGGAAAGGTAAGAGAGGGAATCCCACAGGAACTATTTACAGATAGCTGGCAGGAGATTTTAGAAGATCCCGAGATTCAGATCGTCATCGAAGTCATGGGCGGCATCGAACCGGCCAGAACCTATGTGGAAGAAGCCATGAAGGCCGGCAAACAGGTGGTCACCGCCAACAAGGATCTGCTGGCGGAATATGGGGATCCGTTGTTTGAGATCGCCACGGAGAATAAATGCGACTTACAATTCGAGGCGGCAGTGGCAGGAGCCATTCCCATTATCCGGCCTTTGCGTCAGAGCCTGGCGGGAAGTCAATTGACGGAGATCATGGGAATCGTCAACGGTACGACAAACTATATTTTGACCAAAATGTCCGAGGAAGGTATGGGCTATCAGGAAGCTCTGGATATGGCTACGAGACTGGGCTATGCGGAAGCAGATCCCACAGCGGACGTGGAAGGCTATGATGCGGGACGCAAGATCGCCATTATGGCATCCATCGCTTTCAGCTCCCGCGTGACGTTCCCTCAGGTTTATACGGAAGGCATCACGAAGATTACAGCAGAGGATATCCGGTATGCAAAAGAATTCGGCTATGTGATTAAACTGTTGGGTATTACAAAGCTTACAGGTAAAGGAATTGAAGTAAAAGTACATCCCACATTGATCCCGGACAGCCATCCTCTTGCCACGGTCAGAGATTCCTTCAATGCCGTATTTGTTCATGGTCAGGCTTGTGATGATGCCATGTTCATGGGACGGGGCGCCGGACAGATGCCTACCGCCAGTGCGGTACTGGGTGATGTTATTGATGTAATGCGTAATATTATCCACGGAAGCTGTGGCAAGATTGGCAGTGACAGCCACAAGAAACTTCCCGTACTGGATGTGGAGGAGACGAAGAGCCGTTTCTTCCTGCGCCTGCAGGTAGAGAACCGTGCCGGAGCATTGGCCAATATTGCAGGTGTCCTGGGCAACAACGATGTCAGCATCGCCCAGATGGTACAGAAGCGCAGCCACGACGGTATTGCCGAGATCGTGGTCATCACCGATCTTGTGACCGAGAGACATTTCAACGACGCCATCCGCATCATGGAAGGCATGTCTGTTGTGAGAGAAATCTCAGGCATAATCCGGGTCTACTAAAGTTTGTAGAATTGAAAGTTAGTGAAACAAATCCACGAACGCCCATGGCGGACGGAA
>NZ_QUIU01000029.1:0-51647 GCF_003480225.1 Clostridium sp. AM34-9AC
CGGGAGTTCGTGGATTTTGCCAATGTATTTAACTAACTTTCTATTTACTTCGTATCCTTCATAACATCTTTGTTCTTCACGAGATAATCGATCAGAGATACTACGGTGAGGATCAGTGCGATCCACATAATAATATCGGTGAGGATCTGTAACTGCGGGAAGTTGGCGATCATCAGACAGATCATAACCATCTGGAAGGTGGTCTTGAACTTGCCCCAGTAGCTTGCGGCGATGACTACACCGTTGTCGGAAGCGATCAGGCGGAAACCGCTGATGATGAACTCTCTGGCAATAATGATGATGACCACCCAGGAAGGGATGCGGTTCATCTCGATCAGTGCGATCATGGCGGAACATACTAACAGCTTATCCGCCAGCGGATCCATGAACTTTCCGAAATCTGTGATCAGATTGTATTTTCTGGCGATCTTACCGTCGATCAGATCCGTCAGACTGGCGATGATGAAGATAGCCAACGCGATCATATCCGTCACGAAGGTATTATCGCCGAACCATCCGGCCTGGCCTCCCAGCAACAGGATAATAAACGGCACGATCAGGATCACACGGAAAATAGTCAGCTTGTTAGGCAGATTCATCTTACTCATGGTATATCTCTCCTATCAGATCATATTCATTGGAATCGGTGACCAGAACCTTGACAAAATCTCCGGTCATCAGATTCGCTGAAGTATTTACAAACAGATAGCCATCCACATTAGGGGCATCTCTGTAGGTTCTTGCGACATAGGTCTCTTCGTCCGCTACCTTGCCCTCGATCATTACAGTCAGGATACGACCTACCATATCCTCCGCTTTGTCAAAAGCGATGGCCTGCTGCAGTTCCATCAGTTCATCCCTGCGAAATTCCTTGACCTCCTGCGGCACCTGATCTTCCATGGTGGCTGCGGGAGTATCTTCCTCCTGGGAATAAGGGAATACGCCCAGACGATCGAATTCCATCTCGTTAACAAAGCGATACAGTTCCTCGAAATCCTCCTGAGTCTCTCCGGGGAATCCGCTGATCAGAGTCGTTCTCAAACAGATATCGGGAATCTTCTCCCGAAGCTTACCGATGATAGCACGAAGTTCTGCCTGGTCGGTACGTCTTCCCATGCGCTTTAACACATTGTCGGAAGCATGCTGAATGGGAATATCCAGATAGTTGCAGACCTTGGGTTCTGCTGCAATAGCATCGATCAACTCATCCGTGATCTCCTCCGGATAACAGTATAAAATACGGATCCAATAGATACCGGGGATCTGTGCCAGCTCATGTAAAAGTCTGGGCAGTTCCTTTTTACCGTACAGATCCATACCGTACAGCGTGGTCTCCTGTGCTACCAGGATCAGCTCCCGTACGCCCTTGTCCGCCAACTCTGTGGCTTCTTTTAACAGACTCTCCTTGGGAACGCTGCGGTAATTGCCTCTGACCTTCGGAATAATGCAGTAGGTACAGTGTTTGTCACAGCCCTCTGCAATTTTCAGATACGCAAAATGTCCGCCTGTAGTGACAACACGGTTGGTCTCTGTCACAGGGGCGGCATTGATATCTTCATAATGATTCTGTTTCTGGCCTGCAAGGATTTCCTCCAGGGCAGCTACGATCTCATCAATAGCAGTGGTTCCGATAATGGCGTCCACCTGCGGGATCTCCTTCTGGATTTCCTCACGGTAACGCTGTGCCAGACAACCTGCTGCGATCAGTGCTTTGACCTGTCCGCTGTCCTTCAGTTCTCCCATCTGCAGTAATGTATTGATGCTTTCTTCCTTGGCATCACCGATAAAGCAGCAGGTGTTTACTACTACTACATCTGCCTCTGCTTCATCGTCCGTGAAGGTATAACCTTTTTCCTGGAGCATGCCAAGCATCTTCTCGGAATCGACAAGATTCTTGTCACAGCCCAGGGATACAAACAATATCTTCATGCGTCTTATGCTTCCTCATCATCACCAAGGATTTTAATCTTACCCTGATTCAGCTCTTCTACTGCGATAGACAGAGGCTTATCCACCTTGGCAGTTACCAGAGGCTCGTCACCTGCGATGATCTGTCTTGCTCTCTTGGCAGTTGCCATAACGATAGAATAACGGCTGTTGACTACAGGTGCTTCACCGGGTTCTACCTCGCTGTTTACTACTTTCATTAAATCGGTATAAGAGGGATGTAACATTTTATTTTGCTCCTTTCGCGAAACCTTTCAGTTCCTCTCTGATCTCTTTGATAAATTCTCTACGACGGGACGGTTCATTTTTCGCCGCTTCCACAAACTTCTGTACTTCTGCGGCACACACATCCAGATCATCGTTCACTACTATATAATCATAGGCATCCATGCCTTCTGATTCCTCATAAGCCCGGGACAGTCTCTGTGCAATGACATCTGCTGTCTCGGTTCCTCTGCCCACCAGTCTCTTCTGCAGTTCTTCTGCACTGGGAGGGGTAACAAACAGTAACAGGCTCTCCGGGAACTGCTCTTTGATCTTCATGGCTCCCTGGATCTCGATCTCTAAGATCACATCCCTGCCTGCCTGCATCTGCTCTTCCACATATGCTTTCGGTGTTCCGTAATAATTGCCGCAATACTGAGCATACTCGATAAATCCGTTTTTTGCAATATTTTCTTCAAATTGTTCTCTGGTACGGAAGAAATATTCTCTTCCGTCCTCCTCGCCTTCTCTGGGCTGTCTGGTAGTCATGGAAATGGACAACGCATAATTGTCATATTCCGATAACAGCTTTTTCACCAGTGTTCCTTTGCCGGCTCCGGAGAATCCGGAGATCACCATCAATATTCCCTTATTCTGCATCTTCTCTGTCCTCTTTTTCCTCTTCCGGCCACAGCGCCTGTGCTCTTCCCGCGATTGTCTCGGGAAGCAGTGCCGACAGAACGACCTGACTGTTCTCCATGACCAGTACCGCTTTCGTCTTCCGTCCCTGTGTGGCGTCGATTGCCTGTCCGGTCTCCTTGGCCTTCTGCACCAGTCGTTTGATAGGTGCGGCCTCCGGGCTGACGATGGCGATGATCTTATCCGTATTTACAATATTGCCAAATCCTATATGGATCAATCGGTTCATGGTATCACCTTTCGTGGCTATTCAATATTTTGTATTTGTTCACGAACCTTTTCGATCTCGGTCTTGAGCTCAATCGCACAGTTGGAGATCTCCAGATCGTTGGACTTGGACAGGATGGTGTTGGCTTCGCGGTTCATCTCCTGTGCCAGAAAATCCAGCTTTCTTCCGATACTGCCACCGGCCATCAGCGTACTCTTCGTGGTCTCGATATGGCTGCGCAGTCTCACCAGTTCCTCATCTACGCATACCTTATCTGCGAAGATCGTCACCTCGGTCAGAAGTCTTCCTTCATCTACAGTAGTATCGCCCAGCAGTTCCTTCACACGGTCTTCCAGCTTCTGACGGTATTCAGCAATGATCTGGGGAGAACGTTCCGTAATGAAATCCACCAGCTTCAGCATGCCATCCAGCTTGCTAATTAAGTCATCTCTTAAATGCTCGCCCTCGGTGATCCTGGTCTGTACAAACATCTCGCAGGCACCCTTCAGGGCTCTCTGCAGTTCTTTCCACAGTTCTTCCTCATCGATGTCCTGTTCTTCCATCACAAATACATCCGGATACTTGGACAAAGTGGACACTCGGATATCGCAGTCTAAGTCAAAATCACTGGCCATCTGCTTCAGGTATCCCAGATACTCCGCCGCCAGTTCCTTGTTGTAACGGACATTGGATGTGTTCTCGGAAAAATCCTCGTAGGTAATGAACAGATCTACTTTACCTCTGGAAATATAATTCTTCAGTTCACTGCGGATCGCAGATTCAAAGAAATTCAACTTCTTCGGCATTTTGATGTTCACATCAAGGTAGCGATGATTCACAGACTTCATCTCTACGGTAAACTTTCTGTTATTCTCGGCAGTTTCACATCTGCCAAATCCCGTCATACTCTTGATCATAGCTTCTCCTGTTGTAAGGGCGTGTAATGCCTTCCGCAATTTACGGTTTTCATTCTATTATAGAATAAATATGCCCTTTCCGTCAAGTGCAGGTGCCCTATTTACACTATTTCCACTCGTCGTAATGCTCCAGAAAATGATGCTTCACACCATCCTCTTTGTAGGCGATGATCGTACGTAAGTTTACATTCTCCACACTCTTGAAAATATTCCCCTCGATAAAAGGGTTAGTCTGTTTCAGCGAAGCGATCAGGTTCTTAATCTCCATACGCTTGGAGGGACTGCTGCCATCGGTACGGCAAGTGGTACAAGTGTCAGTGAACCGGCAGGCACACTGAATAAAATGCAGATCATTGTAATCTCTCCAGTGCTTGATGTCATCCTCCCTGATCAGGTACATAGGGCGGATCAGCTCCATGCCCTCGAAATTCGTACTGTGAAGCTTCGGCATCATGGTCTGTACCTGTCCACCGTACAGCATTCCCATCAGGATCGTCTCGATGACGTCATCGTAATGATGTCCCAGAGCGATCTTGTTGCAGCCCAGCTCTTTCGCATGACTGTACAGATAGCCTCTGCGCATTCTCGCACACAGATAGCAGGGGGAATCCTCTATGTCATACACCGCATCAAATATCTGGGATTCAAAAATGGTGATGGGAATATCCATCAGCTTCGCATTGTTCTCAATGATCTTACGGTTTGCCTCGCTGTAGCCGGGATCCATCACTAAAAATACCAGTTCAAAGGGGAACTTGTTATGGCGTTTCAGCTCCTGGAACAGTTTTGCCATCAGCATGGAATCTTTACCGCCGGAAATGCATACAGCGATCTTGTCGTTTTCCTGAATCATATCGTATTCGTTGATAGCTTTGGCAAACCGGGAAAACAGGACTTTGTGGAACTTTTTGCGGATGCTCTTCTCAATTTCCCTTGCCCGTTCATTTTCCTTTTCTCCGGGCTGTTCCTTCTGCATCAGGTTCAGCAGCCATCCGGTATAGCCGCCCTGTAAGCTGTAGGCCTCCATTCCCTGTTCTCTGAAATACTCTGCGGACACCTTACTGTTCTGTCCACGGCTGCAATACAAAATTACTTTTTTATCCCCTGCTGCCGCCGCCAGTCTGTCTATAAGTTCACATTCGGGGATTGCAATGGCTCCGGGAATCATTCCATAGTTTACTGCTTCATCCCCTCTGGTATCCACCAGGATGTATCGGTCAAGGTCCCGGGACTGTAGTTCTTCCCATGTGATCTCAATGGGCTGTATTGTCTCTTTTTCTTCCATTTTTATATTCCTTTACTCTGCCAGAACAGGCAGTCTATTGTTTTTCCTCTCTCAGTCTGCTACACTGTTATTAAAAATATGGTAACTGAATCGTTACATTACATCCATAGAAAGGCACACAAATGATTCCTTATACTACTTTAGATTCCATTATAGCTCAAATGCCCGAACGCACCGGGCACACTCTGTTAGATGAAGACCAGGGGTGTGTAAAAGGGTGTCGTATGGGCGTATCCCTCTATCGCAACACAGAATATCACATGCCGCAAAAGCATGACGATCAGGAAGGCTTCTTCGTATTGGACGGAAAAGGATATGCTCTCATCGATGGCGAAGAAATCCCTCTGCTGCCCGGTACCGCCTTTATGGTACCTGCTCACACAGATCATGTGATCAGACGGGATCCCTCCTGTGACTGCTGTAAGGTACTGTGGTTCCATGCCGCAGCAGAATGATCCTCAGTCCCCACATACCGCCAGAAGCTCCGGAAGCTGTGTCTGAAGTTCGGTCAGGCTGTCACACTTTTTATCTACTATGGTAAGAATCTCTTCTGTAGGTGGCAGTTGGTCCGGCACCATGACCGTAAATAATCCCGCAGCATGCGCAGACCGGATTCCATTAAAAGAATCTTCCACCGCCATTGCCTGCTCTGGCTTTACGCCCATTTCTTCACAAGCCTTCACGTAAATATCCGGTGCGGGCTTTCCGTGATCCACCATGTCCCCGCAGACAATTTTCTGAAAATATCCAGTGATGCCCGCTCTGTTCAGATGCTCCATGACAGCCGCCTTTCTCGTAGAGGAAGCCAGTGCCACCGGAACTTCGTTCTCCTTCAGATATTCCAGGATCTCATGCACGCCCGGCTTCTCGGGAAGGCCTTCCCGTTCTTCCTTTTTCTGAAATCTCCGGCTGCAATCCTCATGCAATTCTTCAAAAGACACATCGATGCCCTGCTCTGCTTTCGCTGCCTCGAACACTTCCTTCGTGCCCTGCAGTGTCCTTCCGATACAGGCTTTGGAAATCTCGTCCACATTTTTAAGGCCCCTGGGCTCCGCCGCTTCTCTCCAGCACTCCATATACATCCTCTCGGTATCAAAGAGGACACCGTCCATATCAAATATCACTGCGGTTATTGTTGTCTTCATAATTCTCCTCACATCCAGAGCACCATCAGATTGTTACCCATACCGATGATCCCCATCATTTTGCGCGTAAATAGTAATCGATGATATCTGTCTCTTCCATGGAAATATAAGTTCCGTACATGGCTATGTTGCAGCACAATACCCTGCTTCCCGCAGGGAAGATCATCTCATATCCTTTAGACGAAGCCAGCCCCGGATATCTGTCATCCGCCCTTCCGTAGGAAAAATAAGCAGCGGAATTACCTATCTTCAAAGGTTTCGGTGCCCCAATCCCTCCGGCAATCAGAGCCTCGTCCTTTTTCCATTCAAAAAAGCTCCAGTTCTTTTTCTCTCCGAGTTGCCTTGGTTCTCTGCTTCGTTCCGTCAGCAGAATCTTACCCTGTGTATTTAAAAATGTCAATGCTCCCGTCTTTTTATCCACACGGATCTGGGCATATCCCGCTGTAATTTCCACCAGGGAAGGATTCTCCCGCACCGTGCATCTGAGGTCTCCTGCTGCCGTCACCGCCGCTTTCGGGAATTCACGACACTGCCCTTTGGCAAAACAAATCCGGAACATATCCACCGCAAGGGGTGTGATCCGCAAGGTTCCGTAGCTACTCAAAAGATCCACATAGCCCTTGCCCTTCATGACCATGCGCACAGCGCAGTCGATCCTGGAATGTCCGGCGGGCATCAGTGTTTTGGCATCCGGCATATCGCCGTACTCGCCGTTATTTTCTACCATCCGCGGCTCCTGTCTGCCGGTTGCTCTGCCAGCATTGCCGTTTCCTGCCCCGTATACTTTCGCAGGTGACGGCTGTCCCGTCCGCCTCGATTCAGGTCCCCCTGACTTTCCTGCTTTCTTCGGTGTAGCGCCGTCTGTTGTCCCCTGACTGTTTCTTGTCACGATGATCTTCTTTGGGCCGTAACGCTCTCTGGCCACACGTTCCTTTTCCGCTTCCTGTGCCCTCTGTCTGTAGATCTCTTCTTTTGTCTTCTCCGACTCTGCCTGTTTTACCACCGTTTTCACCGGCTTCTTCTGGGCATCTGCGGCAAGGCGCATTCTCTGCTTCTGCTCCGGGGATACCGGATCTGCGATCAGTCCGGTGAGTTTCCCCCGGTACAGCACCGTCAGTTCATGCAGGGCTCGGGTGGCTGCCACGTACAGCTGCTTCACATACCCGTCTTCCACCGGGTAATCTTCCTCCGAAGCGTTGAAGATCAGTACTGCATCGAATTCCAGACCTTTGGTGTATTTTAACGGAAGTACCATGACGCCCTCGCCGATCTCCCATTTTCCCGCATCTCCGGTATTCAGGTCCACGCTGCCCTGTAAGGCTGCTGTTACTTTTTCCGCCTCCGCTTCGTCAATGCAGACTACGGCAATGGTATCCAGCCCCTTGCTCTGCCATGCTTTGATGATCTGCTCCGCCTGTGTCACCTGCTCTGTAAAATCCACACATTTTTTCACCGTGACCGGTTCCCCATGACGTATGATGGGCTCCACCGGATAGACCGGAAAGCTTCCGTGATACAGAATGTCCGTGGCAAACTCCGAGATTTCCACCGTGTTACGGTAGCTTTTCTGCAAAATGCCGAAATAATCAAACTCTCCAGGCAGCATCAATTTCCGCAGTTCCGTCCAGTCGTTGAGACCGTAGCGGTCGGAAATATTCTGGGCCACATCTCCCATGATCGTATAGGTACATTTGCTCAGACAATATTTTAAAGACGCATAGGCCATCATGCCGAAATCCTGGGCTTCATCAATGACCACATGCCCCGCCTCCCGGATCACCGTGTCCTCCTTGATGCGCTTGTAGAGGTAGGCCATGGCCGCCAGATCATAGACATCGTAGCCACCTTCCGGCACCTCGACCGTGAAATCTTTCTCCTGCTCTTCCTTCAGGAACTGTTCGTAGAGTTCCGCCACAGAGCCCTTCCATTCCCTTTTTCCGAAATAGGTCTCATAATAATGCTTGAGCTTCTGCTTTTCCGGCTGGGTATAGGAATAATATTTTCCGCTCAGCTCATTTTCCAGCCGTGCCATCAGATAATCCGTCAGTCTGCTGATTTTGTCCGCCCGGGACAGATCCTTTGTCTCTTTCAATAAGCGTGCAATGGTGGCCCGGTCCAGCAGCACTTTGCCAGTCTTTTCGATCACCACGTCCTCTCTGGGTATCGCGCGGTATTCGTAACGCAGGCAGAAATTCTCCAGCTCCTTAAACCAGCCAAGAGTTCCCTTCACCGCCGGGGTCACACCTTTTACCACCGGCTTGATCTGCCAGGACTTGTCCCAGTCCTCGTACAAAAGCCTTACGAACAACTGCTCCATGGTCATCTGGGAGACCCCGTAAACATTCAGTTCCGGCAGCACTCCCGTTATATAGTTTAAGAGCACCTGATTGCTTCCCACAATATAAAAATCTTCCGGTGCAAACTCCTGATCGTAGTTGTACAGGATGTAGGAAATACGGTGCATGGCCACTGTGGTCTTGCCGGAGCCCGCCGCTCCCTGTACGATCATGTTGTGCTGGGGCTTTTTGCGGATGACTTCGTTCTGCTCCTGCTGGATTGTGGCAATGATCTCGCCCAGCACCGCCTTTTTGTTCCGCGCCAGATATTTTGTCAGCAGTTCATCGTTGGCCACCACATCCGAATCGTAGAAGTCCTTCAGCTCATCATTTTCGATCTCATAGGTGCGCTTCCGCGACAGGGTGATGTCGTATTTTCCCTCCCCCTTTACGGAATAAGAGACATCCCCCAGAGCGGCATCGTAATATACGCTGGCAATGGGTGCTCTCCAGTCGATGACCTCCGGTTCTGCCGGGTTATCCGCAATGACACTTCTGCCGATATAGTAGACCTCGTCTTTTTTCAGTTTTTTGTCCCGGAAATCAATTCTGCCAAAGTAGGGCTTTTTCCTCGCCTGTTCCGCCCGGCGCAGATCCTGATTCACGAACTTGAAGCGGGCATCCGCATTGTGCCACAGGGTCTGGGCTTCCTTGTCGTTCTCGTCGAATTCCTCCTGCATGGCATGCAGTTCTTCCGCCAGAGCCTGTACACTCTGCCTGTTGGCATCCACCTTGCGCTGTGCGATCTCTAACGTATGCTGTAATCTTTTTTCCTCATCCTGCCTCGTAATGCCGGGTAAACTGCTCATATTCTCTCCTGTTCAAAACCATAAAAAAGAAAAAGCAAAGGAAGCCTGTCGAAGACTTCCTTTGTATGTATTCTAAATCACATTTTACCAGTCAGAGCCCCAGTCATCGTATCCTGAGTCCCAACTGTCATTGGAATCCCATCCGGAATCCCAGCTGTCATCATCCCAGCTATCGTTATTATCATCGCTGTACTCATAAGGAGTGTAATAGGACGAATCCTCAAAATCCTCATATTCCGCATCGCTGTCATAGCTGTAGGAATCATAGTAACTCTCGTAATCGCTTTCCATCCAGGATTCATCCGGTGCATAGCGCCAGGAATCATTCTCCCATTCGTACCAGTTCCCATGATAATAGTAATAGTTCTGATCCTCATAGGTGTAATAGCCGTTATCCGGTCTGTTGTCAATCTGCCAGATAGAATAGGCGCCTGTAAAAATCGCCACCAGAGACAATGCTGCCATGATCAGGCAGAAAATTGTCAGAACCGTTTTTTCTATCTTTTTGCTCCGGGCTCTTTTCTTATTATAGGCGGTGTAATCTTTGGTTGGGCGGCTGGCAGGTGCCGCAGCTTTCGGCTGCTGGTGTGCTTTCTGCACTACCACTCTTTCCTTCATCTTCTGGTAAAGTTCGTTGACCGCATAGGCTTCATCGGTTCCCTTGTAACGTACTGCCCGGGTACCGTCCTCTTTATTCTTATAGACTACGAAGGTGCCATCGGTCTCATCCTTGTAAATACCGAAGGCTTTCGCGCCCTTGTAATCCTCTCCGATAAAGGTCCGCATGTCCTCCAGCGGAAGGTTCATCTCCTTTGCCCAGGCTTTCAGTTCCTCGATTGTCTGTGGTACACCGTTGGCATGGCGGTTGTAATTGTTGTTGACACCGCCACAGTTCGGGCAGACCTGATCAAAATCGTTGATCCAGCTGCCGCACCAGTCGCATTTTATCTTCACGTTCCCCTCCTGAAAATACACGTTGCAATAGTTTCTGTTTTATTGTACCACGTTCTGCACCTGCTGCCAACCTAGGAAATTGCCAAAAGAATGCGGCTCTCCCTGAGGGTCTTGCTCTGGTCGTAATCATACTCTATGGTCTGGATACTGACATCCGGAAAACGGGCATGCAGCCGCTGCAAAATTCCCCGCTCGCAGACATGGCTGACCAGACATCCGAAGGGATGCAGGATCAGCACACTGCCACAGCCTTTTTCCACATATTGTATCACCTCTGCGGCAATCAGCCAGCCGTCTCCGGTATTGCAGCCCTCCGCCAGAATCCCCTGCACTTTCTCCTTCAGTTCCGGGAACGGCAGATCCGTCTGGAACCGGTCTGTCTCCCCGATCACCGTAAGCAGATGTTTTTGTGCCTCACACAACCGGTGGAGCACAAAGGCACAGGCTTTCGCCATGATGGGATTGTGCTGGTACTTTTCTGCCTTATACCGCTCTGTATCCACCAAATACAGACAGTAGTTGACGAAACCACCACTGTAAGGCTCCATTCCCTGCCGGAGCAGAAAACTTTCGATATCGTCATTTCCCAGTTTCGAATATTTCATATAGATCTCACCGGTGATGCCAACTCTCTTTTTCTTCCCGGGTTTCACCGGTACCTTCGAAAATACTTCGCAGGCATACCGGTAATTCTTCTCTCTGGTGTGCCGTCCGTTCCTGTGTCTCCGAATGCTCTCGCACAGTTTCTTTTCCACCTGACTGCGGATGCGGTCCGTCTCTCCCGGATTCTGTTCGTAGGGCTTCACCTGCTGGTACAGGCACATGATCAGATCGCCATAGCATGCGGCAGCAATCCCACCGGACAACAGTGACGGAGTAATGTGAAAGCCTGTATGTTTTTCTTCCCCCATGAGGTTCAGGGAGATTACGGGAATCTGGGCATACTCCAGCTGTCCCTGCTCTGCCATGCGGTACAGCACTCTCTGGAGCAGATTGTAGATATTTCCGGCCCTGCAGGCACCGCCCGCCTGGGGCTCCATGAAGGTGATCTCCTCCGGATCCCGTTCCCCGCTTTCCAGATATTCCAGGAACTGTGCAAGGATCAATACCGTCGGATAACAATAGTCGCTACTGATATAGCGAAGTGCCAGAGTGCGGTCCTTCACCGGGTTCTTTAAAGTCTCGAAGGAATACCCCTCCGCCCGGAATGCCGCCTCCAAAAATACATTCGTGTACTCCAGCATCTCGCACAGCAGGATCGTACGGGTCTTCTTGTCATGACGTGTGAAATTTTTACATACTCTGTGCAGTTCCTCCATACGTTTTCCTCATCTGACCGGGTTAGTTTGTGTCCGAACATAAATTTACTATTTTATATTGTAAGCTGAATCGTTGGCCCGTGCAAGTGTACATCTGATTTATTCTGGTTGTCTACCATCGTCTGTAAACTTTCAGGCACACAAAAAAAGTGGAAACCTTGTATTTTCAAGGTTTCCACGCTTTTCAAAAGAGCTGCTGACGGGAATCGGACCCGTGACCTCCGCACTACCAATGCGACGCTCTACCGACTGAGCCACAGCAGCATCACGTGACTGCTAACGCAATCACCATGTTACATTCTATCAAAGGTATCTCACTTTGTCAATAGAATTATTTTAAATTATATATTTTTTTTGCACAATTCATTCATTATGCTTTCGGTGACCAGTCTGCGCATCTCTTCTGGGGGCATATCATTACCGATATGGTGGCACTGGTACATCAGATAGGAAATCATCCGAGCTAACAGCGCGTTGGTAATATAAGACAGCGGAATGTCCTCCCGCAGTTCTCCTTTCGCCCGTGCACTGTCTATGATCTGGCGGACCAAAAGATCCACCGGCCCGTTTTCCTTCTGTTCCGCTATCCGTTGTCGCAGAAGATTTCCCTCCTTGGAATGATCCGTCAGCAGATGCAGAAACGCCATGATGGCATCCACACACTGGGAATGTTCTTCCACCAACAAAAGCATTCTGTGGATCTGGGTCTCCAGATCCGGACAGGTCTGAATCTGATGGGAAGCCTGCTCCGTTACTGTACGGATTTCATACAACAGGGCACAGACAATGATCTCTTCCTTGGAATCAAAATATTCATAAGCAGTTCCCTTGCCAATGCCCGCCAGCCCGGTGATCATGGACACGCTCATTTCCGAGATATCCTTGTCCTCCCGCAAAAGTGTGCTGACTGCCCGGTACATGGCGGTCACCTTGGGAGGCACCTGGTTCGGTGCCTCCAATCCGGTTATTTTACTCATTTTCCGCATCCCCCGTTTTTCCAGATCTTTGAGATTTTGCCAGCTTCTTAGCCGCTCTTCTCTCCTGTCTGCCCCGCTTATCGAAGATCAGATAGAAGGTCGGGATCAGGATCAGGGTCAGGATCGTGGAAGCCGTCAGACCGCCGATGATAACCAGTGCCATTCCCTGCATCATGACACCGTTATCGCCCAGTCCCAGTCCCATGGGGATCATGGACAGGATCGTTGTCAATGTCGTCATCAGGATAGGACGCAGACGGGTACTTCCGGAAGCCACCAGCGCATCCTCAGTGGACATTCCCTCTTCCCGCAGCATATTTGCGGAATCCACGAACAGAATACCGTTATTTACCACAATACCCATCAACATCAGAAATCCCATCAGGGATACCATACTAATGGTACTTTGCGTAATGAACAACAGCAGGAAGGATCCGATCAGTGCAAAAGGAATACACATCATGACCATGAAGGAGAATCTGGGGGATTCAAACTGCATTGCCATCACCAGGAATACCAGGAATGTAGCTACCAGAATTGCCTGCAACAATGCCTGGAACTCATCGTTCATCATTCCCGTCATCATACTGTCTGCCGGGGTTACAGAATCCGGGAATACCGTGTGATCCACCAGATCGTTGATAGCATTCTGGGCATCAAATATCTTCTCGGAGGTCATAGTGGACGTCACGCTGACCTGATACAGACCGTCCTGCTTCATGATGGTCTCCTGACTCTGTGCATAATTGATCTCTGCAATATCTCTTAACGGTACCACGGTGCCAAAAGAAGTATCCAGTCCCAGATCCATCAGCAGGTTCAGATCATCATAGCTTCCTTCCGGATATTCCAGCCATACCGCATACTCCGAACCATCATTGGTGATTGTCAGCGGATTCATACCGCTTAATACGTTATGTATGGTCATGCCGACCTGAATGGGTGTCAGCCCGTACTGCATTGCCTTCAGAGGATCTACCACTACCTTGGCCAACGTCGTAGAGTTGGCCAGAGAGTTTTCTGTCTTTACGACACCGTCAATCTTCTCGATCTCTGCCTGCAGGTCTTCTGCGGCCTGTGCCAGTTCTGCCCTGTCACTGCCCTGTAAATCGATCTCATAGCTGCTGGTGCTCATCATGGAGCTCATACTGCTGCCGGAAGATGTTACCGTAACATCCATATCCGTCATACCGGCTGCAATCTCATTCCATTTATCTACTACCTGTGCTGTAGTCAGAGTTCTCTTCTTGATGAGATCTGCAGTAAGGGTTGCACTGGAGCCGCTGATGGATACGGAATAGAATTCCACATCCGGTTCCTCTTCAGCGATCTGTTCCCACAGCTTCAGTGCTTCATCCTCTTTTTCCAGAGTAGTACCGGAACGGAAATTCACCGTAACCGCCACGACTCCTTCATCCGCTGCAGGAATCAGCTCCATGTCCAGCGTTCCTGCCAGCAGAACCGTGCCGATCATCAGAGCCACAGCCACACCAACGACGGTCCTTCTGCGCTTCATCAGCTTCCGCAGGATCTTCTGATACCATGTGGTAAATTTCTTCAACAGCTTATCGATGGGCAGGTTTTCTTTTTCCTTCGGTTTAAATACTGTGTAGAACAACGGTACCAGCATCATAGCTGCGATCAGGGATGCCAGCATGGCAAATACAATGGTGAATCCCAGCTGCTCAAACATCTGTCCGGACAGACCCTTCATAGTGGCCAGCGGCAGATATACCACGATGGTGGTAATGGTGGAAGCGATAATAGAAGCCATCACTTCCTTCGTTCCCTCTAAGGCTGCCTGTTTCAGATCCGGCGTACTCTTCTGTCTTCTGAAACAACTCTCGATTACGACGATGGAAGAGTCTACCATCATACCGATGGCAATGACCAGAGAGCCCAGTGTTACGATGTTCATGGAGAATCCCATCATACTCATAAGGATCAGGGTCAGGAACAGGGAAATGGGCATGGAGGCTCCGACGATCAGACTGGCTTTGAAATCGCCAAAGAATAGGAACAGCACCGCCATGGTCAATACGACACCCAATAACAGGGTCTCGGCTACACTGGTCAGGGAGCTGATAATGGAGGAACTGGCATCATAAGTAACTTCAAATTCGATGGCCGGGTTCTCCGCCTGGATCTGTTGTAATTTTTCCTTCACATCCTTGCAGGCATTTACCGTACCGGCACTACTTTTGTTCTTAATGCCGATGCTGACATTGTCCTGTCCGTTGTAACGGCTGATACTGGAAGCATCCTTGGATGCTGTGGTAACATTTGCAATATCCTGTAAGGTAATGACCTGTCCTTTGGTGGTCATCAGGGGTACTTCCCGCAGCTTCTGTACCGTATTGTACTCCATGGACGTCGCCACGCTGATGTCCTGACTGCCCTGGGTCACGCTGCCTGCAGGATAAGTAAAGTCTACGGTTCCCAGCATCTGTGCCACACTGGACATGGTCAGACCGTACTGCTTCATCAGGGTCTCATTGAGTTCTACTTTGATATAATCCTCGGAACCACCGGTGACGGATACCTGTGCCACGCTGGACAGAGATTCCAGTTCCGGTACCACGGATTCATTGACTACTTTTAACAGATCCACATCGCCGACTTCCACTGCGGAGATCGTCATGACATCCATACTGTTCATGTTCATCTCAATGATGGTAGGCTGATCCACGTCATCCGGCAGACTTAACTTCGCCGTCTCCATGGCCGCACGGAGATCGTTGTGACATTCATCAATATCCACACCGTATTCATAGGTAAACAACACCATACAATAATTTTCAAAGGAATAAGAATTCACGGAATCCACACCGCTCAGAGTGGAACCGGAATCTTCAATAACGGATGCCACGAGTTCATCCACGCTCTCCGGGTCTGCACCGGGATAAGTAGCCATGACGATGAGCATAGGCATCTCAATGTCGGGAGTCAGTTCCATCTTGAATCCGAAAATGGAGCTGATGCCGAATACTGCCAGTGCCAGGATCACCAGAAAACAGGATACCGGTCTTTTCAGAGCTAGCTTTGTCAAATTCATTCTGCTGCCTCCCCTACTCTTCTGCCTTCACCGGTGCGGTGACTTCCACACCGTTCATCAGCTTGGGAGACCAGCTGGTGATCACGGTATCTCCGGGCTGTATTCCCTCAGTAACAGAAATCTGTGTATCATCAAACAGATCTGTGGTCACATAGGTCTTCACGGCCTTGCCGTCCACACTTAAGTATACATAAGAACCGGTATTATCATAGTACACTGCATCATAAGGGATCAGCACCGCACTGTCGTTCGTATGATAGGTATCGGTAGTCAGCTTCACGGATACACCGCTGGGCAGATCGCTGCCATTGGCATTTACCGCTGCCTTGATCTGGAACAGGCCGGTCTGCTGATTCACTGCCACACCGATTTCGGTGATGCTGCCGGCGTAGCTGGTGGTTCCCCGCTCCACGGTCACTTCCTGCCCCATGGTCAGTGTATTTTTCACAGCTTCGCTGACCTGAAAAGTCACGGTCATCATATTTTCATTGGCAATGGTATACGCAGGATTGCTGCTTCCGGCAATGCCGTTGACTTCCACTCCCTTGCTCTGGATCGTACCGGAGATGGGAGCCTTGACAGTGTAGTAGGATAATGCCAGTTCCGCACTTTCCACGCCCACATTTGCCAGCTGTTCACTGGTGGACAGCTGCTTCTTCGTATCCTCCAGTGCCTGTCCCTGGGACAATGCCTGGGAACGATCCACAATATTCATGCTGCTCTTTGCTGCATTGTAAGCGGATTCCGCCTGCTGTAATCCAGCCACCAGAGAATTTCTGCTGGACTCCAGCTGTTTCTTCGTTCCTTTCAGTGTCTCGATCTGCGTCTTCATCTGCACAACACTTGACGCATTTCCGCCGCTCACACTGGATGACGCTGCTTTTATGGCATTCTCCAGCTGTGTAATATTTGCATTGCATGCGTCGATCTGATCTGAAAGATCATCATAGTTCTGGTCATAGGCATTTTTCGCCTGGACATACGCGATCTGTGCCTGATCATACCCGGACTGTGCCTGCACTCTGCTGCTATCCATCTGGATATTGGCGGATTCCTGCTGGGTGGTCAGGGCACTGTCTGCCTGCTGCCTTACATTGGCCGCACTGAGCTGTGCCTGTTCTAACTGCAGTTTTGCTGCAGAGTCATCGATTTTGAACAAAACATCCCCGGCATTGACCTGATCTCCCACCTCAAAATAAGTATCCGTCACTGTACCGGAAGCAAAGGGAATGACATAGACCATCTCCTGGGGAGAAACCGTTCCCACAAAGCTGTTCTGCAAGGTCAGTTTTCCGGTCTGGGCCTGCTTCATATCCACGACTACCGCAGAAGTCTCCACAGCATCCTGTGCCCCATTGCTGCCGCAGCCTCCGAGCAACAGACTGCCTCCCATCAACAACGCCATTCCGACGCTGCAATTTCTTTTCCATGTATTGTGCATGATCTTTTCGCCTTTCTGAATAGTTATGAATATGTATTTGCTTTATTAACCGACCGGCCGGTCGGTCAGCATTTGCAGTATACTCCTATGCCAGGTTTTAAGTCAATATTCCAACTCTGCAGATTCTATTAAAAAACTATAAAAAACACATTCCTGAAAAATTTTTTCAAGAATGTGTTCTCTTCTCTCATTATTTTGCATCACACCAGTCTCCGGATTTTGCTCTTCAGACGCTGTAAGGCATTGTCCGTAGACTTTTCGTCTCTTCCCAGCACCTTGGCGATCTGGGTATAGCTCATTCCCGTCAGGTACAAATCCAGCACCTGTTTTTCAAAGCTGCTGAGTTCTGTCTCAATAGCTCTCTCCAGATCTTCCACCCGCTCCTTGTCCAGGAACAGTTCCTCCGGACTCATCTGGGTTCTGGCCGCCAGAGCCTCAATAAGATTTTTCTCCTCATTGTCCGTGCCCTCGCTGCTTCGCTCATACAGAGATACATAGCTGTTGAGCGGTGAGTGCTTCAGGCGCTTGGAAGCCTGCACTGCCGTGTACATCTGTCTGCTGATACACAGATCTGCAAAGGTATAAAAGCTGGCATCTCTGCCGCAGTCATAATCCCGCACTGCCTTGAACAGCCCGATCATCCCTTCCTGGATCAGATCTTCGCTGTCTCCGCCCAGAATATACATGGATTTTGCCTTGCTTCGCACCAGATTTTTATACTTGTCGCAGATGTAATCCATCACCTGTCTGTCACCTTCCCGCAGCTGGTCGATGAGTTCTTCATCCGTCATCTCTTCATATTTGAAATGCTCTGCCATGCTTTCCCCTTTTTTTCCACTCCTATATTACGCCTGTAATCTCTGACGCACGATCTCATAAGCCAGTACGCCTGCTGCCACGGAAGCATTGAGGGAATCGATATCCCCCTTCATGGGAATGGATGCCACCATATCGCATTTTTCCTTCACCAGACGTCCTACGCCCTCGCCCTCGTTACCGATGACCAGACCGATCGGGCCTTTCAGATTCAGATCATACATGGTGGTGCCTCCCATATCCGCACACACGAACCACAGACCGTCCTTTTTCAATTCTTCAATGGTCTTGGCCAGATTCGTCACCTTGGCTACCGGCGTATAATTCAATGCTCCGGCGGAAGTCCTTGCCACCGTCGCGGTCAGTCCCGCCGCACGGTTCTTCGGAATGATGACTCCGTGGGCTCCGGCCAGATTGGCGGTACGGATGATGGCTCCCAGATTGTGGGGATCCTCAATGTTATCCAACAGGAAAATAAAAGGCGGTTCCCCTTTTTTTCTTGCGCCTTCCAGAATATCATCCACCTCCGCGTATTCATAAGCTGCCGCATAGGCAATGACTCCCTGATGCTTTCCGGTCTCGGATAACTGGTCCAGACGCTCCTTGGTCACATATTTTACTAATGTATCATGCTTTTTTGCTTCTCTTTTAATGGTCATCATGGGGCCATCCTGACAGCCATCCAGAATGAATAACTTGTCAATGGGTTTGCCCGCACGATAGGCCTCGATCACGGCATTTCTGCCTTCTATGGTAAATTCCTGATATCCCATGTTTGTCCTTTCTATTGTGAATTTTTATTACAGTTCCATGCCTGCCAGACGGATGCCGTCTTTGATCAACTGCAACATCCGGTCGATCTGTCCCGTCAGGTACAGATAGCCCATCAATGCTTCAAAACCGGTAGCTCTGCGGTAATCTGCCACGGAAGCGTTTTTCGCGGTGGTGTATGATTTGGCGTTGCGTCCTCTGCGGTACACCGCTTCCTCTTCCTCCGTCAGTTCCGGAAGCAGTGCCTCGATCATGGCAGACTGCGCCGGTGCCTTTACATAACGTGTCGTCTTTTTATGCAGATCATTGGCGGAACGGTTAGCTCTCTCCACCACCACGCTGCGGATCACCAGCTCATAAATCCCGTCTCCGATATAGGCCAGGGTCAGCGGAGAATACGCCCGGACATCCTGTCCTTCGCAGGCAAATGCTTCCTTTATTTTCGTAAGAAGGGTTATGCTCTCTTCCATTTTACACCCTCTCTGGTATCTTCCAGCACAATGCCTTTGGCTAACAGCTCGTCACGGATCTCGTCGGCTCTTGCGAAATTCTTCGCCTTTCTGGCTGCCTGACGCTCTTCAATCAGTGCCTCGATATCGCTGTCCAACATTTCCGCTTTCTTGTCTACGATCAGCCCACAGATATCGGACAGAGTCACGATTTCCTGTTTCAGAGCCTCCAGAAATGCCTTGCTGCTATCTGCTTTCGCATTGGAGTTGACGAATTTTACCAGCTCGAAGATAGCTGCCAGCGCATCCGCAGTGTTGAAATCATCGTCCATAGCTTCATCGAATTTGGTCTCAAAGCCCTGTGCCTCGGTAACTAACCGCTTCTCTTCTTCGGACATTTCGGCATCTGCTGCCTTTTCCAGCAGGAACTTCAGGTTATCCACGCTGGTAACGATTCTCTCGTAGCCGTTCTTTGCTGCTTCCATCAGATCGGCACTGAAATTCAGCGGGCTTCTGTAATGTGCGGACAGCATGAAGAAACGAAGTACCTGCAGATCATATTTTTCGGAGATCTCACGAACAGTAAAGAAGTTGCCCAGAGACTTGGACATCTTGCGGTTGTCAATGTTCAGGAAGGCATTGTGCATCCAGTATCTTGCAAAAGGCTTGTCATTGGCTGCCTCGGACTGTGCGATCTCATTCTCGTGATGAGGGAAGATCAGATCTTCGCCACCGGCATGAATATCTATCTCCTCACCCAGATAACGCTTACTCATAACAGAGCACTCGATGTGCCAGCCGGGACGGCCCTGACACCAGCAGGAATCCCAGTAAGGCTCGCCTTCTTTCTTCGGCTTCCACAATACGAAATCCAGGGGATCTTCCTTCTGATCTTCACCGGAGACTAACAGGGAACGGTTACCGCCCTGCAGATCGTCCAGGTTCTTGTGAGACAACTTGCCGTAGTCCTTGAAGCTTCTGGTCCGGAAATATACCGTACCATCCGCTGCGGGATACGCATGCCCCTTGTCGATCAGAGTCTGGATCATATCCAGCATGCCGCCGATCTCCTCGGTAGCCTTAGGGTTCTTGGTAGCGGGCTTGATATTCATTCCCTCCATGTCTTTTTTGCACTCTGCGATATAGCGCTCGGAGATCACGCTGGGCTCCACACCCTCTTCATTGGCCTTCTTGATGATCTTGTCATCCACGTCTGTGAAGTTGGATACATAGTTTACTTCGTAACCCTTGTATTCCATGTAACGGCGCACCGTATCAAATACGATCATGGGGCGGGCATTGCCGATGTGGATCAGGTTGTATACGGTAGGTCCGCAGACATACATTTTTACCTTTCCCGGCTCCAGGGGCTTAAATTCTTCTTTTCTCTTGCTTAAAGTGTTGTAGATTTGAATACTCATGATTTATCCTTTCCTGTCTTAACTGTATTATCAGTTTTCGCTTCTTCGCTCATTACCACCAGCCTGCGCAGCTGCTTTAATTCATCTTCCATTTCCAGTACCCGGTTGGTCAGTTCGGAATTCTCACGCTGCAATACCGTGATATCCTCCCGCACCGGATCAGGGAGGTCTGTCTGGTTCATGGTCTCCTGGGGGAGACTTGCGTTGTTGCGCTTCACCACGCGTCCCGGCACACCTACCACCGTAGATCCGGGCGGCACTTCGCTTAAGACCACGCTTCCGGCACCGATCTTCGAATTATCTCCGATGGTGAAGGACCCCAGGACTTTCGCTCCCGCACTGATCATGACGTTGTTGCCAATGGTGGGGTGACGCTTACCGTGCTCCTTGCCGGTACCGCCCAGGGTCACGCCCTGATACATTGTCACATTGTCGCCGATAATGGTGGTCTCACCGATGATGACACCGTTACCGTGATCGATGAAAAATCCTTTGCCGATCTGTGCACCGGGATGGATCTCGATGCCGGTCTTGCGCACGCCCCGCTGGGAGATATACCGCGCCCAGAAATAATGTCCGCTCAGATACAGCTTATGCGCCAGTCTGTAATGGAGCATGACCTTGAAACTGGGATACAAAAGAACCTCCATGGAGGAATGGATCGCCGGATCGCGTTCCTTGATAATACGGACTTCTTCTTTTAAATTTTTGATGATGCCCATGTTCTCACCTCGAAAAAAATACCGCGAACAAACTCTTCTCTTAGAGACGAATTTATCCGCGGTTCCACTCTACTTAAGGGACGATGCCCTTCACTCCGGCGCCTATGGCGCCATGCACATAACGGGTGCTCACCGGATCCGGATACTGATTACTGTTAACGTTCCCCGGATCAGCTCACAGGCGCACTTCCTTTTCCTCAGACGAAAGCCGCTCCCAGCTTCTAACAGCTTCTCTCTGGCGTCCCACCGAAAAGTACTTTTCCTGCTCCATGCCTTTACTACATATATGATAATTCCTACTAAATAAGATATGCAAAAATGAGGGGTTTGTCAACCCCGGAGTTTTCTACATCACTGCTTTTTCCAACGTTTCCCTCACATATTCATTCAGTGACATCTGGCATGCAGTTGCATGGATCACAAGCTGCTTATGAGTCTCAGGCGCGATCCGGATATTAAAGCTTCCCTTGTATGCTTTTTCCGGAGCTTTCCCCTGTCCTTCACACAGTTGCAGATAATCATCTACCGCCCCATGAAAATCCTCTACCAGACTCCTGGCATCGGTTCCCTCATAAGATATCAAAGACCGTATTCCCATTACTTTTCCGAAAAAGATACCATCTCCCTCTGAAAATTCTACACTTCCGATATACCCTTTATATTCCATCGTATTTTTCAAATCAATCCCTCCTGTTCCAACAGATCACATAATTGTCTGACCTGGTATGCTTTCAATTCCTTTTGCGGATGCGGCTTATGTAGTAATATACTCCCATGCTCCTCACTGGTAAACATCACTCTGGAACCGCTGGTTTTCCCCTTATTGGATTTCGTAAATTCCAGATAATCCAATAAAACTTCCGCATCATGAAAGGTAAATGTCTTCGGTCTGCTTTTTAACTGTTCAATTAGTTTTTCCTTTTGTCCCATTTGTACCCCTTGTTAATTATATTATATTTTTTCTGCTCGTTTTTTGCAACTGTTTTTAGTTGCAAGAATGAAGTTAAAAGCATATTTTCTACCTAATTTCAATGGATTGGAAAATTTCTCCGACATTGGATTCTAATAGAAAACAGATCTGATAATAGAAAAAGGCCCTATGCCATTTATATTAGCATAGAACCTTTGTAATCACAATAGTATTTTATTCTTCCAAAAGCACCCACTGCCCCTCCGGTGCCGCAGCTGTTTTCTCCGTCAGCTCTTATAATCCTCGATCATAGCTTCGATCTCAGCGATCTGCGCTGCGCTGAGCTTCTTGCTCTGGATAAATGCGGCTATCATCTTCGGCAGCGAACCGCCGTAAGCCTTCTCCACGAAAGCCTCCCCCTGGGCTCTGTGGTATTCCTCCTTATTCAATACGGAAGATACGATGGCATTCTCATTTTTGAAAATACCGTTCTCACAAAGCTTTTTAATAAACGTATAGGTAGTGGATTTCTTCCAGCCGAACTTCTCTGTGCACTGTTTTACCAGTTCTCCGGAACCGATGGGTTCCTCCTCCCAGATCAGCTCAGCAAATCTGTATTCTGTCTCCGTCATCTGATACATTCCCATTCCTCCTTGTATCCTTCTTAATCCAGCCCTTGCCAATTATGCAATCCTATTGGCTTTTTTGCACTCATCACATTATAAAAGGTCGGTAGTATACAGACCTTGTTCTAATTAAAGTCTATATCCTATCGACCCATTTGTCAAGTTCTTATTTTCCGAAATTATCAGCTCTTCGGGCATCCGCTGCAGTTTCCGCAGCCGCCCTGCATCGCCTGTGCCGTAAGATCAAACGGCGTAGTCACCAGACAGATTGCCTGAGAGGAGATTCCCTCTCCGCTGCCGGTGAATCCCAGTCCTTCCTCCGTGGTAGCCTTCACATTGACCTGTCCCACATCGATCAGCAGGGCTTTCGCGATATTTTCCCGCATGGTATCGATATGCGGGCGCATCTTCGGTGCCTGTGCAATGATCGTCGCATCGATATTTTCGATAAACACATGATTTTCTTCCAGCAGCTCGCCCACTTTTTCCAGCAATTTTATGGAAGAAATATCCTTGTATGCCGGATCTGTATCCGGGAAATGTTTCCCGATGTCCCCCAGCGCCGCTGCTCCCAACAGCGCATCCATGATTGCATGGAGCAGGACATCCGCATCCGAATGTCCCAGAAGTCCTTTTTCATAAGGTATTTTCACACCGCCAATGATCAGGTCTCTTCCCTCCACCAGACGATGTACATCATATCCCATTCCGATTCTCATACTTACAACCTTTCCGCAGACGTTATCCTTTTTCAAAAAGTACTGACATCCCTGTGTCTTACCCGATTCTCCAACCAGCCAGTCCCCAAACCGTTCTGTCCCGTTGCGGCCAGTGCCGGGTGCCAACAATGTCGTCTGCAATATACGAAATCTCTGTCATTATTTTCTCGCCACAGCACAGTCCATCAGATCCTCCGTACTGTCAAATACATAGACCGTATAACTGCCGTCCTCATACACCTTATTGCCCTGTTTCAGCGCAGGCGCCGATGCATATTCCGCGCATTCCTCCGACGTCAGGAGCAGGAATGTCTCCCCGGCATGATACCCTTCCTCATAATATTTCATAGGCGAAGACCACTTGAAATACTCCAGGTGCTCGGGATCTCCGATATTGCCGATCTCCACTTCACCATTCGTAAGCTCCGTGATGATATTGGCATTATTATAAGTAGCGAAGCCGAAATCATATCCGTTCCCCGCAAGGAATTCCGCCACGGGACGCTTCGTCTCGTTCTTGTCCACCGTCAGGAAAGACATCACTGTTTTCCCCGTTCCAAGGAGCAGGCAGACGGTAAGCAGTGCCGTCACCGCCAATCTGTCAAAGGGCATTTTTTCCTCTTCCAGATAAAAGCACAATACCGGCAGGGCGAAAATGAAGATCGTGATATAATACCGCGGCACCATGGTACTGGTGGTAAAAATAAACACAAACAGATTCAGTACAAAACTGACTTTCAAAAACAGTGTGATCAGACTGCGAAATCCCGTGATGCGCTGCATTTTCCCGCTTTTGACCGTAACGTATCCGTAGATGCCAAGCATCACAAAGGCTGCCATCGTCACAACACCCCGCAGGGATAAAAATCCCTTATCCGGAATATAACCAAAAAGCATTAACAGACAGCCTACTGCATTCTGGATCCGGTCAAACAGCACCCCGTGGTACAGAGCAATGAAATTCGTGGCACCGTAGGTCTGGAACACATATTTATGGCTGATCCATACCACATTAATGCCGTAGCCCGCTACTGTGAAAAACGCTCCCACTACACTGTAGAGAAAATATCTCATCCGGGTCGTAGGCAGCAAGGCACGAAAACGCTCCTTTGTCATCTCTCCCCGGAAACCCTGGAACTTCTCTCCACTCAACAGATAGAAAAAGGAAGTCAGTACCAGCGGGCACTGTAATGCCAGCAGGTAACGTACGCCGGACATTCCACAGACAATAGCCAGTAGTACATAGAAGATCCATAGGCTGACCTTGCGTTTTGTACTGTATTCTCCACTGCACAGCCGCAGATACATACCGAAGAACCACAACACCAGAATCACATGGGACATGTAGGTATTGCCCATTTGCATGTGTGTCATCATGGTCTCGGAAAAAGGCAGAAGCAACAGACAGGAGCTTAACACCGTAAGCCCTCTGGATACCTTTAACGGCTTCATAAAATAATAATAGGAAGCCAGCATCAGCCCGTAAAACACCAGATTCGTGATCGTGCGGATCACATGCCAGTTGTTGCAGATCCGGAACAGCGGTCCCATGATCAGCTGTGTATACAGCACACGGAACTCCGTGGAATAATACCAGTTCGTCGTTGAAATCATCTGATGCTCCCCCGCAAGGATCCGGGAAAAGATCATCTCTGCCGCCATATCGGAATCCAGCCAGTGATCCTGGCTGATAATATTAAGTCCCAAAAGGAGCAGAAGTGTGGCCCCCAACAGGATATAAGGTATCTGTTTTTTCAGTGTTTTCATACCGCAGACCTTTCTGAATTATGCCTATCTATTCTTTCCTAACTATACACGATTTGCCGCGAAAGCACAACTGCGGCTTTTGCGGCAAATACATAAAATTCCTCATCTACTTAAGATTTTTTTCTCTTGGGGAAGCTGTTACCGATGCCCGGCTCTTCCCGTTTCTTTCTCTTTTTCGCTTCTCTCTCCGCTCTGTCCCCGGAGTATTTACGGTCCGCTGCCTTTCTGTCGCGGCCGCTCCATTTTCTTCCGTCCTCGCGGTTCTCGTCTCTGCGACGTCTTCTGTCCTCTCCGGAACCGGTGCTGCCATCATCTCTGCGGTCTCTGTCACTACGGCCGAATCTTCTGCGGTCCCCGTCTTCGCGGCTGAACCTCCGTCTTCCGTCTCCTCTGCCGAAACCACGGCCTTCGCCATCGTTTCTGCCGAAACGTCCCTTCTCTCCGAACCGTCCGCGGCGCTGTACATAATCATCTGCGGCGATCTCCTCGCCCTTGTCGCCGACCTGATATTTCAGCATGGCTGCCGCCAGATCCAGTGCATCGCAGCCTTCCTCTTCCATTTTCCGCTGTAAAAAGCTCTTCATCAGTTCAACGTCTTCGTGCTCATGCAGTTCCCACGCCTTGTTCAGATATTTATCCGCTTTCGCTTTCAGAACCTTTGCTGCGCCGGGAAGCTTTTTCTCGGTAATGGTGGTATGACAGACTCTCTCGATCTCGCGGATCTTACCGATCTCCCTACTGTTGGCAAAGGTAAAGGATCTGCCCTTTCTTCCGGCACGGCCGGTTCTGCCGATACGGTGCACATAGTACTCGATATCCTGCGGAATATCGTAATTAATGACAGCTTCCACATCATCCACATCAATACCTCTGGCTGCCACATCCGTAGCGATCAGAATGCTGGCTCCGCCGTTACGGAAACGGTTCATGGCCACATCACGCTGCGCCTGGGACAGATCGCCATGCAGCCCTTCTGCCTGGAAGCCCTGCTGCTTCAACAGATCCGCCAGTTCGTCCACCTTTTTCTTCGTATTACAGAAGATCAGGGTCAGCTTCGGCTGATAGTACTCTAACAGCCTTACACAGGCTGCATCCTTGTCCTGATTTTTCACACGGTAGAATTTCTGGGATACCAACGGAATCGTCAGTTCTTTTGCCGCTACTTTTACTATTTTTGCATCCTTCTGGAACCGGTCCGTGATCTCCAGGATCGGCTTCGGCATGGTAGCGGAAAACAGTGCCGTCTGGTGCTCTCCGGGAATCTGTCCCAAGATCAGCTCCATATCCTCACGGAAGCCCATGTTCAGCATCTCATCTGCCTCATCCAATACCACCATGTTCACCAGATCCAGTTTGATGGTATGTCTGCGCATGTGATCCATGACGCGTCCCGGGGTTCCCACGATAATCTGCACGCCCCGCAATCCTGCGATCTGACGACTGATATCCTGTCCACCGTAAACGGGAAGCACCTTGATGCCATGCATGTATTTAGCGATTTTCCGCAGTTCTTCCGCGGCCTGGATTGCCAGTTCTCTGGTAGGACATAAAATAATGGTCTGTAACTTCTTCACATCGGGATTGATGTGCTGGATCGCCGGAATGCCGAATGCAGCAGTCTTGCCCGTTCCGGTCTGTGCCTGTCCGATAATGTCCTCACCCTGTAATAAATAGGGAATCGCCTGCTCCTGGATCGGAGACAGCTTCTCAAAACCCATCTCACGAATCGCACGGACGATACGGTTATCCAACAACGGCTCGATCGATGCGATACCGTCCTGCTCCTTTACCTCTTCTACTTTTTCCACTTCTTCATTTTCCAAAAAATAACTCACAAAATACTCCTTTTTAGCACAAAAAAAGAAATCATTGCGATGCGCTTCTGATTTCTTCCATCAAATCTCAACAACATTTCGTAGTATAGCACGGAAGCATTGAAAAAACAAGTAAATTCATGTACTATATAGAAAATAAACCACTTTAGAGGTCATTATGATACAGACATTACACATCGTACCGGAATATAACGAAGAACTGATCTATCCCGCCATCTGCAAAAGTATGGAGGCTTTGAACATCGCCGCAGACTTGCGCCCGGAGATGAAGATCGTCATCAAACCCAACCTCGTCATGGCAAAGTCACCTGATTTTCCAGCCACTACACACCCGCTGGTGGTAAAGGCGGTGGTACGATGGCTGCGAGAACAGGGTATTCAGCATATTACCATTGCGGAAAGTTCCGGCGGTCTCTACAATGCCGAGGCCATGAAGCATGTATATCATGTATGCGGTATGGATACGCTGGGCGAAGGGGCTACACTGAACATGGACTTTTCTGCACAGACCGTGAACTGTCCGACAGGATTTAAGAATCACAGCTTCCACCTGATCACTCCCATTGTGGAAGCTGATTACATCATTAATATCTGTAAATTAAAGACCCATGCCATGACCGGTTATTCCGGCGGTATCAAGAATCTCTTCGGCACTATTCCTGGACTGGAAAAGCCCCAGATGCACTACCGTTGGCCCGAGATAGAGGATTTCTCCAATATGCTTTTGGAGCTGGCACAGACCGTGGCTCCACAGCTCACCGTCATCGACGCCATCGATGCCATGGAGGGCAATGGACCTACCGGCGGCACATCGCATCCCCTGCATATGCTGCTGACAGCAAAAGATTTTTATACACAGGACTGTTTTGCCGCAAAACTCATGGGATTAGAGCCAACGGAGATCGCCATGCTGCGCCAGGCATTAGAAAGAGGGCTGGCACATCCGGAGGATCTGACTCTTGTGGGTGATACGGTTCCGGAAGGACTGTCTCCTTTTCAGAAGCCGGATACCATCAAACTGGATTTTACCAACGGTGTGCCGAAATTTTTACGTAAACCTTTCATGTTCGTAGCTTCCCGACTGTTGAAATCGTATCCCCAGCTGACACCGGAAAAATGTGTGGGATGTGGAAAATGTGCGGAAAGTTGTCCGGCTCATGTGATCAAAATAGAAAACCGCAAGGCAAAATTTCGCAGAAAGGGCTGTATTTCCTGTTTCTGCTGTCAGGAAATGTGTCCTATGAAGGCTATCAGTGTAAAGAAAGCCCTGTAATTTCCTGCTCTTTGCTATTATTGTTCTAATTGCATACAAAATTTTTACAAAAATATCAAAAAACGTGTTGACAAAGTGTGACTCACATTGTATACTGAACAAGTCGATTGCGAGAGCAACGAAATGGAATCTTAGCTCAGCTGGGAGAGCATCTGCCTTACAAGCAGAGGGTCATAGGTTCGAGCCCTATAGGTTCCATTCCAACTTCGGTTGGTCATATGGCGAGATAGCTCAGTTGGCTAGAGCATGCGGTTCATACCCGCAGTGTCGAGGGTTCGAATCCCCCTCTCGCTATTAGGTTAAAAGGGTCGGAAATGCTGATAAATACAGCGTTTCCGATTTTTTTGATTTCTCAAAGTATCAAATAATATGTTTACTTTTGTTTACTTCTGGATTTCTGACGGTGATAATGGTTAAACCAGAGTTTAAAATGCGCCGGTTTTCTCCTCTTAAAACCAGGGTTAAGAAGCCTAAAACAAAAGGTACGAAAGCTGACTCCGTGGAAAAAGTTACGGTTGCCGAACTTCTTCCCTCTTTGGAAAATACGGTTTTAAATAAAAATTAAACTTTAGCATCACCGCTTTCAGCATTCTGATAGACAAAGGAATTAGTGGTCATGGTGATTTCATCTAATATAGCCAGATTTCCGCTTTTCTTTATGCACATTGTTATTTAATAATTTGGACTTGCACACCGCCAAACCCGTTACTGTTCCAAAACAAACTGCTCTGTCTCAGGGTTCCACTTTAATACTGCTACGATTTCTTCAGAACTTATCAATTTATCCTCAGATGCCACAATAATCAAATCATCTACTATATCCATATAATAAAAAGATTCATCTCCAATGATCTTTAGCGCATCTATCGGAATTTCTACCCATTGACTGCCTTCGACAGCTAAAAGCTGAATTTCCTGTGTTGATATTCCTTGATATGTTGTGGTTTTTGATACCAATATTCTGCTTTGTCCGTCACTCGCTTGAATACAGTTTATAACTACTTTATCAGCCGCAAACTCCTTATATGCTACCATTTCTAATGAATCAGCATCTAAAAGGATACCCACCGTTTTATCCAATCCTGCAACATGAGGGGTATTCAAAATCTTGCATAACACGAATATTTCACTGGCATTATCTTGCGAGAAAGAACCAAAATCAATCCGAACTATAACAATATCTAATGCACTGATGTTACCTTCTTCGTAATTCTCTGCTACCTTTTCTATAATCCTGTTATTAAGCTCTGAGACCATATCAGCACTATCCCTGGATTTCGATATTCCACACGCATTGATGCACATCAGCATAAACAACACAAGAACAGAGACCGGCAAAACCTTATTTTTCATCTTACCCATACTCGTCTTAATCTCTTTCTGGCACATTTTCTATTTTAATGTGCAGGATATGATCCTGCAATCAGTGTAATAATACAACAAAATATTCGATGCGGAATCACCATTTTTTGCACGCAATGCGGCACCCATTTGACATAGCCCGTAACGATGTCCTCCCGCACCAGTTGCAATATCTGTGCAACTTAAAGCTTTCAAAGCAGGCTGCGTAGAATGATCTTTTGTTCCATTACCACTACAGCTTGAGAAAAAGGCACCCCAAATATAATCATAAGTTGTAGATGATGGTTTATACATTATATACTTTTTCATTGCTTCCTCTTTTCTCTTCATAAAATACCTCTCTTTCTCGTCTGAACTTGTTTAATCTGCCTTCTGGTTAGAAATAAACAAATAACCATCATCCGTCTTTTGTAAAATGACCACCCATTGCCCCCCCCTCATACTCTTTTTCGTATTTCAGTATGAGTTTGTTATCTGACTCCCAAGTTCCGGAAGTAACCATACACCAATCAAAATTCGAGTCTCCCATAATCAGATAGTAACTGTCATATTGCTCCAAATAATAGAAACTGTCCAAGCCTGTCTTTTTTGTCTCCGCCAGACTTATTCCCATTTTTTCCTGCAAAAAAGCATCCATTTCATTTGCTGTGATTTTTATGATATCCAAATACGGGGCATCACTACATAACTCTGTCAGCATTGACAGTTCATCCTCCGATACTTCGCCAAACGCTCCTCCAACGCCATTATAAAATAACTCAAACAAGTTAATTTCATCTGGTTGACTATACTCGCTGGATAACAGCATATTGTTCATGTTCGTTATGTCACCATTGAAAAATTCTGTGTTAAACACAGTAATTTCCTTTTCGGAAAGAGTACCGGAAGCCATCTGGCATCCTGAAAACATCAAAATCATAAAAGACAAGATAACCGATAATGCAAGTAAATCCATAACTTTTGTCAATATTTTCATTCAAAATCTCCTCCGTTTCACTTCTCAAATTTCTCGCCATTATAGACTCTTCATGGGCACCACTCCCATCCATAGTTGCAAAGCAGATTTCCCCACCTGCAATACACATTACATTTTTCTACAAACTGATAATTCTTTTCTGCCGATGTTGCCGTTTTAATTTCTCCATTAACACTACACGTCATTGTAACTCGATATGTACCTCTGGAAACCAGATATATTTCCAAGCCAGATGCTGTTATGGTATTGCTCGAATCTTCCCATGATTCCACATTGACCCAGCTACCAGAGACCTTTTCCTGGAACATAGCTTTTACATACATTTTTCAAATGATTTCTGCATTTCCCTATCAGCATTGTGATTACAACTATTAAAAATATTATATTTAGCTCCAAGAAGTAGCTATCCTTTTCAAATATAGTGCAAACTATTCCGATAAAAAAATCCAAGCATAAATATTTCATCAGCTTTATATTAAAACACTTGTTCTCTTCTTCGTTTATCTCCCTGTTTCTGTTCTCAACTGGATATAACACATACACAAATACTTCCAGGGCGAATAATACAATAAGTGAAACAAATTCATGTAAACAGAGATTCTTAACTACAAGCAGAGTAGTAATATATGTTAAGCATGACAAAACAAAGCATATCCAGAATTTTTCCAAATGCAAACCACCTGCATAGGAACGCAATGGTGAGAAAATCACAAAGAAAAATATCCCTTCTAAGACCATATCGAGTTTCAGTGCGATGAACAAGCTTGCAACCAAAAACAACCCAACTTCCAAGGTTATGACAAATCCATATTCATAGACTTCCCGATCTGCTTCATCAACCATGCTCTTTTTGATAACATAATCTGTCAACAACTTTGCTACTTTTCTCATTTATTTGTTTTTCCTGAATTTCCTCACTTCTTCCGGCTGTTTAGGCTGATGGTATATGAGTGCACATCTGCTGTTTGCAGCTTTTGATAACATTCCATCAGCAACGGATGTTAATGCTTTTGCTAATACAGTTTTCTTTTCATTTTTCTTCATTATGTATACCCCCTTAATGAACTATTTTGTAATCATATCATATTCCCCGCAAGATAATCACTAATATGTCAAAAATACGGCAATAGCTGTCAATTTTCCAGTAGATTCATGACAACGGTCATCCGTCTTTAGGATATCTTTAATTTTATCCATGAGTTCCGAGTTGTAAAATATCAGACCGAAAGTATATCAACCTTGCACGGGGTTCTAAATTTATAAAAGAATTTTCAGCACTTATCGGCCTGCCGTTAAGTTCCTACTTTTTAAACGACGGAGACATCAGAAAAAATGCTAAGCCACAGGTTTTAATCCGTGGCTTAGCACCATATTTTAAGATTCAACTCCCAAAGTCAGGTATCATATTCCCCTCAAAATAATCCCTAATATGTCAAAAATACGGCAATAGCTGTCAATTTTCCGGCAAATTCATAACAACGGTCAGGCAAAATACAGAATCCTGTGCTTCCACTAGAATTTCGCCCTGGTACTTTTCTGCAATTCTTGCTATGGAATTTAATCCATATCCATGTCTGCCGCTTTCTGTTTTTGTGGATTGATATTTTCCGCTTCTGTCGTTTTTTAAGACATGCTCATATGGATTCTTTATCAGCATGACCAGCGCCTGCTTTTTCACTCCCATGGATATTTCTATCACCTTTTGGTGCTGCCTGCAGTCCCGGACAGCTTCTATTGCATTATCCAGTGCATTTCCCAGTGCTATGCCAATATCACATGGTTCCATGGAAAGCTCCTCTGGAATAAATATTTTTAACTGAAATGTAATCCCGTATTCCTTAGCAACGGCATATTTGAAATTAATCAGACAATCAATGGTACTGTTGCCGGTATTGGAAATGTTTTCGGAAATATTGCTGTTTTTGATAATCTGATTCAGGTTTCTGATTACAGACTCTTTATCACTGTTTTCAACGCTGTTTTTTAAAACAATAAGTTTATTCAGCAGATTGTGCCTGTCCTCATAAAATTCCTCCAACATCTTTTTTTGCGATACCGTAATTTTTTCGATCATATCAAATTGCTGGGCATAAACTGTATGTTCTTTTTCATAAGCAAAAACTTTATTTATTTTTACATACAATTCAAAAATAATGACATTAAATAAGATAAGAATGCTGATAGTGATAACAGCAAAAAAGGACTTTCCTTCTGAGCAAAATTCATTGATTGCAATGACTATGCTTCCCACTGGCACCAACAGGAGAAAAAAATAATATTTTCCCGGTACCGGACTCTCCTTTCTTTTTTCTGCCACCATCGACAGTGCATATACAGAAAGGATCATCAGGATGTTCGATAATACCAACCCAATAATATCCCTTTGCTGGCTTTCCCCTATGTCAAAGCTATTGATTAGGGAAAAGACAAAGACCTCAATCAACGACCAGCCTGCATAGAATGTAGCCAATAAAAAGTATTTTTCCTTTCCACGGCTTTGGTAGGCAACCATCGCTATGGACAGAATCAGTAAAATGTTCAGAATGGTTGCAAAAATTTGCAGGCGCCCATTATGATAACCAAAGAAAAATTGGAATATGCAATAAACAATCCACAGAGAAACAGAAAGTATACTATTCTGCTTTTCTTCAAAAAAGCTTCCCCAAAATCTTTTTACAATCCATACGGTTGCGATAACAATAGAAATATTTAATAGAATATCTTCTATTTGATTATACATTGATTTCCCCTCCCAGAAGATGGCTATATTGTTGGTTAAAGTATTTCTGCCGTTCTTCGCTTATAGGCAGTTTCTTCCCATTTACCAACGTTATTTCTATTTTTGTCCTTGATCTAATCAAATAATAATTTACCAGATAAGACTGATGTACTCTCAAAAAAGGTATTTTCCCATCTGACATTTTTTGTTCTATCTCTGACAGTTTCCCGTTAAATGTGTAATGCTCCCCGTTTTGCGTATATATTGTAACTTTCCTGGCATTGCTTTCAAAGTATAAAATCTCTTTACATAGAATTTTATATTCTTCATGCTTATAAGAAAAGGTAAAATAGACCATTTTACTGCAGACTCTCTGATAAGTTTCCAGAAATGTCTTTGTCAATATCTCCTCATCGATTGGTTTCTTTATAAATCCAAATACATCCAACCGGAACAATTCCATCATATATTTATCATAGCCTGATACATAAATCAGAAGTACATTATCATCCACCTTCCGTATATTTTCAGCCGCAGTGATGCCATCGCCACCCTTCATCTGAATATCCAAAAAGATGATGTCATACTTTGTTCCTGATGTAACCTGCCTTTTGAGTTCCCTACCACTGTAAAAAACATCAATATTCACGGGAATGCTTTCCCGCTTGCATACTTCAGAAATTATATGCTCTATCTGATTCACAATTACATTTTCATCATCACAAACAGCAATTCTTATCATGTGTACTACCTGCATTATACTTATAAAAGTGGACACATTGGTTAAATAGACTTACTATTAACATAGACACCAAAAGGAGGTATCTTTTATGTCCACAAAACAACATTACGATGAGGATTTCAAACGAACCCTCGTTGAGCTTTACCACAATGGTAAAACTCAGGCCTCTCTTATCAAAGAGTACGGCATATCTCAAACTGCTCTTTCCAGATGGGTCAAACAGTATTCAACTGTTGAAACTGATGACGGTGAAGTTCTTACTGCAAAGCAGGTGAAAGAGCTTCAAAAACGTATGGCTCAGCTGGAAGAAGAAAACCAAATACTAAAAAAAGCGATTGCCATATTCACGCCACACTCAAGCAACGATTAGATGCCGTGCATAAGCTGCGTCATCAATACGATATCAAAACTCTTTGTCGAGTTCTTCGCATAAATCGCAGTACTTATTACAAGCACTTTTATTCAGATTTAGCACCTCGTACAAAAGAAAATCCGTTGATTCGTAAGCACCTTTTACAAATCTATACTGATTACGATAACTCTCTTGGTGCTTACAAGATCCGTCGTGTATTAGAACGTGATTATGGCATAAACATCAGTCTCGGCAGAGTGGACCGCCTGATGAACACTATGAATCTACCAAAACGTTCCACAGAAAAACCAAAATGGAAAGGTGCCTGGAAAGACAATGGTCCTTGTGAGTAACACTCCCTTTTGAAATCGAGACAGATTCACGTCCCCTCTCGCTTTTAAAATTTCTTACCGCACTTTGGGCAATACTCAAAATTTTCTGCTGTCTCATACCCACAGTAATTGCAATGTTTATAGTTATACCCATAGGTCACTTTTGAAATTCTCTGCAAATGCTCCGGGCGAATCAGTACCTGCTCTCCCCGGGCAATGGCCTTTCCCATCTCCGGATCCAGTTCATACAGCGTATTACAGCAGCTTGTCCGCACATAATAGTGCTTATTCCACTTAATACACGGTATGAAAAACATAGCCCGTCTCCTATCTCACCAGTCCCATGTTGCTTCTGTATTCCTCATTCAGCTGCCGCAGTTCCTTCTCCCCGTTAATGTACGGTTCATAAAATGTATCCACGGAACCACCGCCCAGATTATCACAACCGTTGCAGAAGTCACAGGCTCCACCGCACTGGTTCAAACCCTCCTGTATAATGCGGATCCGCTCTTCTCTCGTTGTATCTTTGATCAGTATACTTTTGATCTCCATATGCCATCACCTTTCCTGATTTATCAATACTATATATCAATAATAATGAAACTGCCTGATATGCGATAACTTTATTTTACCACACATCAGGCAGTCTGTTATCATTTTATTTCTTTACCCCGGCAATATCATCCGGATCCCGGCCTTGATAATTCCGATCCCTACCGGTATTAAAATGATTGTACAGCAGAAGATCACTCCCACGCCCGACAGGATGAGGCCGATGGGCAACAGGATCAGCAGCCACACACAGGCCTTTAAAATTGCCCCGGTAATCTTATATGCGATTCCGAATAAAATGGTTAACAGCAACAGACACAATATAAATGAAATCATAATTTTTCTCCTTTCCATAATGTAGGCCACATGCTTCACAGAAAAAACTCCTGTCTTTGTAGCTATTATATCCGGTTGTCCCACCATTTTCAGTACGTAATGTTGCACGATAAGTCATCCTAATATAGGAAAAGGACAGAGGATATCCTCTGCCCTTTTCTAGGCTGTTTCTATGCTGTTTCTTCAGGAATGGTCCCGGAACATAATGCATTCCTTCACTGTTTCCAACAGCTTCTTTTCATCCATCGGCTGTTGATAATGTCTTCCGCAAAGGCATTGGCGCTCATGGCAATGATGGGGACATTTCCGGCATCCGACCGTTTCATGGACCGGATCCTGCGGGTGGCATCCCAGCCATTTAGCTTCGGCATCATAATGTCCATGAAGATCACATCGTAATATCCCAGCTCAGATTTTTGAACTTTTGTACCGCCTCTTCTCCGTCTGCAGCGCACTCTACGTGGATCCCGTAATCCTCCAGCATGAATTTTGTGATCTCCATGTTGAGTTCATTGTCCTCTGCTAACAGCGCCCGCAGACCTTCCACCGGGATTTCCTCATAGTTTACGTTCTTCTCCTTCTCCACCGGTTCCCCGATTTTGAACGGAAGTGTCATGGTCACAGTAGTTCCGACGCCTTTTTTACTCTCTATGGCAATGTCTCCATCCAGCCTGTCCACGATTTTCTTTGCAATGGCAAGTCCCAGTCCTGTGCCTTCGTACCTGGATCTGCTGGTCTCATTCTCCTGCGTGAACGGTTCAAAAGCATGTTCCAGAAAGGTTTCACTCATGCCGATACCAGTATCGGCACAGCCGAATTCATAGACTACCCGCTCCTCGTCCGCATATTTTTCTGCACACCAGACACGCACACTGCCGCCCGGTCCGGTAAATTTAACCGCATTATCAGAAATATTGGTCAGCAGTCTCTCCACATAGATCGGATTCCCTGCCAGATCCATATGGCGGATATCACTCTGTTCCCAGTCAACAATATATTCCACATTCTTTTCTGCCGCCTGCTTCTGCTTGCCGAGGTTAACCCGGTTCAGCAGTTCTGCCAGATTAAACGGAATCTCCTGTTCCACTACACCTCCCGACTCCAGTTTGTTCATATCCAGAATATCATTCACGATAGAGACCAGATACTTCGATGAAGTCATGATCTGTTCCCGGCACTTTCTCTGTACCTCCAGATCATCCGGATAACGGTTTGCCAGATTCAGCGTGCCGATAATGCCATTCATGGGTGTCCGGATATCATGACTCATATTTGACAGGAAACGGGCCTTCAAAGCTGCTGCCTTCCTGGCTTCCTCCACCTGATACATCAGTTCATGTTCCCACTTCTTGGTATCGCTGATGCTGCGGATCAGGCAGAGCACATGGGTCAGTACACCGTTTTCGTCTCTCTTTTTTTCCACAAAACGGAGTCTGTGCCAGTCGCCATCCTTCATCCGGTATTCTAGGACTAACGTCTCTTCATTCTTCATGCGTTCCGGCAGGGTCTTCAGATCCACAAATTTGAAAAATGCCTCCTGATACTCCTCCGCCACGTATTGTCTGCATACCTTTTCATTGCTTTCCGACAGCTTTCCCGATTTCGTGAACTTCAGATGCTCGGTATCCCGGTTATTGATCTCTTCGAAATAATCTGCCTGAATATCGATCCGTGAAATATACTGGTAAGTTCTGGCGATGGAGGAAATGATCTCGTTACTCAGCTTCACTTTCTCCAATGTGTCCTGTAACTGCTTCTGGATTGCTTTTTCTTTGTACAGAATGCTGTCTATATTCCGGCAATAATTTATTCAGGATGTCATTTTCGTTCTGCTCATAGTTTAAAGACATCGTTTTCCCCTTCTACGGCACAATAAAAGCCGTCTGCCAAAAATGTGCACTGACAGACGGCTCACGATAAACATACTCCCCTACACTCAGGAATCTGCTGCAACCGGCTGTCATAGTCTGATTTTTCTCTATGTTCAGACCTTAGACCCATCTGGCTTTGTGTCCCCGTTTTTCAGCGGGTTTACTAAATAGATATTATTTTTATTACATTTTCTCCGGAGCTTCGAATCCCAGCATATCAATACAGGTCTCCAGGATATCTCTGGTCAGCACTAAAAGTGCTACCAGTCCCTGCTTACGCTCCTCATTCTCTTCACCTAAGATCTTGGTCTCATGGTAGAAGTGGTTGAACGCATTGGCAAGATCGTAAATATAGGCACATACCTTATGGGGTGCCAGTTCTTCTCCAGCGGTAGCGATCATGGTATTGAACTGTGCCAGTTCCATGGCAAGCTCTTTCTCGGACGCATTACCGGGCTGCTGTAATTTTACAGCGGTCAGGTCTCCGCCCTGCTCCTTGTATTTATTCAAAATAGACTTGATTCGCACAATGGTATACAGGATGTAGGGGCCGGTATCTCCCTCGAAGGAGGTGAAACGGTCGATATCAAAAACATAATCCTTGGATGCCTGATTGGACAGATCACCGTATTTTAACGCGGAGATAGCTACCACGTCCGCTACCTTTCTCGCCTCGGCATCTTCCATATCGCGGCCTTCCTTGATCTTTTTGTACATCTCATCCTGGGTATCCTTGATCAGGTTCTCGAGACGCATAACACCGCCCTGTCTGGTCTTGAAGGGTTTGCCATCCTTGCCGTTCATGGTACCGAAGCCCAAGAACTTCAGCTCGGTCTCGGGTTCTACCAATTTCGTCTTGCGGGCACAGCGGAATACCTGCTCGAAGTACAATTCCTGACGCTTGTCCACCACGTAGATCAGCTCGTCGGGATGATACAGCTTCATACGCTCCATAATAGTAGCCAGGTCTGTGGTATTGTACAGAGAGGCCCCGTCGGACTTTAAGATCATGCAGGGAGGGATCTCCTTGGTGTCGGTATCTTCCTTGACATCCACTACCAACGCACCCTCACTTAAGTGTGCATAGCCGTTGTCCTTCATATAAGCGACCATCTCCGGGATGATGTCATGGACATCGCTCTCTCCCTTCCACAGATCGAATTCTACGTTTAATTTGGAATAATTCTTCTTCAGGTCGTTCACAGACACATTGATAATGTGCTTCCACAGAGCACGATATCCTCTGACACCGCTCTGTAATTTGAAGGTTGCTTCCATGGCCTTTGCCTTGTACTCGGGATCTTCCTTGGACTTGGCGCTGGCTGCGGGATAGATTTCCTCCAGTTCACTGATGGTAAACGGAGCTTCCTCGGGATATTCCCCGGCGTAGTTCTCATCAAAATATACCAGTTCCGGCTGTCTCTCCTGTAAACCGGTGATGACCAGACCCATCTGTAATCCCCAGTCACCCAGATGCACATCACCGATAACCTCATGTCCCACATAGCGGCTGATGCGTTTTACGCTCTCACCGATCACTGCGGAACGTAAATGTCCCACATGCAGAGGTTTTGCCACGTTGGGGCCGCCGTAGTCGATAATGATCTTCTTGGGATGTTCGGGCTTCTCCAGACCGAATTTTTCATTTGCCTCCATGCCCTGTAAATAGGTGAGCAAAAATGCCTCACTGACCTTCAGGTTCAGGAATCCGGGGGCTACTGCCACCACTTCGGAAAATACCTTGCTGTCTTTTAACTGCTCTGCCACGTCGTTTGCGATCATGATGGGGGCTTTTTTATACAGCTTGGCTCCCGCCATGGCGCCGTTACACTGATATTCGCACAGGTCAGGACGGTTGGAAAGCATTACTTTTCCTAAGCTTCCGTCATAGCCTGCTGCGGTAAATGCCTGCTGCATTTCCTCTGTCAGCATTTCTAAAAATTTCTTCATGTCAGTCAATCCTCATACCTTTCAGTAATCTGCCGGTATTCCGTTACTTCCTGTAATGTACCGGAATATCTTGTGCAGTCACAATTTCTATCTCTCACGCTTCTGCGCTGTTTTCAATATTTCTACTATATCCTAAAATTCCTCATCCCGCAAGACGCAATTACGCATTTGCAATCTGTGCTTCCCGCTCCGCCTTGGAAAAGGCACAGCCGCAGTAATTCTGCCGGTACAGCTCATACTCTGCGGACAGTTCGATGGATCTCTTATACCCGTTCTTTTTCTTGAAATCCGAGGGCAGCCAGGGGATACCATATTCCCCGGACAGTGCCTGCCCGATCTCATTGATCTTCGCTGCATTTTTCAGAGGGCTGATGGTCAGGGTCGTGGCAAAATAGTCATAACCGCCAGTTGCCGCCAGCTCCGCAGTCCTGCGCAGCCGCAGGTCGAAGCAGCGCAGGCACCTCTCTCCCCCTTCGGGACAGTTCTCATAGCCCTTCGCCATCTCATAAAAACGCTCCGGTTCATAATCTCCCTCCACGATGTCGATGGGCCAGCCCTTTTCTTCTTTATTATAAGCGTCGATCAGACGCTTCTGCTCCGCCACGCGCTTTTGGTATTCTTCCGAAAAGGAAATGTTGGGATTGTAATAAAATACCGTGATCAAAAAATAACGGCACAAATATTCCAGACAATAACTGCTGCAGGGTGCACAGCAGCTATGCAGAAACAGGCGGGGCGGCCGGTAATCCGACGCTGCCTCGCCCTTCTCATGTAAAGTATTTAAAATTTTCTCTAATTCTTTCTGATAATTTACCTGATTCATACGGTTCTCTTTTCATTTATACTCTAGCATTACGCTCATTATAGCATATTTTTTTAGAGATGCCGCAATCATTTTTTCGAAAGCTCCTCCGCTACGCCAGACTGATCATCCACTTCTTTTAAAATACATTCCACGAACTACAGCAGATAAAATCCGGCGCTGCCTCCGGGCACAGTAACCTTTCCGCCTGCAAATGCAGCTTCCCCACCTAAGGTATACAAAGCTTCCTTTACCGCATAGTCTCCGTCGAAGCTGACCTCTCTGTCCGCCGGATTGATAATGATCAGAATCTTCTCCTTGTCGTCACTGCGCAGGTAGGCCAACGGATACTGATCAGCCTCAGCATAGACGAACTCAATCTCTCCGCGGCTCTGCAAGGCGCTGTGCGCCTGACGGATGTTAATTAACTTCTGGATCTCATGGTACAGGGAATCCGGATCTGCCATCTGCGCCTCCACCGTGGGACGGTCAGTGGCTTCGTCCTGTTTGACATAAAGCTTTTCCTTCGGTGCCGCACTGAAACCGGCGTTGGTGGTATGATCCCACTGCATGGGTGAGCGGGAGCCGGTACGTCCGTAACCGCCCTCTACGGAGTGCAGATCTTCCACATAGCGCATACCAATCTCATCACCGTAATACAGGAACGGTGCACCGGGCATGGACAGAAGGAATGCAAATGCCACCTTTAACTCCTCCCCATGAATGCTTCTCGCTAGGCGATCCATATCGTGGTTGCCGGAGGGAATACAGATCAGACCTTTGCGCTGTGCCTTTTCATAATTTTCCTTGTATTTCTCTACGAAGGCTGCCACATCACCCTTACCTCTTCCGGAGAAGAAAGGCTCCTCGCAGCGGAACAGATCGTTATAATGAGACGGTCCGAAATGTAGTAAAAAGTCCATATGGAAGCCGCCCTGCAGGGACTTGTCCGGTTCTCCCCATTCAGATACCAGCACTGCCTCGGGGAACTCCGCATCCAGGAACGTTCTTACCTTTCTCCACAGAGCAATGTTTCCCTTGCCGTCCTCATCGTTTTTCACCAGAGAACCTGCCATATCCACGCGGAAACCGTCACAGCCCATGCCGATCCAGAACCGCATGACATTTTCCATCTCTGCAAGCGTTGCCTTAGGCCCCGGATCATCGGGATCCTGCTGCCAGTCCTGTGTCTTTTTATAAAATCCGTAATTGAGCGCCGGCTGGTGTGCGAAAAAGTTCACGATCACAGAGCCCTCTCTCTCGGAGATACCGCACAGACTTCCCATGTTCTCAAGCTGTCCCCAGGTGCTGTCGGTCCAGATATAACGGTCGGTAAATTCATTGCGGTCTGCCTTACAGGACTCCTTGAACCAGGGATGTGCCACAGATGTATGTCCCGGCACCAGGTCTAACAGGATATGCATATCCCGCTTGTGTACTTCGTGAAACAGACGCTTCAGGTCCGCATTGGTGCCGTATCTGGGAGCTGCCTGATAGTAATCCGCCACATCATAGCCTGCATCTCCGAAGGGTGATGCAAAACAGGGATTCATCCAGATCGCATTGCATCCCAGTTCTTTAATATAATCCAGTTTTTCTATGATACCCTGAAAATCGCCGATACCGTCACCATTGGTATCCAGAAAAGACTGGGGATAAATTTCATAAAAGATTGCATTATCAAGCCATTTTGCCATAGTGTACTCCTTCCTGTGTGCTTTATTTTTATTATAAAAAACGTTTTCCGTATTCTTTCTTTTACCATATCACAGAATGGCTACTTGTACAACTGCGAAAAACCATCTATAATAAAGTAGCTTGATGCCCCGATATGCGAATAGCACAAAACAATCCGTAGGCATCCAACTAGGATAAAATAAGAACGAGGTCTATCATGTTAACACAAAAAGTAAGCACCATCGATGAACTCCTGCAGTTCGTCAGTACGTTACGCCAAAAGCACGGCGTCCGCCTCTGGTTCCGCGGGGAAGAGAATGCGGATCTGACTCTGATCCCTTCCATCCAACGAAGCCAGAAAAGACTGGACTCCGAACGCTATATTGCCAATGATTTCTATATCCGGGCGAGACAGATCCTGGACAATCCTCCCGACAAACATAATTACGCCGGCTGGGTCTCCCTGATGCAGCACTACGGTCTGCCCACGAGAATGTTAGACTGGACCCAGTCTCCCCTGATCGCCGTATTTTTCGCCACGGAAACTTACAGAGAGACTCCGGACACCGATGCCTGTGTCTGGGTACTAACACCGGGGCTGTTGAACGAGAAGGAAGGATTCGGCAACTGCATCTATCCCATTGATGCGGACACCACACAGGAAATGCTGCTGCCTGCCTTCAAACACAACCACCACAATCCGGAATTGAAAAACAAGATCCTGGCTTGCAGCTCCACAGAGAATAACCTCCGCATGTACTCCCAGTACTCCAACTTCACCGTACATAACTCTCTGGAACGTCTGGAAGATATCTGCGATGAAAATATGCTGTATAAGATCATTATCCCCTCCGGGCGGAAACAATACTTTATTGAAAGCCTGCGGGTATTCGGCATCTCCGAGAGCTTCGTATACCCCGACCTGGATCATATATCCAGCGATTTGAAGGACTCCTATGGGATTTAGATTCATTAATTAAGAAAGGAAATATACACATGAAAATCGTATTACAGCATCTGACCAAGAAATTCCCCGCCCGCGGTCCTGTCCGCGGCAGGAAGAACCGCGAGGATGTCATTGCCGTGAATGACTTCGACTTCGAGATCCCCGACGGCAAGCTGATCGGACTTTTAGGTCCCTCTGGCTGTGGCAAAAGTACGGCACTGAATCTGATCTGCGGTCTGCTGAAGCCCACCGAGGGCAAGATCTTTTTCGGAGAAGATGATGTCACCGGACTTCCTCCCGAGAACCGCGGTGTCGGCATGGTCTTCCAGAACTATGCCCTCTACCCCCATCTCACCGTGGAGAAAAATATCCAGTTCCCCTTAGAGAACCTGAAGGGTGCCGACAAACTTTCCAAAGAGGAAATGAGCAAGCGAGTGCTGGAAGCGGCAAAGCTGGTACAGATCGACCACCTGTTAGAACGCAAGCCCAACGAGCTCTCCGGCGGTCAGCAGCAGCGTGTGGCCATTGCCAGAGCCTTGGTCAAGCTCCCCAGAGTCCTGCTTTTGGACGAGCCTCTTTCCAATCTGGATGCCAGACTTCGTCTCCAGACCAGAGAAGAGATCCGCCGGATCCAGCAGGAGACGCAGATTACCACCATCTTCGTTACCCACGATCAGGACGAAGCCATGAGCATCTCCGATATGATCGTCGTAATGAAGGACGGTATCGTGCAGCAGATCGGCAAGCCCCAGAACGTATACGACGATCCCGTGAACCTGTTCGTTGCGAAGTTCCTCGGCACACCTCCCATCAATGTCTTTGACGGTGAAGTGAAGAGCGGACAGTTATACATCGGCTCCGAAGCTGTTCTGCCTGCTCCCGGGGTAGCGGATCAGACTGTGCATGTCGGCATTCGTCCGGAAGGTTTTGTATTAAAAGAGGACGGACCGCTCTCCTGCGATCTGGTGCGTCTGGAGGTCATGGGCCGGGATGTGAGCATTGTTTCCACCCATGAAAAGTCCCAGAACGCTACCATCCGTTCCATTATTGATGCCGACGGAGGGAAATCTCTTCCCACCGGAAAAGTGCATTTCGCCTTAAAACCCGCAAAAGTATTCCTCTTTTGCACCGACACCGAAGAACGCATCCGCTTTTAATATTTTATCCGATTCTGTAGTCCGACGCTATTCATGGGTTGCAGAAAGAATTGAGGTTTCTTATGGAAAAACAAAATCTGAAAGCCTGGCTCTATCTATTGCCGGCATTCCTGTTTCTGGGTGCTTTTATGATCTATCCTCTGATCGACGTATTCGTGTACTCCTTTGAAGAGGGTTACAATTCCGCATCCCAGACCTTTTATGGCGTAGGCATGTACAATTACTCCTATGTGCTCCACGATCCGTACTTTTTACAGGCATTGAAAAATACCTTCATTCTGGTCATCATCACCGTTCCGGTCTCCACCGGACTGGCGCTTTTGATCTCCGCTGCCTTAAGCTCCGTCAAACCGCTGCGGGATCTGTTCCAGACCATATTTTTCCTGCCCTACGTAACCAATACTCTGGCGGTCGGTCTGGTCTTCATGATTCTTTTCAAAAAGACCCCTTACTCCGACGGTCTGATCAATCTGCTGATCCAGTTTTTCGGCGGCAGCTCCGTGGATTTCATCGACGGACCCTACTGGGCGAAAATGTTCGTGCTGTGCTTTTACACCATCTGGATCGTTATGCCTTTTAAGATTCTGATCCTGACCAGTGCTCTCGCCAGTGTGAACCCCATGTACTACAATGCGGCAAGAGTGGACGGCACTTCCCGTTTCCGGATGTTCACCAAGATCACACTGCCCATGATCTCCCCCATGGTATTCTACCTGATCATCACCGGCTTTATCGGCGCATTCAAAGCCTACAGTGATGCCGTGGCGCTGTTCGGCACGAACTTAAATGCCGCAGAGATGAATACCATTGTCGGCTACGTCTACGATATGCTCTACGGTGACAGCGGCGGCTATCCTTCCTATGCTTCCGCAGCGGCGATCCTGCTGTTTGCCATCGTCCTGACCATCACCTGCATCAATCTGCTGGTCAGCAAAAAGCATGTCCACTATGTATAAGAAAGGAGGTCTTTGTGATGTCTGATGTTACATCTGATTATGAAAAAATCGAGAAACGCACCCGGATCCGCGGCAATATCCGCAATGGGATCGTCTACCTTTTTCTGTGTCTGTGGGCACTGATCGTACTGTTCCCCTTTTACTGGATGGTACTGACCTCCGTAAAAAGCTACGGCTCCTATAATGCAGAATATATTCCGAAGTTTTTCACCCTGTCTCCCACTTTGCAGAACTACGTGGACGCTTTTACCACTGTTTCTCTGGGAAGATACCTGTGGAACACTTTGTTTTTCACCGTGGTCACCACTGCCATCATGCTGGTGGTCATCACCCTGGCAGCCTTCGCTTTTGCAAGGTTGAACTTTGCCGGAAAAGATCTGATCTTTACGTTATTTTTATCTCTGATGATGATTCCCAATGAACTGGTGGTCATTACGAATTTCACCACCATCACGAATCTGGATCTGCGCAATACCTTCACCGGTCTGATCCTGCCTTCCGTGACCAGCGTATTTTATATCTATCTGCTGCGGGAGAATTTCGCACAGATTCCGGACGAGCTGTATTATGCCGCCAAGGTAGACGGTACTTCCGATCTGCGATATCTGCGCAAGGTCATGGTGCCCATCTGCAAGCCCACGCTGATCACCATCGTGATCCTAAAGGTTATTGAATGCTGGAACTCCTATGTGTGGCCCAGACTGATCACCGATGATCCGGATTACTATCTGGTATCCAACGGCATCCAGGAGATCCGTGAGAATGGTTTCGGCAGAGAGAACATCCCCGCCATGATGGCTGCGGTGGTCGTGATTTCCGTCCCTCTGGTGGTGTTGTTCCTCGTATTCCGTAAAAAAGTCATGGCAGGCGTTGCCAGAGGAGGTACCAAAGGATGAGTCGATTCAGCAAAAAACTGGCATTATTATGTGCCGTGGGCACTCTGTCTCTGTCCCTGACCGGCTGCCATGGTTCGAAAGGCCTGCCGGAATTCACTGTTCCTGAGGAGTTCGATACTTCCAGGAACTATGAGATCACCTTCTGGGCGAAAAATGATACCAACAAAACCCAGACGGAAATCTACAAGAAAGCCATTGCGGATTTTGAAGCCCTGTATCCCAATATCACGGTGAACCTGAATCTATACACGGATTACGGCAAAATTTACAACGATGTCATTACCAATATTTCCACCAATACGACACCCAATGTCTGTATCACCTACCCGGATCACATTGCCACCTACCTCACCGGGCAGAATACTGTAGTTCCTCTGGATGACCTGTTTGCCGATGAAAAATACGGTCTGGGCGGCACAGATCTTGCCTATGACGGTCCTGCCAGAGAAGAAGTCATTCCTCAGTTTTTGAATGAATGCTCCATCGACGGTCATTACTATGCCGTTCCTTACATGCGTTCCACCGAGGCCTGCTACGTGAATAAGACCTACGTGGAAAATCTTGGATATACTCTGCCGGATGTACTGACCTGGGACTTCATCTGGGAAGTCTCCGAGGCTGCCACCGCCCAAAATGCGGACGGCACCTATGTGGTCAACGGGCAGAATGTACTGATCCCATTTATCTACAAGTCCACCGACAACATGATGATCCAGATGTTAAAGCAAAAGAACGCGGGATATTCCACAGCTGACGGCAACATTGAACTTTTCAACGATACCACCACGGATCTCCTGTACGATATTGCCGGACATGTAAAAAGCGGTGCCTTTTCCACCTTCAAGATCTCCGGTTATCCTGCGAACTTCCTGAATGCCGGGCAATGTATTTTCGCCATTGATTCCACTGCCGGAGCCACCTGGATGGGTACGGACGCTCCGCTGTCGGATATCAGCGAGGATTCTCTGGTGCAGTTTGAGACCGCCGTGCGGATGATTCCCCAGTTTGACCCGGAGCAACCCGAAATGATCTCCCAGGGTCCTTCCGTCTGCGTCTTCAATAAATCAGACTCCCAGGAAGTACTGGCATCCTGGCTGTTTGCCCAGTATCTGCTCACCAACGATGTGCAGATCGCTTATTCCGAGACAGAAGGCTATGTACCTGTAACCTCTAAAGCACAGAACTCCGCAGAGTATCAGGAGTATCTGTCCGAATGCGGTGCGGATAACAGTACGCATTATGCGGTGAAAATTGAGGCTTCCAAGCTGTTGCTTGACAACGTAGACAACACCTTCGTTACACCGGTATTTAACGGTTCCGCATCCTTACGTGATGCTTCCGGACAGTTGATTGAAAACGTGGTGAAGTCCACCCGCAGAAAAGAAACTGTGGACGATGCCTACATGCAGAAGCTTTACAGCGATGTGGAGAGCCTGTACCGTCTCGGTCAGGGAAGTGATGCCTCCTTCGGTAAAAAGGAACTGGGTGCCATGCCCCGGGCTTCCGTGATCCTGTTAAGCACACTTGTAGTCACCTGGGTTCTGATCCTCCTGTATGTAGGGCGGGAATATTTAAAAAACAGAAAGAAGTAATTTTTCAGCCCCATTCGTAAGATAATATCTGGTGGTATTATCCTGCGCATGGGGCTCTTTTTGCAAAAAATCTTGATTTATCTTGCATTTCAGGTATAATGGAACTGTTCGGTGTCTGAATGCGCCGGATAAATTGAGGAGATGTCTGTGTATCTGCACAGACCCATATGCGCCACAAGCGCAGGAATGGAGGATTATTATGAAAAAGAAGACACTTGCATTAACCATGGCTATGGCTCTGGTTCTGTCTCTCGCTGCATGTGGAAACAGCAATGCAGACGTTGCTGCTGAATCTACCGCTGCTGCCACCACTGAGGCTGCTACCGAAGCTGCTGCTACAGAAGCTTCTACCGAGGCTGCTGAAGCTGTTGCTGACGAGAAGTCCGAGGGTGTTATGACCTACGAAGAGTACATGGCTGCTGATCTCGATTCCGAAGTTGTGATCGAGGCTTATGTTCAGGCAAAACAGTCCTGGTGGGAAGACAAGGCTACCCTGTACACCCAGGATCAGGACGGTGCTTACTTCATTTACAATTCTGTATGTTCTGAAGAGGATTATGCAAAGCTGGTACCCGGTACCAAGATCAAAGTAACCGGTTATAAGACCGAGTGGTCCGGTGAAGTAGAGATCGCTGAAGGTGCTACCTTCGAGATCGAAGAGGGCAGCTACATTGCTCCCGTTACCGATGTTACCGATCTGTTAGGTACTGATGATCTGATCAACTATCAGAACCAGTTCGTAGCTTTCAAGGGTATGACTGTAGAAGCCAGCCAGGATGCCACCGGCAATGACGTTGCTTTCCTGTACAACTACGATGGTTCCGGTGAAGACGGTAACGACCTGTACTTCAACGTTTCTCTGAATGGTCAGACCTATACCTTCACCGTTGAGTCTTATCTGTGCGACAACACCACCGATGTTTACAACGCAGTAAAGAACTTAAAGATCGGTGACACTGTTGATATGGAAGGCTTCCTGTACTGGTACGAAGGTGTGAACCCTCACATCACTTCCGTGACTGTGAAGTAATTTCATCAGATATTAAGCTATATTGGCAATAAAAAGAACTGGCTTCCCAGGAAGACAGTTCTTTTTTATTGTCCACTTATATGCTTTACTTATCTGTTGCCAGGTACACCTGCGCATACCTATCTTCTCTCTGCCTGTCGGAATTCTTCTGCCTCCATCAGCGTCTCAGCGATCTCCTTCTCTGGCTCTACTATCTATGCGAAGCGATCAACCTTTATTTTCTGCTCTCCAGCCATTGTTTCGCGATTTGGAATCCCTCCATGGGAACGCAGAATCGCTGATCTCTAGGCGGCTGCAATGCGGTATCCAGTTCCTCCATATCGAACCACTCCACACTCTCCACTTCCTCTTTTTGCAGGATAAGCTTCGCAGCATCTACCGGCTTAGTGTACATATAGACGAATGCAACCTCGTTGTCCCGAAACATTTTTCCATGAAATTCCTTTTCGTATTGAATATCAAAACATCCGGCGAATTGCAGTTCCTCTTTAGATGCCTGGATTCCCAGTTCTTCGTGAAGTTCCCGTATTGCAGATTCCTCCGGCTCGTCCCCCGCCTGAATATGTCCAGCGGAAGAAGTATCGAACCTCCCCGGAAAGCTGTCTTTTTCTGCAGAGCGTTTCTGCAATAACAACTGTGCCTTCCCATCCTGTTCTCTTATGATCCAGATATGGGCAGTTCTGTGACGGATACCCTTTTTATGTGCCTGTGTGCGTTCTATGCTCTCCCCTGTGGGAATGCCTTTTTCATCTACGATGTCAAAAAATTCCATGGTGTTATGGCTCCTTTGTGTTTCTTTGTAGCTTTCCTATCTAAGATCTAATACCATCAGATCAAAATCGTAGTATTCCCCGTCGATCTTAAAATACGCCGGCGAGGTCCCGATTTTCCGGAAGCCATATTTCTCATAGACATGAATAGCTCGTATATTATCGCTTCTAACTTCCAGATTGATCAGTTCTATCGTATGTTCTTTTGCATAATCAATAATCTTTTGCAATAGAGCACTGCCAATTCCCTGCCCCCATTCCGACTTGACCACAGAGATTCCGAATTCGGCGCGGTGGCTCATCCTTCTGGAAAATCCGCTTAGACTGGCATCTCCGATAATCTCTCCATTTTTCCATACTACATAGAGAACGGAATGTTCCTCCTTATTTATATTCTGTATAAATTTCTCTTCCTCTTCTGTCGAAATAGGAAGCCCTTCTTTTCCAAAGGACAGATAATCTGTCTCTCCACCTACCTGCGCTAAATATGCGATGATCTTCTCCGCATCTTCCGGCGTAGCTTCTCTGATATCAAATTCTTCCATAGCTGCCTCCAGCCCTTCTGTCATCTGTTAATAGATCTGACTTGCAATCGTATTAAAACCTGCACCAATACTTCCATCCAGCTGCTCCAGCGCATGTGCGGTCAATCTTCCGCAATCACAATAGCTGCCACAATGATTATCCTGCCGATCAGATGTTGGTATTCTTTCATGCTGATTTTCTTTTATTCTGGTTTTCACCATTTCATAAAATTATATACTTTTATTCGTAATCAAAAATGGTCTTAGTCTGAATATACTTCCCGTACCTTGCCTTCCATTCCTGATGGGTCGCAGAAGCATCGTACACAGGCAGCGCCTCCGGATCCATCTCCATTTCGATCATCAGGTCATGACGGTTCGGTCTCGGCGTCACATTTTCATAAATGTTCACCGTATGAACGCCTTCTATCTGCTTCGTCCGATTGAAGATCTTCTTGATGTCCGCAAGCATCTCCCTGCTCGCCGCATCCTCCCGGTTCCATATATTCTCTTTAAATTTTACAATGATCAGGTGCTTCATTTTGCATATCCCCCTTATTTTACTATTACTGATATGTTTTATCCTACCACGGCATCCCATTTGCTACAACCAAAATATTCCTGCAAGATCATTTCTACTTTGTCTGCATTCAGAGGACACTGCTTTGTTTCATAGGTGAGAATCAGATTTACCGAAGGAATGATACCATGTCGGCAATATAGCTTTATTTTGTCACAAGCATGATTGCAATAATCCGGATTATCCATCATCCCAAAGTGCTCCCAATAGAAATATTGTCCCGTAAAGGGATGTCGCATCACGAAGTCCGGATATAACATTATTCCATCCAAAATCAGTTTTTCTTCATAGTGGAATGGTATTTTGTTTTGATATAGTGCTCTGTCAATAATTGCTTCTGATTTAGACCGCAACATCTTCCCATGCGTTCCTTGTACCAATAAATTTTCCGGATGCTTTGTACATTTTTCATAGGGTTCCTCCTGCCACCGCTCTAGTTCCTTATCCAATGGTCTGAAATTCTTAGCCAGCAATTTTCCATATTCCGGATGATTTAATAGATGTTCGGAGTTTATTTTAATCTTGTCTGTCTTCTTCAAGTAGGCTTCCCATCCCGCTGCTTCACTCTCCAATTCCTTTTTTCTATACTCATAGTATTTCTTCAATGCCAGTATTTCTGCCTGATTTCTTTCGGTTTTCGGAAGATAGCGTATTCCATTTTCCTCTTTTACTTTCCATTTGTAGCGGTTTTCATTTTTGAAGCATTGCAATTCTCCTTGCGGAAATTTTTTGTCCAATTTTGTTATCTTTTCTAATTCCTTATTAATTTCTTCTATTCTGTTTTGTATATTTTCGCGTGTAGTTTTCACTTTTCCTCCTTCTGCACACTGGCTTCTTGATTTCCCCGGGGCTTATTCTTACTTTTCTTTCTCCTACGCCCCGGCTTCTTGACTTCTCCGGGGCTTATTCTTACTTTTCTT
>NZ_QUIU01000029.1:51657-51931 GCF_003480225.1 Clostridium sp. AM34-9AC
CGCCCCGGCTTCTTGACTTCCCCGGGGCTTATTCTTACTTTTCTTTCTCCTACGCCCCGGCTTCTTGACTTCCCCGGGGCTTATTCTTACTTTTCTTTCTCCTACGCCCCGGCTTCTTGACTTCCCCGGGGCTTATTCTTACTTTTCTTTCTCCTACGCCCCAGCTTCTTGACTTCTCCGGGGCTTATTCTTACTTTTCTTCCTCTCACGCCCCGGCTTCTTGACTTCCCCAGAGTCAAGTCCAAATTTGTGTGTACATTCATCTTCCAGCTAT
>NZ_QUIU01000003.1:0-145770 GCF_003480225.1 Clostridium sp. AM34-9AC
CACAGAAGTCAGCAGAGGTCATAGTAGCCAAACGGAACAAGTTCCGTTCGAGGTGAAGGACCGAATCAGTAGGAGTCTTGAGTATGACCGAGAAAGGAGGAATGACCGTCTATGGCAGAAAACATTGAAAACAATGGCTGTTCGCAAAGAGATAATGCGGAACATGAAGGGTATGTGAAAGCGTCCAGGTCATTCAATCGGATATGGAAAGAAAGAGACAGTGCACAGCCGAGACTTTTGGAAGCGATACTGTATAAAGACAACTTTAACAGAGCGTATAAGAGAGTTAAGGCAAACAAGGGAGCACCGGGAATTGATGGCATGACCATTGAGGAGGCTCTTCCATATCTAAAGGAACATCAACAAGAGATAACCGACCGCATTTATCGTGGAAAGTATACTCCATCTCCAGTAAGACGAGCCACGATTCCCAAACCAGATGGTGGTGTGCGAAAGCTTGGCATACCAACAGTGGTAGACCGTACACTTCAACAGGCAATAACCCAACAGTTAGTGCCAATCTATGAACCGCTGTTTGCAGATGGTAGCTATGGCTATCGTCCGAACAGAAGTGCAAAAGATGCAATACTTAAGGTTAAGGAGTATGCAGAACAAGGCTATACATTTGCTGTAGTCCTTGACTTGTCAAAGTACTTCGATACTCTTAATCACGAAATTCTCATCAATCTTCTCCGGAAGAATGTAAAAGATGAACGTGTAGTACAGTTGATAAAGCGCTATTTGAAGAGCGGTGTAATGGAAAACGGAGTGGTCATTGACACAGAGGAAGGCTCACCACAAGGTGGAAACCTATCACCATTGCTGGCAAATGTCTACCTCAATGAGTTCGACCAGGAATTCCTGAAAAGAGGTGTTCCATGCATAAGATATGCAGATGACATCGTGCTTCTTGCAAAGAGCAGGCGGGCATCAGAGAGACTCTTGGAAAGCAGTACAAAATATCTTGAGGAGAGGCTGAAACTTACAGTCAACCGAGAAAAGAGCCGTACTGTCAGCGTGTTTGCAATCCGAAATTTTAAATTCCTTGGCTTTGCATTGGGAAGGAACGGAAAAGGCATTTATGTCAGAGTTCATCTGAAGTCATGGAAGAAGTTCAAGTCTAGACTGAAAGAGTTATCTTCCCGTAAACGATGGCAGTCAATCAAGCTAAGCCTTGAGAAAATCAAGGTGTATGCGAGGGGATGGCTTAACTACTACGGAATTGCAAGTATGAAGAACAACATAGATGACATCAATGGATGGCTCTATCACAGAATACGTATGTGTATATGGAAACAGTGGAAGAAACCGAGAACGAAATATAAGAATCTAGTCAAGCTGGGAATTCCAGAACACTATGCGGCAACAATAGCAAACAGTCGCAGAAAGTATTGGTATATCAGTAATAACAAAGCTGTGATTTGGGCGCTGAATAAAGAAAGACTGATAAACAGTGGCTTTTACGATTTAGCCACAGCCTATCAGTCTGTGCACGTCAACTATTGAAACCGCCGTGTACCGAACGGTACGCACGGTGGTGTGAGAGGACGGCGGTTAGTCACCGCCTCCTACTCGATTGCCGTACCTGTTGGTATCGTTCGTCATTGTGCCGGCTATTTCGCCGCCGTCAGCATTCAGGATGCCAACGTTTGTTATATCTGTGTAGATTTTTGCATTGCCGCTTATAGTAAGAGTAGTCTCCTGGCTGGAAGTATTGTATACATGGCTTGCGTCATTCTCATTATCCGGATCACCGATCATGCCTCCTGTCATAGTGAACTGATTACTGTTCCGCACCCCGCCACCTGAAGCATACTGACCGTCGGGGCTGGTGCAGCCTTTAATCATACCGTCTGACATAATAAAGGTTCCATTGTTGCAAACACCGCCGCCTCGACTCATTGCCGAACATCCGACGATGCTGCCACCGGCCATGACCAGTGTACCGCCGGCAACAAGCACACCGCCGCCGTTACTTTGATCACCGCCACCGCCTGTAATAACTCCACCGGAGACAATTTCCGAGCCACCGTTGTCCAGTTCCCACATGTCAATGTACCAGGTCAGATATTTGCAGTGCGGGTTAAATTTGTGTTGTGTGGTTGTGTTCCTGTCCTGAATCGTCAGATCGCCGTCCGCCTCCACCTTGATTACGCTGTCGCTGCCGGTCATCTTCAGTACACAACCGTTCAAATCCAGTGTCACAGTACGGTTGACCGTCAGTGTAGAGCCGATATCGATATCCCCCTTTAGTGTGATTCTGGAAATACTGCTATCTGCCAGTGCCCCAGTCAATTCCGACGCTGTCGTCACCTCTGCCTCACCGTTTGCGGCCAGCACAGACAGCCCGTTCAGGGCAGATGCCGCTTCATTTCCCGATATACTTTCTGGGGAACTCAGCTCCTCTGTTGATGTCGGGGGATTCGTCAGCTGTCCGGTTTCTGCTGCCGATACCGGCGTGGAGACCAGAGAAAATACCATGGAACTGCAAAGCAGCGCCGCATAGAACCGAATTTTTTGCTTTTTCATGAATTTTTTTCCTCCCATTGTTGTGATGCGTTTCCTTTTCCCGTGCCTTGTCCGCGGTGTTCTCTTTCCCGGAGTCTGATACACAGCACAGTGATCATGACCGCCGTAGCGAAAGAAATTACCCCCACCAGCACATAACCGCCGGCGTCTTCATGTAGCAGGATAGAACCGTACATTCCCCGGGCGGTGATCTGCGTCTGACCGGCTGCTGTGTGCACCGTTCCCACAAGGAACGCAGACAATGCTGCGCACAGGGCAGACAGCCGGCAGATCCCGCAGCGCTCCTTCCGGCGATATTTTTCATGCACCCGCTTTTTCACCAGTTCGACCCGCTTTTCTGTATCATACATATCGTTGAAAACCTCCCTTCGGAAAGTAAAGTCATAAAATACATATGCCCTTCATCTAATTAGGTACAAAAAAGCGAAAAAACTCTCACCTGAAAATCAAATTTTTTGAAAAAAACAGGAGCTGCCGACAGCAGCTCCGCAAAAGACAGGATTCAGTTGTGACTCTGGGGCAGGCGGACAATCAGTTTTCCCACCGTCAGGATCAGCACAGGCAGAATGTATGCGATATACTGTATCGCACCGCCATAGGCGATCAGAAGATTATAAATTGCATGAAAAGTGATGGCTGCCCCGAGCAGACCGCAGGTTCCGGCGATCTTCAGCCAGGTGCGCTGCCATACATATGCCAGTCCACCGCCGACGATGGCACCACAGATCACGTGCATGGCACCCGTTCCAATGCCCCGGAAAAAGATAAAGGAAAAATGTCCGGCTCCGTTTTGAATCAGATAGCAGACATTTTCAAAGGTGGCAAAGGAAAGTGCAACGATGATGGCAGCATTTTTTATCGGCACCGGTTCAGGCTCAAATACAAGAAGATAAAAGAGTAACGGCAGGAGTTTCATCACTTCTTCTACCACAGGTGCGATCTCTGCGGTGGCGGCAATCGTATCTGCTGCGTAAAGAGCGGCAAAGAAGGTATTGATGTAAGCGGAGAGCAGGCATGCCCCCATTCCTGCAAGACAGCACAGAAAGAATTTGGCCTGCCGCCTACCCATGCACAGGGCGGCGATCAACAGGGGTGAGGCCATACAGATAAATACATTTTCAATATAGGTCATGTCCGCACCGCCTTTCCTGTGGCAGGCAGCAGCCCGAAAAGGCAGAACGTCAGCAGAAGATCACACCAGCAATAGGGACTGAAGATAGAGTCGTCCGGCCAGAAGCAGCCGGAGGTCCACAGAGCGTATTCTACCGCAACATAGCAGAGGATTCCGATGTGAAAATACCGCAGGTTCCGTCTTTTTCCCGTCTGTGTCTCTGCGTAGACAAGACCGTGGATGGAACGATAGGAGACAAGGATCATCATGCCGCACCAGAGCAGGTTGGAGAGAATGTCACCAAAGGTACAGTAAAATGCGCACAACGGAACTCCGATCAGTGGAGCCAGCAGGGATTTCCGACAGGAAAAGCTTCTTTCCTCCGGGGAGGAGAGAGTATATTGTAGGAGATAGAGAAAAATAACGCTGGAGACCCAGCCGAATTCCGATACATAAAAGATCCGTGGTGTTTCGGAAAACAATAACAGATACAATGTCCAGTACAGGGAGCCCAGTGCGAAACAGCCATAAAAGCAAATCAGCAGAAAATATGACAGTGTCCGATGTCTCAGATAACGAATGCCGCTCAGACAGAAGCCCAGCAAAGTAACAGAAAATTGCAAAAGATTAATGATCAATTCCATTGGCGCGGTCCCCCCTCTGCTCTGCCTGCTCTTCTTTGTCCAACAGATGGACACGAAAACACAGGATCGTCACGCATACGCCGAGAAGAAATGAAAGCAGCCCTATTATGATATATTCGGGTGCAGCACCTCCGCCGAGGATCGTTGCCGCCGTTTCATATCCGGAGGAGATCCCCGGCACCATTTGCCCGGAAATCCCGGACATGACAAAGGAAGCCCCGAAGATCACAGCAAGGCATGCCGCTATGCAGGAAATAGCAACGATCCGCCGCTGTTTCCGCCTTTTTTGTCGCTCTTTTTCCGCAATCCTTCGTCGGACTTCTGCGATCCGTTCCTCATGACTCCGCATTTGTTATTCCCTCCCGTTCCAATAATCCCCGCAGACGCTCTTTTCCCCGGTACATTATATTAGTGATCTGCTTCACGCTTTTTCCCATAACTTCAGCGACCTGCCGGTAACTCATACCCTCAAAATAGGTCAGATAAAGAGCTTCTCTGTAATCCGGATGCAGTTCACCCATGCATAAATGCAGGATCTGATTTCGTTCTTTTGTCCGGATCACCTCATCCACCAGTTTCCCACCTTCCGGCTCTTTGGTCAGATCATCAAGACAGAAGTGATGTCGCCGGATGCTTTTATGGCGCAAAGCTAAATGGCGCGCAGCTTTATACAGGTAAGCCCTGAATCCGCCATCCCGGATATGGGGCCTTTTGGCGAACAGGTAGGAAAATACTTCTATCATCAGGTCCTCCGCCTCGTGAATGTCATGCAGATAGCCGTTGATGTATAAGGTCAGTGGATTGTCGTATTTTCTTATCAATTCTTCCAGCCCTGTTTCATCGCCGCTTAAATATTGTCGGTATAATTCTTCGTCGGAAATCATATTGTGTACATCCTTTCCACTGTAACCGGCGTTTTGACCCTTTGTAATTCCGAATGTGTATGGAATTGCGTAAGCTACATTGCAACGGAGCAATTCATGTATTAAATTTTATTATATGCGAATAAAACTATATTTTCAAGTTACGCGTTTCCCAGCTTCTTTTCTACAGACTCTCGCTGGGAGAGACAGGTATAAAACAACCATAAAAATAAGAAAGTCCCCACAGAGTGGGAACTCTCCTGAATGTTATGATCTGTTGTTACATTGAAGTATTAGAAAGACGCTGTAAAGCATGTTCGGCGATCAGTGTGGAACAATGTTCCTCAAGAAAAGTAAGGCTTGCCGGTGTGGAACGCTTGGGAATACCGTATTCAGAGATGACATTGCAGACACGGTCGAAGACCTCACGATCTTCTTCGCCCTGCGTCAGGATCAGATAATACCCGTCGGTGCCCTCCTCGTGATACAGAGTGCTGAGCCCGTGATAATGGCTTCCGGCTATTACTGCCGCGTTGATCACCTGTTTCAGAGATTCCATACGGAACAGGCGGGAGCGTACACTGTCACTCTCCTCGGGAGCGGACGCGGAAGGAGCTTCAGGAACGCTTGCGGTATTGTCTTCGCTCTGGATACGGCGGAACAGATCCAGAACCTCGTCTGCCGTGTTCGCATCACTGTCCTCATCACTGTCTTCCGTAACAGAAGGCGCAAAACGGGAAAAACGGGTGTCCAGTTCTTCCGGATCTTCCACTTTGGTAATGATCAGTACGATACAATCCGCATTCAGAGGGATGGCTTCAATCATCAGGGGAATATCCTCTGCTTCGAAGCCAAATTCAAAATTGGCCTGCTGCATCATATCACGGAACAGAGATTTAGCTTTTTCTGTGCCGTAGGCAAGTTCACTTATTTTTAATTCGCGGCTGGCGAGATCCTCACGGGTCAGGGTGCAGCGAATCTGATTTTCATTTACTTTTTCTATTTTCATGCGACAACACTTCCTTTCTGCTTTCGCATTGGTATGGTATATAGCTTATACTTTCCCTATATTTTAGTCAATAGAAGCTATTCACAGTTTAAAAAAATTTAATAAAACATCTTGTCAAATAGCAGGCTGCAGTGTATAATCCGACCTATAGATGCCTCTGATACTCCGGTACGGAGAGGAGGTCGACAGTTTTCCATTTTTTCTTGTTGATTTACCAGGGAACGATTCGTTCCAGTTCATCCCCTTTTTTATTTTATGATGCAGATGGCTGTTAATGTATTTGGGAAGGATAGGTTATGCTGATCTGTAAAATATAGTATGGAGATGTCTTACAGGCATATACGTGTCTGGTCATAATATTTCAACAGATATTTTTCACGAACATAATTCCAACATTTTCACACAAATTACTACAAGTACTGTCAGAGGCATTTATAAGTAACTATTCAGAGCCACGCAAATCGTGTCAATATGTACGTCGAATGCTTGCATTCGTAAGAACATTTGACATGATTTATATTGCGAATAGTGTTCTGAATAGTTACGCTTATATGTACCAGCGGAAAAAGCAGCGTTATTTTAAAGTGTTTCACGAATCCTTTTGGTAAAATATGCTGCGGACGGGAGGTGTCTGTGGAGGACCGGGAAGCTGTGACTCCCGGGAAGAAGTTTCCCAGGAGAAAGGTGGAAAAATATTTTCGAAAGCTTCAGAAAAACGGCACAGAATTGTATGTCGACGGAGAAAAGGTTTCACCGTCGCAGGCGGCAGCGTATGCCGTCAGAGAAGAAAGCCAGTATATGGCAGACTATATATTGGGAGAACAGGGCAAAATCAGCCAGGTCCGGCTGGATAAGGTGGATCTGCGTTAAAGGGTGTCAGCTCTTGCCCGGGTAATACTTTGAAACAGAGAATGCGCTGCGGGGATGCAAAACGGGATTGCCTCTCTGGCTGTATCCCGCAGTGCAGGATCTGTCTCTATTGTTCCTTGTATTATATAGAGGAATTGTGATAGAATAAAACTGTTCTGCCGATAGAAGACGGAACGGAAGAAAAGGCAAGAATGGTGCAGGCGGCAGCCTGCGGATGGGAGCACATATGAAGAAAAGAATACTACCGGTGATCATAGCAATCCTGCTGATCCTTGTGATCGCGGGCGGAGCACTGGGAAAGGTGCTGTTGGATAAATATTCCTACAGCAAAGAAGAGGCAGACTGGAACGAATTTTATCAGGTGTCAGAGAGTGACAGAAGTGCCATTATTTTACAGGACGAAATGGTAGAAGAACAGGCACTGATCAGAGATGACGTATGCTATTTTGATCTGGCAACTGTCCATAAATATATGAACGAAGTGTTTTATGCGGATATGACGGAAAAACTGTTGTTGTACGCCAATCCGACAGAAGTGATCCGTACGACTTTCGGCGAGACTTCCTATACGACAACAGAAGGCACACAGGATGCCGGATATGTGATCAGTTTCGTGGAAGGGGATACCGTATATGTGGCGGCGGATTATGTGAAGCTGTTCACAAATTATTCCTATGATTGTTATGACAGACATGTGCAGGTCTACACCGAATGGGGGACCAGACAGGTGGCACAGCTGAAAAAGGATACGGCGGTGCGTCTGCGGGGCGGTGTGAAGAGCCCGATCCTCACGCAGGCAGCGAAGGGAGATACCCTGGAGATTCTGGAGCAGATGGAGACCTGGAGCAAGGTGAAGACAGCGGATTCCGTGATCGGATATGTGGAGAACAAGCGTCTGGGAGATATTACGGAAGAGACCGAGACTCCGGTGACGGATTATCAGGAGCCGGAATATACTGCCCTGACTTCTGACAGCAAGATCTGCCTGGGCTGGCATTCTATCGGCGGTGCAGGCGGTAATGACACTCTGTACTCCATGGTGTCCGGTACGAAGGGTATGAATGTCATTGCACCGACCTGGTTCAGTCTGACGGATGAGAACGGAAGTATCCGGAACTTCGGAACAGCGAATTATGTAACCACGGCCCACAATATGGGCTTACAGGTATGGGGCGTGGTGGATAATTTTAATTACGCCAATGAGACCGGAACGGCCATCAGTACTCTGAATATGCTGTCCTCCACCACCAGCCGGCAGAACTTTGTGCGGAACGTGACAGATGCAGCAGTCAGCCTGGGACTGGACGGCATCAATGTGGACTTCGAGCAGCTGAGCAGTGACTGCGGGCCGCATTATGTGGAATTTATACGAGAACTTTCCATTCAGTGCCGCAACAGGGGACTGGTATTGTCCATTGCCAACTATGTACCGTTCAATTTCAATGATTATTACCGTCTGGATATCCAGGGACAGGTTGCAGACTATGTCATTATCATGGGATATGACGAACACTGGCACGGAAGCAAGGATCCCGGAAGTGTGGCAAGCATCAGCTATGTATCCGGCGGTCTGGACAGAACATTGCAGGAGGTGCCTGCAAACAAGGTAGTCAATGCCCTTCCGTTCTACACGATCCTGTGGAAGACCGAAGGCACGGATGTGACGGATGAATATATTACCATGAACAACGAGGCAGACTTCATGAACAGAGCCGGTGTGACGGCAGAGTGGGATGAGGAGACCTGTCAGAATTATGCAGAATGGACCTCCGGAAATGCCACCTATCAGATCTGGCTGGAAGATGCGGAATCCATCGCAGTGAAGCTGAACATGATGGCTACCAAGAATATTGGTGGTGTGGCGGTATGGAGACTGGGTTACGGAACACAGGCAGCCTGGGAACTGATCAATGCCTATCTGCAGTAGGAACAGAATAACATAGTAAAAGCCCGGTCCCGCAAGGGACTGGGCTTTATTGCTGCCGAAAACTTTATTCCGCTTCCTGTACGTTCTTTCTGCGGATGGTATAGCCTCCGGCCATGCATACAACTGCGGCACCCAGAAGCCAGAACATTGCAGAATTTTCACCGGTCTTTGGAACGTTGTCATATTCGGAAGAAGTACTGTTCTGTGTGGCCTGTGCAGGAGCTGTGGTCTGTGTGGGCTGCTCGGTAGCTGCAGGAGCTGCTTCTGCGGCAGCAGCGGGAGCGGTGGTGCTGTAATACTTTGCTTCGGTCTTCAGGGATCCGTCTTCAATGGCCAGCTTACCTGCGGCGAAACTGTAGGCCTCATAGAAAACGCTCTGGTCACGGTTGTCTTTGGCAATCAGATGATTGACGGTACCGACACCGTTGATGGTGGCATGCAGATTATTGGATTTATCATCTGTCAGGCCGATCATTTCCAGAGTGTCTACATTGCTGTTGAAATTTGCCTTGGCATCGCCATATACATAGGCATGAGATACATCACCGTTGACAGCACCGGAGGTACCGCTCAGGAAATAGACACTGTCATAGCCGTTGGCATAGACTACGGGAACACCAACAGTATTCTTGAAGGTTAGGTTGCCCAGACGGACAGAAACCTTGAGAGCCAGGGCATTGTTCTCCACATCGTTGTCGATGACAATATAGTCACCGTCTTTGATATTCTGCTGCAGATAATACAACTCGCGGTCCTGAACTTCTGCGGACCAGCTGGATGCTTCCTTGTATCTCCACTCGGAACTGCTGTCGGAATAGTTCAGAACATAGGTGGTGGGCTCCGCAGCCTTTACAGTGATCTTTCCCAGACCGGGAATAGCAAAGCATACGGCAGCCAGCGTGAACAGTGTGACAAATTTTTTAAGTCTCTTCATAAGAAAACCTCCTGATTGTCTGTGAGTTATTCCTGTATGGGAAGGTAGTAATCACCGGGTTCTACTTCTTTGGCAACGACTACGAACCGGCCCTGCTCTACATGGTATACGCAGGTGGACAGTGTCAGAAAATGATCTCCGAACTCTGCGGTGACACCGGTGTCATACTGGGATAACTGCTTGATATTGTTATAAAAGTCATCAAATTCTTCCTGCGTATCCGCCTGGAAAAATTTGTAGAACTTAAATACCTGATCTGTTTTCCGGTAGACCTGGGAGCGAAAGACGGCAATGATCTCGTAATTGCGCTGACACTCTTCGGTATAGAGGATAATGTTTTTGTGTTCCTTATAGAAATCCTGATTCTCGTAATCGGTCAGATTGCCGAACATGGCACCGGATTTCATATTGTGACCGTGAATGATAAGATTCGTGGTCAGAGGATCTACACAGCTTTCATCGTCAAGGAGCAGACAGCCGTTTTTATTTTCGCTGCCGTCAAAAGCACGGTAGAGATAATAGGTCTCATCTTCCGGAGTCCACATTACCGGATAATCGATATTGGTGCCCGGAATCTGCAGCCAGGCCGCCATATCCTTGTTGGCAAGAAAACTGTCGGAATAAGGGTTGGCCACTCGTTCGAACTCCTCGGTGGAAGCCGGGGTCTTTTCTGTGGACGGTTCCGGGGAGGCGGTAACGGTCGGCTCACCTTCGACTGTGGAAGGTGCCTGCGTGGTCTCCACGGACTGCGTCGGGCGCAATTCATCCAGCGCTTCCTCCATACGCCGGTCTTCGATCCGCCCTTTTACCAACAGGATCACTGCAGCAAGAACACAAATTCCCGCCAGAACAAATAAAATGATAGAAAGAGTTTTTTTGCTTATTTTCATAATGGTATTATACGCTGAAGTAGTAAGGGGATGCAATAGTTTAAAACAAAAGGATTTCTTAATTTTCGGAAGATATTTCCAGAGAAAAAGGCATATAAAATCATATAGAATAAAAGAGACACCGGAGAACAGGGATGGAACAGAAAGTGTTAAGGGCGGTGATGGTATGCCTGTTGCTTATGTCTATGGCGATACTTGGCAGGGAAACGGCGGCATATGTGGAAACGGTAAATGCCGTGAATGCCTTGCAGGGGAATAATGCGGACACGGACGGAATACAGACGGTAGTGATCGATGCCGGCCATGGCGGGGATGACCCGGGGAAGATTGGTATCAACGGAGCACCGGAGAAGGATATCAATCTCCGGATCACAGAGAAACTGAGACAGTATCTGGAGGCAGACGGAATCCGGGTGGTGCTGACCAGAGAGACGGAGGATGGATTGTATGATGCATCTGCTCCCAATAAGAAAGTGCAGGATATGAAACGCCGGATCGAAAAGATTGAGCAGACGGATCCGGTTCTCACGGTGAGCATCCATCAGAACAGCTATCCGGAAGAGTATGTGCACGGAGCGCAGGTCTTCTATTATAATGGCAGCAGCGGAGGGGAACAACTGGCAGGGCTGATCCAGACACAGCTGGTCCAGGATCTGGATCCGGAGAACCACCGGCAGATCAAGCCCAACGACAGCTATTATCTTTTGAAAAAAACCAAAGGAACCATCGTCATTGTGGAATGCGGCTTCCTGTCCAATGCGGCAGAGGCGGGAAAACTGTGTGACGAGGCCTATCAGGACAGAGTGGCATGGTCGATCCACAAAGGAATTTTACAATACATTAACGGGATACAGAGGGATTGAAACGGGAAATACAAAATAAAGGCACGAGTTGTATACACAGTGTTATTATGATAATATAGGATTTGTATGTTATGACAGAATTTTATAAAGTTACGGGAGAGAAAATGAGACGATATCAAAAAATAAGAAATGTTCTGTTGACCGTGATCGTGACACTGGCATTGCAATGTACATTTGAAGTCTGCCTGGGAGGATACGTGGATTCGAATCTTGTCAATGGGCTGAATAAACTGTGCGGAGCATTTACGGTGCTGGATTATACAGATCTGTTAACGGCTGCGGCAGTATTTGTAATGCTTAAGGAAGTGAAGAAAAGAGAGGCGAAGACAGATGTGGCAACGTTGGTACTTTCTGTTATTCTGTCATTCCTTCTTATAGTATGTATCAGCTTTAAGAAATATGATTCTGCCATTTTCCTGTGGGGCAATTCTTTTCAGATACTATTATCCACGTTCTGTGTTTTGGGGTTTGCAGTGTTATTGTATCTGGTATTGCGTCTGGCATATTTTGGGCTGGAGCATGTGGAATTACCCGCAGAGCAGGGCAAAAAGCACCTACAGATGGTGGGCTTTTTTGTAATAGCCTTCAGCTGGCTGTTCTGGATCCTGCTAAATTATCCTGGAACTACCAGTGGGGACGGTCTGGTGCAACTGAAACAGTTTCTGGGTGAACAGGACTGGGGAGCGGCACATCCGCCATTTTCCTCCGCAATCATCGGAATCTGTTTTGTGCTGGGAAGAACCATTGCAGATGCCAATTTCGGCTTTTTCCTGTATTGCCTGATGCAGACACTGGTAGGGGCCTATGCTTTTTCCCTCAGCATGAAAAAACTGCAGGAGCTGGGAATTTCCTGGAAATGGTGTGCCGTGGGAATCCTGTTTTTCGCCCTGACACCTTTTTGGGGAACCTATGCCCAATGGTTTGAGAAAGATCTGCTGTATGCGGAAATGACGGTGTTACAGGCAGTATATCTGATGTCGGTACTGAAAAAGAAGGAATGTGGCGGGAAAGATGCGGCGGGACTGATTGTATTCAGTGTATTATCCTGCCTGCTTAGAAATAACGGGATCTATGCGATTGTTCCGGCACTGCTTTTGCTGGCAATTTATCTGAAAGGCAAAGAACGCAGGAAGGCATTCCTGGTATTGCTGGCAACTGTGGTGATCTATGAACTGATCACGGTGGTGGGATACAGAGCGTTGATCGATGTGGGAAAACCGGCAGCTTCCGAGGGGCTGAGCGTACCGTTCCAGCAGACGGCGAGATATGTCTGCGAATACGAAGATGAGGTTACGGAATATGAGAGACAGGTGATCAATGATACCCTGAACTTTGATGCTATGAAAAATTATGAACCCCGGATTTCGGATCCCATTAAAATATTATATCGAGGCGGAGACCTGGGGCCCTACATGAAAATATGGGTGCAGATGTTTTTCAAGCATCCGGGATGCTATGTGGCGGCATTTGTCAACAAGGGCTATGGCTATCTGGCACCGGTGGAACAGAACATAGAGGCCTGGATCCAGCTGGAGTATCCGGAATATGCGCAGGAACAGGGAATTCATCATACATTCCCCATTCAGACATCGGAGTTTCTGCTGCAGATCTGGTTCCTCAGTATGCGGCTGCCGCTGATCAAGTATCTGTGTACTCCGGGATTGTATACCTGGATTCTGGTAGTGCTGGCATTTTTCCTGTGGAAAAAGAAAAGATACAGTGCGTTGATACTGCTGGTTCCCGGCTTTATAAACGTGTTGGTGTGCCTGGCATCCCCCATGTCCAATGCAATCCGCTATGAACTGCCGACCGTGGCGGTGATTCCGCTGCTGGTCGGATGGACCGTTTATTCTGTACACACAACATCCCGGCAGACCGGAGAGGAATAATCTTTCCATTTGACTGGGGATATGATATACTATATCCAAATGCAATTTAGAACACAGAAGGTAAAAACATGGAGACTGAGATCATAAAGATTCGTCCCGGAGAGGGCCCCGTCAGCGAAGAAGATGAGGAGAAACTCCGGGCGGCGGGAGCAATCCTGCAGCAGGGAGGACTGGTGGCTTTCCCTACCGAGACCGTGTACGGGCTGGGGGGAGATGCACTGAATCCTTCGTCTTCCCAGAAAATATATGCGGCAAAGGGCAGACCGTCCGACAACCCACTGATCGTTCATATTTATCGGTTTGAGGACATTTACAAGATTACAAAGGAGGTACCGGAAGAGGCACGGAAGATCGCGGATGCTTTCTGGCCGGGTCCCCTGACCATGATCCTGCCGAAATCAGACGCGGTGCCTTATGAGACCACAGGTGGTCTGGATACGGTAGCGATCCGTATGCCCTCGCATCCGGCGGCACAGAAGCTGATCAAATACAGCGGGGGATATATTGCGGCGCCCAGTGCCAATACTTCCGGCAAGCCCAGTCCCACAGTGGCAAAATATGTCGAAGAAGATATGATGGGGCGGATCGATGCCATCATTGATGGCGGTGAGGTGGGGATTGGCCTGGAATCCACCATTATTGACCTGACGGTGACACCGCCACAGATCCTGCGGCCCGGATACATTACCCAGGAGAAACTGAGCACAGTGCTGGGAACAGTGGATACGGACACCACGATCCTGCGGGCAGACAGCGGACAGGCACCCAAGGCCCCCGGAATGAAGTACAGACATTATGCACCCAGGGGAGAACTCACCATCGTAGAGGGAACCCCGGGGCAGGTAAGGGAGTATATTAACCGGGCTGCGGCAGCAGACCATACCGCAGGAGAGAAGACCGGAATCATCGGAACCGAAGAAATGCTGTCCGGTTATATAGCAGATGTGGTGAAAAGTGTCGGCAGCCGTAAGGATGAGGACAGTATCGCCAGACATCTGTACACTATTCTGAGAGAATTCGATGATGAAGGTGTGACAAAGATCTATTCCGAGGGATTTTCCACGGAAGGCTTCGGACAGGCCATTATGAACCGGCTGTTGAAAGCAGCGGGCCATAAAGTAGTAAAACTTTAAACAGAAAATACGAGGAGAAGGAAAATGATAGCAATCGCAAGTGATCATGGCGGATATGATCTGAAAGAAAGAGTAAAGAAATATTTAGAGGAGAAGAACATTCCATATCAGGATATGGGATGTGACAGCAAGGCAAGCTGCGATTACCCTGTGTTCGGACATGCAGCGGCAAGGGCTGTGGCAGACGGTACCTGCGAGAAGGGTATCGTGATCTGCACCACCGGTATCGGTATCAGCATTTCTGCCAACAAGGTAAAGGGGATCCGCTGCGCACTCTGCTCCGATCCTCTGTCGGCGAAGATGACCAGACTGCACAACGATGCCAACATGCTGGCAATGGGTGCAGGCATTGTCGGTGAGAACCTGGCGCTGGAGATCGTGGAGACTTTCCTGAATACACCTTTTTCCGGAGAAGAGAGACACAGCCGCAGAATCAGCCTGATCGAAGAGGTTTAATGCATTACACAGACACGAACAACGAAATACCATTATAACAAATACAAAACACAGGAGGACAACAATATGTCAAAAGTAGTAGTTATGGATCACCCCTTAATCGAGCAGAAGATCGGAATCATCCGCAGAAAGGAGACCGGTACCAAGGACTTCAGACAGAACATCAGCGAGATCGCAATGCTGATCGGTTATGAAGCAACCAAGGATCTGCCTCTGGAAGAAGTAGAGATCGAGACCCCTATCTGCAAGACCACCGTGAAGCAGTTAAAGGGTAAAAAGCTGGCACTGGTACCTATCCTGCGTGCAGGTCTGGGTATGGTAGACGGTATGTTATCCCTGATCCCTGCTGCAAAAGTAGGACATATCGGCCTGTATCGCAATCCTGAGACCTTAAAGCCTGTAGAATATTACTGCAAGCTGCCTGCAGACTGTGCAGAGCGTGAGGTATTCGTGGTAGATCCCATGCTGGCTACCGGCGGTTCTTCCATCGCAGCCATCCAGCTGTTAAAGGACAAGGGCTGCAAGAGCATCCGTCTGCTGTGCATCATCGCTGCACCCGAAGGTGTAAAAGCTATGCAGGAAGCACATCCGGATGTGGATATCTATATCGGAGCACTGGATCAGAAGCTGAATGATCATGGATACATTGTTCCCGGACTGGGAGATGCAGGAGACCGTATTTTCGGTACCAAATAAAGGAGACACCCATGAGTGCCAAACGCAGCGATTATATCAGCTGGGATGAATATTTTATGGGGGTGGCCCACCTGTCTGGAATGCGGTCCAAGGACCCGAATACCCAGGTGGGAGCCTGCATTGTCAGCCCGGACAACAAGATCCTGTCCATGGGATACAACGGCTTCCCCAAGGGTTGTTCCGACGATGAGTTCCCCTGGGAGAGGGAGAACGACAATGACAGGAATCTGACAAAGTATCCCTTTGTAACACATAGTGAACTGAATGCTATTTTGAATTATCGTGGCGGTTCCCTGGAGGGGACGAAGCTGTATGTCTCTCTTTTCCCCTGCAATGAATGTGCGAAAGCCATTATCCAGGCGGGGATCCGCACGGTGGTATATGACAGCGATAAGTATGCGGGAACTCCGTCCAACCGGGCAGCCAAGCGGATGTTTGAAGCGGCCGGAGTGAATTACGTGCAGTACCGTAAGACGGGCCGCATGATACGCATCGAGGTCTGAAGCAACAGATAAAAGGAGTAAAACGGTTGAAGCGCCTACAGAAGACAGCTGTGCTGCTTACAGCAGTGATCCTTGCAGGAGCCTTTTCTTCAGAAGATATCAAAGTGGAAGCTACCAGCAGTACCTGGCAGCAGATTCAGAAAGAGCAGGAAGAGAAAAACAACCTGCAGAATCAGCTGAATGAGGAAAATGATAATCTGGAGAACCTGAAGGGAGAACAGAATTCCCTCAAGGGACAACTGAATAATCTGAACGGTCAGCTGACGGAAGTCAGTAATAATCTGTCAGATCTGGAACAGCAGATCGCAGACAAGGAGCAGGAGATCGCGGATACCCAGGCCAGTCTGGAAGAGGCGAAAGCTACGGAAGCATGGCAGTATGAGTGTATGGTGATCCGGGTACGGGATATGTACGAGCGGAATGAGACCAGTTACATCAACGCTTTGCTGAATGCCCAGAGCTTCGATAAACTGCTGAACGCTGCGGACTTTTTTGAACGGATCGCAGCCTATGACCAGAAGAAACTGCAGGAATTCGAAGAGAACCGCAAGCTGATCGAAGAGGAAGAGGCGAGACTGCAGGCAGAGAAAACGGAGCTGGATAGTCTGAAGGTGGCAGCGGAAGCCGAGAAAAGCAAGGTGTCCGGTCTGATCAGCCAGACATCTAACAGCATTGCAAAATATGCCGGGGATATTTCGGAAGCAGAGCAGAGAGCCCTGGCATATGAACAGGAGATCAAACAAAAAGAAGAAAATCTGGAAACACTCCGGAAAAAACTGGCAGAAGAGATCGCCATGTCCCAGAAGGCGGCAAACGCAACCTGGCGGGACATTTCGGATATCTCCTTTGAAGAGGGAGACCGTTATCTGCTGGCAAATCTGATCTATTGTGAAGCGGGCGGAGAACCCTATGACGGTCAGCTGGCGGTAGCCAGTGTGGTTATCAACCGTGTCAGAAGTTCTGTTTATCCCAACACAGTGGTAGGAGTGATCTATCAGAACAAACAGTTCTCACCGGTGGCCAGCGGACGTCTGGAACTGGCATTGGCCACCAATAAAGCCACCAGCCGTTGCTACCAGGCGGCAGACGAGGCTATGTCCGGTGTGACCAATGTAGGAAACTGTGTATATTTCCGCACACCGGTGGAAGGACTGACAGGTATCAATATCGGCGGACACGTATTTTATTAAACGAAAGCGAAAATCTATGAGACTCAACAGCGTAGAACAAAAGGGTTATGCAAATAGAATCATGGACTGGAAGATCTTCGTAAGGCAGGATCTGGTAGCAGCCAAGGCGTCGGAATTTTTCTATGAATTCGTAGGGGAGAATTCTTTCCGGCCGGTGAGTGAACTGCTTCTGCCGGAAGACGGGGAGCTGTTGAAAAAAGCAGTGGAGGCGGATACGTTCCAACCGCTGGAACTGATCACGGTGCTTCACAATCTGAAGGACAGTGTAAGGAATGTGTATCTGCGTCTGGAACAGAGTGAACAGACGGAGAACGGGATTCCGTTGTATCAGATCACCGTTTCAGATATTCATGATCTGGAGAACCGGAATTTACGACTGGAGCAGAGCATTCTGAAGTACCGTCATTTTATGACATTGGAAGATGTTTACTTTTTTGAATATCTGATCGAACAGGACAGTATTACGGTCTATAAATATGTCAACGAGCGGGCCATGAACCAGTTTGAAGGGCCTATGAATGCGCTGATCCGGGATGTGGAACAGGCACATGAGGGCAGTGATATTTCCAGACTGGAAGATCAGCTGCGGACCTTTTGCGCACATCTGCGTAACGAGGACGATTTCTTCGAGATGGAATTCGTCAGCGGGCAGGAGGACAAGGGAATATGGAAGGTCAAAGGCGCACGGATCCCGAAGAAGCGTGATATGGTAGCGGGCATCATAACCCCGGACAGAAACCGGGAGAAGGAAGCCTATTATCTGACTCCGGCAGCCAGAGATGCCGGAACCGGTCTGCTGAACAAGCGGGCATGGACAGAGTACACCATCGAACAGCTGAACCGCAAGGATCATAGTACCAGATGGCTGGTGATCATTGATATTGATGATTTCAAACATATCAATGATACCTACGGACATATTTTTGGTGACCAGGTCATCCGGAGAGTGGCGGAGATCATGCAGGTGCTGGTGGGACAGCGGGGCGTGATCGGACGATTCGGCGGAGACGAGTATGTGATCCTGTTGGAGAAAGTGGAGACCAGAGAACAGCTGAAGACACTTTTGAAGACCATTGCGAAGGAATTTGCTCTGGCATTTGATCCGAAGACCCATGTGACAGCTTCTATCGGCGTATCGGAGTATCCGATAGATGGAAGCGAATACGAGGAACTGATGCGCAAGGCGGATAAGGCACTCTATCTGGCCAAGGAAAAAGGCAAGAACCGCCATATCATCTATGAAGAGAGACTTCACGGCAAACTGGAAAGCGACGATATGCAGAACATGGCTATGGCCTATGTGGTATCTAAGGAGAAAAAGCGGGAAGTCATCACGAAGATGATCACCGAACTGTGTGTATCCGGTGTGAACTCCATTGTAAAAAAGGAAGAACGTCTGCAGCAGATCCGCAGTCTCTTCGATCTGGATGGAATCACGATTTATTCAGAGTCGGGAGCGCAGCTGGTATGCCGGAATGGTAATTACATGGTAGAAGTACCGGATGGAAGAGGACTTTTTGAAGATGAGAAGTATCTTGCGCTATTCGGGGATGATGATAATTTTATAGAATCCAACACATTGAAACTCAGATTCCAGGATCCGGCGGCCTTTGCCGTGATGCAGAAGCAGGAGATCGGTGCTTCCCTGCAATGTCTTTCCCGCAAAGAGGGAGTGCCGAATGTGATCGTGAACTATGATGTGTTCAACCGCAACCGTAAGTGGTCGGATGAAGATATTACACTGTTGACGATTCTGGGACACTGCATCGGAAACCTGCTGAACTATTCAGAGTAAAGTAAGTGAGAGCAGAAGCTCGTCGGACACTTGTGTCCGTAAGAGCCTATGCTCTCATTTATTATGCGAATGTGTTACTCTGAATAGTTCTGACCAGGGAGCAAAAAGTAAGCACTGCAGCTACAGCCCGCTCCTATCCAACGGATTCTGCAGCCTGTCGAACTTGTCCCGGTAGATAATGGTGATCAGGTTGTTCAGCTGGCGCAGGCAGGCACTCATCTGAGCCTGGGTGATCAGCCCCTTTTCCAGAGCCTCGGCCAGCTCGTCCAGATCCACGACATGCATCCTTCCATCGGGATAGAGGATAATGTCAGCCAACAGATCCGTGACGATCAGGGAATTATCTTCCGGTCGGGAAGTATATTCCACAATATCGCAGTACCAGTACAGCAGAGAACCGTCATGGCGGTAGAACTTGCTGATCTTGAAGCCTTCCTTGAGATAATAGCAGGAACAGCCGTGGGAAAACGTGGTCTTGGGATTCAAGGTCTTCCATTTGGTCAGAATGTAGTCTTCGTTCTGCTCGACGATAATATCATCCTTTAATAAAATGCATTCTTCCGGGATCAGCCGTTTACGGTAGATCTGAAGTTCGTTGCTCATAGAATTTCTCCTTTGTGCGGTGTGCTTTACAACGGCCACAGTTCCGGAAACGGGATAAAAGGCATGGGAGGGATCGTGTGAGGACACAGCGTCTTCTCCATCCAGATCATATCATGCCATGCATCCTGCTTGTAACCGGAAGCGTGAAAATGTGCCACGGTTTTATAACCATGCTTTTCGTGGAAGGCGATGCTGGGAGGATTGGGGTAGGTGATGCAGGCACAGACATTGCAGACGTGCTGTGCGGTCAGGTATTCCTCCAGCTTTTCGTATAACAGACTGCCGACACCGCTGCTTCGAAGATCCCGGCTGACATAGATGGAAGTCTCCACAGACCAGTCATAAGCAGCGCGGCCTTTAAAAGCGGATGCGTAAGCATATCCTGCCGGCTCCCCGTCCAGTTCAGCCACCAGGTAAGGATAACGGGTAAGAGTGTGACGGATCCGGTCCGCAAATTCTTCTGCGGAAGGAACGATGTACTCAAAGGTAATAGAGGTATTTTCCACATAAGGGGCATAAATGGCAACCAGCCTTGCAGCATCCTCAGGGGTGGCAATACGGATCCGCAGCTGTCTTTTGATGTCTGTAGTCTTCATTCGCGTCATCCTTCTTTCTATAAGGGTGTAAAGTCACTGAATAGTTACTCAAATAGTACTTCCGGAGAGATTTCAAGTCAATCTTTTTTTCACAGGATTTTATAGATTTTTTACCATTTAGACAGGGGGATTTTACTGGACATCATGTTAAGATTTCGTTATAATGACTATAGGTTTGCCCTGCAGTGGGAAAATATTTTCAAAAATGTACAAAAATAAATGCTGAGAGCAGAAATCAACACAGGAGGACACAGTGTCAAGAAAAAAGAAACCCTACGACAGACAGGTGTTTCGGGCGATCACACTGATCATGCAATTTGGTATCAATATGTTGGTACCGATCTGCCTGATGTCCGCAGCCGGCATCTGGCTGGATAAACATTTCGGAACGGACTTCTGGATGATCCTGCTTTTCTGTATGGGAGCTGTGGCCGGAGGGCAGAATGTATACCGGATGGCCAGGACAATTTATGAAGACGGCGATGATAAACACACTAAAAAAGATAAATAGAACGGTTCTGGAGATGGATCTGGGGATCTTGTTCCTGGGAGTGTCAGCGCAGATCATAGGAGCATTTATTGCAAAGGATGAAGCAATGTATGCCAAAAGTCTGTGGTTTGGCGTTCTGCTGGCGCTGGTCTCCACATATCATATGTACCGTTCCCTGGACCGGGCATTGGACCAGCCCGAGAAGACTGCTACGAAAATGATCATCCGTGCCTATGTCTTACGATATGTCATGTTGATTTTTTTCCTGTTGGTGATGATGAAGACCGGAGTGATGAATCCTCTGATTTTCTTTTTCACCTATGTTATATGTATGAAAGTAACGGCATTTCTACAGCCGCTTACCCATAAATTATGCAATAAACTGTTCCACGAGACGGATCCGATACCCCAGGCGATGCCGGAGGAGACTGCGGAAGACAAAACTGCTCCGCAGACTGCGGAAGAAGCGGAAGCCCCGAAGGATGGAGAAGTGACAGAGGAACAACAGAATAAACAATAAGGAGGTGAAACAATGGAACATGGAATTCTGTTATCCGGTGCCGACAATATCGACTTTATGATACATGGCGTGTTTAAGTATTCCTTTTTCGGCCATGAGGTATGGATAACGACCACACATGTGTGTGTGCTGATCGTCATGTTGCTTATCATTGGTTTTGCCATTGCTGCCAACCGCCAGATGGCCAAAGCCAGAGAAGTGCCGGAAGGTTTTCAGAATGTGGTGGAGCTGATCGTGGAGAAGCTGGATGCCATGGTGGATGCTCCCATGGGCAAGGCCGCACCGAAGTTCTACAACTACATCGGAACGATCTTCATCTTCATTCTGGTGAGCAATATTTCCGGTCTGTTAGGCCTGCGTCCCCCCACAGCGGACTACGGCGTGACATTGCCTCTCGGTGTTCTGACCTTCCTGCTGATCCATTACAATCAGTTCAAGTACCAGAAGCCGAAGGAAATCTGGGAAGGCATGTGTTCCCCGCTGCCCCCCTGGCTGCCGATCTGGCTGCCCATTAACCTGATCAGTGAGATCGCAGTACCGATTTCCCTTTCATTACGTCTGTTTGCAAACGTATTGTCCGGAACGGTAATGATGGCACTGATCTACGGACTGCTGGGTGTGATCGCTACAGCGTGGCCCGCAGCACTGCATGTATACTTTGACCTGTTCTCCGGAGCCATCCAGACATACGTATTCTGTATGCTGACCATGACTTACATTGCCAATGCAAGAGGAGACGCTTAAAGCTGTACTGTTCAGGTATGGCTATCTGAAACTATGCTAGAAAGATTCTGATAAGAATCTCAATAATAGGAGGATTTACTATGGATTTTAATGAAAACTTTATCTTAGGCTGTTCTGCAATCGGTGCTGGTCTGGCAGTTATTGCCGGTATCGGACCCGGTGTAGGCCAGGGTATCGCAGCAGGACACGCTGCTGCAGCAGTAGGACGTAATCCCGGAGCAAAGTCCGAGATCACTTCTACCATGTTATTGGGACAGGCAGTTGCCGAGACCACCGGTCTGTACGGTCTGTTGATTGCTATGCTGCTGCTGTTCGTAAAGCCCTTACTTCCCTGATTAAACGAAAGGAATGCGGATGAAAATGATACTATTAACAGAAGGCGAGACCATGTCAAGACTGTTTGACCTGGACTGGCAGCTGCTGGCAGACTCCTGCCTGATGATCATTGCCATCTTCGTATTGTTCCTGGCACTCAGCTATTTTCTGTTCAATCCGGCCAGAAAGTTCTTAAATGATCGTAAAGAGAAGATCAGGGGAGAACTGGAAGAGGCAAAGGACAATCAGGAAAAGGCCGCAGAACTGAAGGCACAGTATGAGGCGAAGCTGAAGGACATCGACAAAGAGGCGGAGGACATCTTAAGTGATGCCAGAAGACGGGCTCTTCAGAACGAGGAGCGTATCGTCACTCAGGCCAAGGAAGAGGCAGCCAGAATCCTGGCGAGAGCACAGGAAGAAGCCAGACTGGAAAAGCAGAAAATGTCCGATGAGATCAAACAGGAGATCGTATCCGTGGCATCTGTCATGGCAGGTAAGCTGGTAGGCGCTTCCATAGACACCACCAGACAGAACAGCCTGATCGAAGAGACGCTGAAGGAAATGGGTGAGGATACATGGCAAAATTAGTTTCCAAAGTCTATGGAGAAGCCCTTTTCGAAGCGGCAGTCGACCATGGAAATGCGATCCAGCTGATGAATGAGACCGCACAGCTTGAGAAAATATTGGAAGACAATCCGGATTTTGACAAGCTGATGAAACATCCCGGAATCCCCAAACAGGAAAAACTCTCCATGGTGGAACAGGTCTTCCGTGGCAGAGTCAGTGATGATCTGACAGAGTTTCTGAAGATCGTGGTGACCAAGGAACGTTACGGCTCATTAAAGGCAATCTTTGCTTATTTTACCGAACTGGTCAGAGAATCTGAAAAGATGGGAACCGCATATGTGGATACCGCAGTGGAGCTGACGGAGGCCCAGAAGCAGGCAGTGAAAAATAAGCTGCTGGCTACGACTTCCTATCAGACCTTTGATGTGTATTACCATGTGGATCCGACGCTGATCGGCGGAATGGTGATCCGGGTGGGTGACCGGGTGGTGGACAGCAGTATCCGGACCAAACTGGAAGATATGAAGAAACAATTATTAAATATTCAGCTAGGATGACCGGCTGAAAGAAAGGTGCGACAGATCCATGAATTTAAGACCAGAAGAAATTAGTTCCGTCATTAAGGAACAGATCGAAAGATATTCTTCCCAGCTGGATGTATCCGATGTCGGAACCGTCATTCAGGTAGCGGATGGTATCGCTCGTGTACATGGACTGGAAAATGCCATGCAGGGTGAGCTGTTACAGTTCCCCGGCGATGTATATGGCATGGTGCTGAATCTGGAAGAAGATAATGTCGGTGTCGTATTGTTGGGAAGTGCCAGCAATATCGAAGAGGGTGATATCGTCAAGACCACCGGACGTGTGGTAGAGGTTCCCGTAGGAGACGCATTGCTTGGACGAGTAGTGAACTCCTTAGGACAGCCTATTGATGGTAAAGGCCCCGTACAGACTGACAAATTCCGTAAGATTGAGCGTGTGGCAAGTGGTGTAATCACTCGTAAGAGCGTAGACACGCCGCTCCAGACAGGTATCAAGGCAATCGACTCCATGGTTCCCATCGGAAGAGGTCAGCGTGAGCTGATCATCGGTGACCGTCAGACCGGTAAGACCGCTATTGCGATCGACACGATCATCAACCAGAAGGGTCAGAATGTAAAATGTATCTATGTAGCTATCGGTCAGAAAGCATCTACCGTGGCTAATATCGTAAAAACACTGGAGGAGTTCGGTGCCATGGCTTATACCACTGTTGTGGTATCCACGGCAAGTGACCTGGCTCCCTTACAGTATATCGCTCCTTATTCCGGTTGTGCGATCGGTGAGGAGTGGATGGAGAACGGAGAAGACGTACTGGTGGTATATGATGACCTGAGCAAACATGCTACCGCATACCGTACACTCTCCCTGCTCCTTCGTCGTCCGCCCGGACGTGAAGCATATCCCGGTGACGTATTCTACCTGCATTCCAGACTGCTGGAGCGTGCAGTCCGCATGAGCGACGAATACGGCGGAGGTTCCCTGACGGCACTTCCCATCATCGAGACCCAGGCAGGCGATGTATCTGCATACATCCCTACCAACGTTATTTCCATTACCGATGGACAGATCTATCTGGAGACAGAAATGTTCAACTCCGGCTTCCGTCCTGCGGTAAATGCAGGTCTGTCCGTATCCCGTGTAGGTGGTGCCGCACAGATCAAGGCTATGAAGAAGATCGCAGCACCTATCCGTACCGAGCTTGCCCAGTACAGAGAGCTGGCTTCCTTCGCACAGTTCGGATCCGAACTGGATGCGGATACCAAGGAGAAGCTGGCACAGGGCGAACGGATCAAAGAAGTGCTGAAGCAGCCTCAGTACCAGCCCATGCCGGTACAATATCAGGTAATCATCATCTACGCAGTCACTAAGAGATTCCTGCTGGATGTACCTGTAGAGGAAATCACCAGATTCGAGAAGGAATTCTTCGAGTATCTGGATACGAAGCATCCCGAGATCCCCGCAGCCATCGCTGAGGAAAAAGTGATCTCCGATGCTACGGAAGAGAAGCTGGTAAAAGCCCTGAATGATTTCAAGGCAGAATTCCTGAAATAAGTGTGTCGGCCGCAGATTGCGGCAGAATGAGAGGTAACTATGGCATCAATGCGTGATATCAAGCGCCGTAAGACCAGCATTCAGGGCACACAGCAGATCACCAAGGCCATGAAGCTGGTATCTACGGTAAAGCTTCAAAGAGCCAGAGCAGGTGCAGAACGTTCTCAGACGTATTTTGACTGTATGTATGATACCGTAAATAATATCCTGTCCAGGGTAGGTCATCTGGAACATAAGTATCTCGTTCCGGGGGCTTCCCCCAAAAAGGCGGTCATTGTCATCACCTCCAACCGAGGTCTGGCAGGCGGTTACAACTCCAATGTGGCCAAGCTGATCACTGGACAGGAGGAGTGGAAGGCAGAAGACGTTGTGGTCTATGCCATCGGTAATAAGGGCCGGGAGATTCTGGAGAGAAAGGGATATACCGTGAAGGAATCCTATCCGGAGGTCATCGAAGAGCCCACATATGCCGAAGCAATGCTTCTGTCGGACAAACTGCTGACATCATTTGCAGCCGGAGAGATCGGCGAGATTTATCTGGCATACACACACTTCAAGAACACGGTGAGCCACGAGCCGAAGCTGTTGAAGCTTCTGCCCGTGGAATATGATGCAGAGGCGGGTGCATCCACAGAGGGTGCCGATGCGCTGATGAATTTCGAACCGGAAGATGTGGAAGCACTGGATATGATCATACCGAAATATATATCCAGTCTGATCTATGGTGCACTGATGGAAGCGGCAGCCAGTGAGAACGGTGCCCGTATGCAGGCCATGGATAATGCCACCAGCAATGCGGAGGATATGATCAGTGATCTGTCACTGAAGTACAACCGCGCAAGGCAGGGAAGCATTACCCAGGAGCTTACAGAGATCATTGCAGGCGCAGAGGCGCTTTAATATTTATATTTTGCAGTTATGTCTCTGGCAGGTTTTGTATCATTCCTAAGCAGACCGTAAAGGAACGTCGGCACTTAATGAGCGCTTCAGCGCGAATTTAGTACCGCTACGTTCCGATCCGAGCGTAAGCGTGTCTGCGTGGAAGATACAAAGACTGCCAGAGAAAAACAGTGCAAAATGTGAGTTGATTATGAAATGCCCGCATAGTGGGCAGGAAAGAGGTAGAAATGGCAGGAGAGAATAAAGGAAGGATCACCCAGGTCATCGGTGCCGTACTGGATGTACGCTTCGATGAGGGCAAACTTCCCGAGATCAATGACGCGATCCGCATCCCTACCAGAGATGGAGGAGAACTGGTAGTGGAAGTCTCCCAGCATTTGGGTGATGACACTGTCAGATGTATTGCCATGGGTACTACCGACGGACTTGTGAGAGGAATGGAGGCTATCGCCACCGGATCTCCCATTTCCGTACCGGTAGGAGAGAATACCCTGGGCAGAATATTTAATGTACTGGGTCAGCCGATTGATAACAAGCCGGTACCGGCAGGAGTGTCTTACGAGCCTATCCACCGTGCCGCACCGACCTTCGCAGAGCAGTCTACGGACACAGAACTGCTGGAGACCGGTATTAAGGTCGTTGACCTGCTCTGCCCTTATCAGAAGGGTGGTAAGATCGGTCTGTTCGGTGGTGCCGGTGTAGGTAAGACCGTACTGATCCAGGAGCTGATCCGTAATATCGCAACCGAGCACGGCGGATATTCCGTATTCACCGGTGTAGGTGAGCGTACCCGTGAGGGTAACGACCTGTACCACGAGATGCAGGAGTCCGGCGTATTGGACAAGACCACCATGGTATTCGGACAGATGAACGAGCCCCCCGGAGCAAGAATGAGAGTCGGTCTGACCGGACTGACCATGGCAGAGTACTTCCGTGACAAGGGCGGAAAAGATGTGCTGTTGTTCATCGACAACATCTTCCGATTCACCCAGGCCGGAAGTGAGGTATCCGCACTGTTAGGCCGTATGCCTTCCGCAGTAGGATACCAGCCTACATTACAGACAGAGATGGGTGCGCTCCAGGAGCGTATCACATCCACCAAGAACGGTTCCATTACTTCCGTACAGGCAGTCTATGTGCCTGCGGATGACCTGACAGACCCGGCACCTGCGACCACGTTCGCACATCTGGATGCCACCACGGTTCTGTCCCGTTCTATTGTAGAATTGGGAATTTATCCCGCAGTGGATCCTCTGGAGTCCACATCCCGCATTCTGGATCCCAGAATCGTAGGTAAGGAGCATTATGAGACCGCCCGCGGTGTACAGGAGATCCTGCAGAGATATAAGGAATTACAGGATATTATTGCTATCCTCGGTATGGATGAGCTGTCCGAGGAAGACAAGCTGGTCGTATCCCGCGCCCGTAAGATCCAGAGATTCCTGTCCCAGCCCTTCTTCGTGGCAGGACAGTTCACCGGTCTGGAAGGAAAATATGTACCTATCAGCGAGACCATCCGTGGATTCCGTGAGATCCTGGACGGTAAGCATGATGATATTCCGGAGAGCTACTTCCTGAATGCCGGAAGCATTGATGATGTACTGGCAAAGGTTCATGCATAGCATGAGAGGGGAGTACAGATATGGCAGATAAAGAATTCACACTTCGTATCATAACCCCGGAAAGAGTATTCTATGAGGGAATTGTGGATATGGTAGAATTCAATACCACGGAAGGACAGATTGGTGTCCTTCCGGGCCACATTCCCCTGACGGTGATCGTGAAGCCGGGTATCCTGCATATTACGGAGAAGGACGGAGAGAAGGAAGCAGCATTGCATTCCGGATTCGCCGAGATCCTTCCCGAAGGAGTTATCATTCTGGCAGAGATTATCGAATGGCCGAATGAGATCGATGAAAACCGTGCGGAGGCAGCATTGCACCGTGCGGAAGAGAGACTGCGCAGCAAGACGCCGGAGACGGATATTGCCAGGGCAGAGACGGCATTGCAGAGAGCAATGGCGAGAATTCAGGTGCTGCGATAAGCTTCGCAGCACCTGTTTTTCACTTTATAGAGAGAAAATGCATATGTTATAAAAAAGCATGAGGCATTTTAAAATGGTAGCAAGACCGTTTTTTATGACATTGCCCGGATATCCGGGGAGAATGGATGAAAACGAGATCTTAAATGATCTGGAATATCTGCAGCAGACCTATCCCGGAGAGGTCAGATGCTGTCAGCGCAGAATTGCGGAAATATTGGACAAATACGACTATGAAGGAAGCATGATCTATGATGAATATCCGGACCGCCTGAGTCTGTTCCGGATAGCGGATACGATCAGCACGATCCTGGAACAGGAAGCGGAAAAAGTATCAAAGGATCTGATCCATGTGTTGGTGTGCAATGAGATCTACAAAAGGAGACACGGTGGACGACGGGGAATGATTGCGTTCTTATAGGAAAGCGTGCTATAATATGCGCAAAACATTTGAAAAACAGGATAAACCATGGAAGAACTGAAAATACTTTTACAGAAAATTTTGAATAAAGATCTGCAGCAGATCATCCTGAGCAACAGCCGTCATCCGGAACAGACCCAGAAGGTAAAGATCCGCCCGGTGCTGATCCGGGAGGAACTGTTGTTCCAGGAGACTGCTTACAGAGGAACTCAGGTGTTTCACGAGAATTTTACAGCAGAACAGCTGACGGACCGGATCTGCACCGCCTTACAGGAGCAGTTCCGGCAGGGAGAATTCTCAGCGAAGACCCTGCAGGCCACCGCTCTGGTCAGCAAAAAGGGCAAGCTGACACTGAAGGTGAAAAACAGTGGCAAGGCACTACGGACGGAGGGGGCGGCTGCTTCTGAAGAGGAGGAACTGCAGGCACTGGCTCACAACCGTACCAAGCATTATATTTTAGAGGAAGGAAAACCGGTGGATTTCCTGGTAGGACTGGGCGTGCAGACCCCGGACGGCCGGGTGACCAGGGCGAGATTTGATAAATTCCGTCAGATCAACCGGTATCTGGAATTTATCGAGGATGTGATCGATGAACTGCCGAAAGACCGTACCATCCGCATTATTGATTTTGGCTGCGGCAAATCCTATCTTACCTTTGCAATGTACTATTATCTGCATGAATTACAGCATAGAGATATCCAGGTGACCGGACTGGATCTGAAGACCGATGTGATAAAACACTGCAATGAACTGGCGGAAAAGCTGGGGTATGACAGATTAAAGTTCGAGAGGGGAGACATCAGTACCTACGAGGGCACAGATGTGGCGGACATGGTGGTGACCCTGCATGCCTGTGACCTTGCCACAGATTATGCGTTAGACAAGGCGGTAAAATGGGGGGCCAGAGTCATTCTGGCGGTTCCCTGTTGTCAGCATGAACTGAACCGGCAGATAAAATGTGATCCTTTAAAACCAGTGTTAAAATACGGCATCATCAAGGAGCGCGTGGCAGCACTGCTCACCGATGCTCTGAGAGCAAATCTGCTGGAACAACAGGGCTATGAGACCCAGATCCTGGAATTCATCGATATGGAACATACCCCGAAGAATCTGTTGATCCGGGCAGTGAAAAAGAATGGTATGCGCCCGAAGAAAAGCGCAGATATCGGTACTGTGGAGGAACTGCTCCATGTGGCACCGACACTGGAAAAATTGCTGAATAATGAATGAGTGAAGAATCAAGAATGAAGAAAACGATCATTAGAATTGCCGTGTGTGTTGTAGTATTTCTGGCATCAGCACTGATCATCGGCAACATTATGAATCAGGGACATAACAATATGACCATGGAGATGGCTCCGGCCACTCTGCCTATGATCACCATGGAAAGCGGCGGTGTGGCATGCAATGAACTGCACGGAAATACCGTGGAGATGGATGTGGCTTACCAGAAGGACTGCATTACTCTGCTGGGGGAGGGCAGACAGGCGAATTTCACCGTGGATACGTTCGGAAGAGAAATTACGGGGATCTCGACAGAGGTTCGCAGCATCGACGGCAGCCGGCTGATCGAGAACAGTGAAGTCACCGGATGGAAGGCAAATGGGAAAAGCTTTTCCGTTTCCCTTACGTTAAAAGACCTGATCGACACGAATACACAATACAGTCTGACCCTGATCCTGGAACTGGAAGGGGAACAGAAGGTATATTATTATACGACTATTTTATGGAATGATGATGTGCATATTTCGGAAATTCTGGAATTTGCGACAGATTTCCACGGAAAATTATACGACAAGGAAGTGGCCAAGGAACTGACGAAATATCTGGAACCGAATTCCAAGCTGACAGATAACGGCACTTTTCATAAAGTGAATATTCACAGCAGCTTTCAGCAGATCACCTGGGGCAGTCTGGAACCGGTCCAGGAGGACGCGGCTTCCATCCGGCTGACACAGATCAGTGGGAATGTGGCCTCTCTGCTGATGGATTTTGTGGTATCCACCGGAGAGGGCAAAAATAAGATCTACTACAATGTCGAAGAGTATTACAGAGTCAGATATACTTCGGAGAGAATGTATCTGCTGGATTATGAGCGTACCATGACACAGATCCCGGATACTACCCGGATGTATGCCAATGACAAGATCCTTCTGGGAATCACGGATGAAAATGTGGATATGATGGAGAGCGCGGATGGCAATACCGTGGTGTTCTCCGATATGGGGCAGTTACTCAGCTATAATGCGGCTACCAACGGACTGACAGTGATCTTCTCCTTCTATGATAAAGATAATGCCGACCGGCGGACTCTGTATGACAATCATGGCATCAAGATTCTGGATGTAGACGAGGGCGGTAATGTGAAATTTGCCGTGTATGGTTACATGAATCGCGGAAGACATGAGGGAGAGACCGGCATTCAGATCATCAGCTATGACAATTCGCTGAATACGATCGAGGAAGAAGTCTATATCCCATATTCCAAGAGCTATGCGGTGCTGAAGGATGAGATGGAACAGCTGCTGTACCGGAACAGACAGCAACATGTATATTTTTTCCTGGAAAACGGTGTCTATGATGTGGATCTGGAGAATCGCAGCGCTGAACAGCTGGTAAGTATAAGACAGGATGACAGCCTTCAGGTATCGGAGAACCATGAGATCATCGTATGGCAGGAAGGGGATGACATCAACCACAGCAACCAGCTGAATGTCCGGAATCTGAATACCGGAGAACAGACAGTGATCCGGGCGGAGGACGGTGAGGCTATCCGGCCGCTTGGCTTCATGGGAGAAGATATTATCTACGGCGTGGCCAGGGAGAGCGACATCCGGACAGAGAATTCCGGACAGATCTTTTACCCCATGTATAAGGTCTGCATCAGCAATTCTTCCGGAGATAATCTGAAGGAATACGGACAGGATGGCATCTACATCGTGGATTGCGCCATCGAGGGCAATCAGATCACCCTGTCGAGAATACAGCGTTCTGAGAACGGCAGCTATCAGGAGATCCTGGATGACCAGATCATGAACAATGTGGAAGAAGAGCCGGGACAGAATAAAGTAGTCACGGCGGATATTGATATTTATGAGAGATATGTGCAGATACAGACCAAGACAACCATTGATACCAAGACTATCAAGGTGCTGAATCCGAAGGAGGTCGTATTTGAGGGCGGAAGAGAACTGACACTGGATGCGGTCAGCGAAGTTTCCAGATATTATGTATACAATGCTTATGGGGTACAGGGCATTTACAGTGCTCCCGGGAAAGCGGTGAAGGAAGCCTACGATTCCGCCGGGGTTGTTGCGAACGACCGAGGCATTACGGTATGGCTGAAGGGCAATCGTGTCAGCAGAAACCAGATCATGGCAATCAAGGAAGAAAGTGTCACGGACCAGAAGAACAGCCTGACGGTATGTCTGGACAATATCCTGCGGCATGCCGGAATCACCCGCAACACCGAATATGACCTGGCGCAGGGCAAGACGGCAATACAGATTCTGGAAGAAAATATGACAGGCGTACAGGTACTGGATCTGAGCGGCTGTAGTCTGGATGCGGTACTGTATTATGTGAATCAGGATATTCCGGTACTGGCGATCCTGGAGGATGGCGAGGCGGTGCTGGTGACCGGATTTAATGAATTCAACGTTGTCATCATGGAGCCGTCCACCGGAAAGTTGTACAAAAAGGGAATGAACGATGCTACAACATGGTTCGCGGAGAACGGCAATCATTTTATTTCCTATATGAAAATAGATAATTAAATACAAGTGGACAGCAAAAGGCGCCCGGAACCTGTGAAAGGATCCGGACGCCTTTTTGGCGGGATGACCGCTTATTTCTGTACGTCAAAAATGTATTTGCGGTATTTCTGTAACACGGTGCGTAACAGCATGCCGAGCACTCCGCAGGAAATGATCTCACCGATACCCACAGTCAGCATGAAATAAGGAATGCCACCCTCTAAATGATACACATAAGCCAGCACGAAAGGAACGATGATGGTGTTGGCGATGATGGGAGGCAGGGGAGCCAGCCATTTGTTCTTATCACGCAGCAGATATGTGCCGAAGGCACCGATCAGGGTTGCGAGACTGCCGAAGATAATGTCGAGCAGCATACAGCCGGTCATGGTATTGCTGATGATACATCCCAGGAAAAGTCCCGGTATGGCAGCAGGGGTAAATACGGGAAGAATGGTCAGGGCTTCCGAGAAGCGGACCTGAATGGCATAATTTGCCAGTCCCAGAGCGTTGGCTAACATGGTCAGCACAACATAGAGAGCAGCAATCACCGCTCCGTGTACGAGGTACAGTACTTTCTTGTTCATTTGTTTTCTCCTTTAGTTTTTATTTACGTGTGGAAGGTCCCGAACACACGAATGGATTTCCGAAAAGCCTTGATTTCAGGGCGTTTCAGCCTTATCAGTATATCAGTATTCCGGAAAAAGTCAAGCCCGGGTACAAGGATTTTTGTAAATGGTGAATTTTATTGACGAAATCAAAAGAGAGTGTTAGGATAATAAAAGAAAAGAGTGTTACCGTACAGCAACGGTTCACCTGGTTTTTAGTTACAGATCAAGAAAGCAACCTATTCCTGGCGAGGGCGGTTGCTTTTTTGATGTTTATGTTTCCGTGCAGTCTGTACGATACTGATAAGCGTTACGATGATACTGATGATCGTAACAACAATACCGACAATGCCTACCACTGTTTCCAGCATCTTATGTACCTTTCAATAGATTTCCCATCTGTATCACCTCCAATAATACTGGAAGCTCTCAAAATGTCATCATTTTGGCGAAAGGTGAACCGCTTACCGTTTTGGTAACACTCCATTTTTATTATAAAATACAATGCCGGGAATAGATACTTTAGATTCGGAAAATAAGTAACGAAATATGCCATGCGGAAATTGGCTGTTTTCCCGAAAATAAAATTTGTGCAAAATAACCAATAGTTGCATTTTCTGCGTAAAAATGCGAAAATATAAGTTAACGCATTGATTGCAAGAAAGTAAGGAGAAAGCTATGTATATTATCGCAGGGCTGGGAAATCCAGGCAAAGAATATGAAAATACCAGACATAATATCGGGTTTGATGTCATAGACAGATTAGCAGAGGAAGAAAATATCGCCGTCATGGAGAGCAAGCATAAGGCACTGATCGGCAAGGGCTACGTGGCAGGGCAGAAGGTGATCCTGGCGAAGCCCCAGACTTTCATGAATCTGAGCGGTGAGAGCATCCGGGAGATCGTGGATTATTACAAGGTGGATGACACCGCGGAACTGATCGTGATCTCCGACGATATTAGTCTGGATGTGGGACAGATCCGTATCCGCAAAAAAGGCAGCGCCGGTGGCCATAACGGCCTCAAGAATATCATCAAAATGTTAGGGCATGATACTTTTATCCGCGTGCGTATGGGCGTGGGAGAGAAGCCGAAGAACTTCGATCTGGCAGACTACGTGCTGGGACATTTTCCGGCGGAGGAACGAAGCATCATGGACGAAGCGGCGAAGACGGCAGCAGAAGCTATCCGTATGATCATCACTGAGAATGCGGATGCAGCCATGAACCATTTTAACAGTAAGAAAGCGTAACGGTTGTATAGTAAGAGGAAAAAGCGATGCAGGCACTGATTGCGCCACTGAAAGAACTGGCGGAATATGATGAGATCCGGAAAGTGACCAGACAGGGAAAAGGAACCGTAGCTCTGTCAGGCTGTGTGGACTCCCAGAAACTTCATATGATCTACGGACTCAGCGATGGCCTGAAATACAAGGTCATCGTTACTTATAGTGACTTAAAGGCCAAAGAGATCTACGAGGAATACCGCTTTTATGACAGAAATGTCATGCTGTATCCGGCGAAGGACCTGATCTTTTTCCAGGCGGATATCCACGGCAATCAGCTGGTGCAGGAGCGGATCAAGACCCTGCGCAGAGTCGTGGAGGGTAAGCCGGTCACCATTGTTACCACCTATGCGGCACTGATGACACCGCAGGTATTGTGGGAGGAGAAAGACATCATCCGCACCGAGCGGGGCGGCAGTCTGGACGAGAGCAAACTGGCATCCAGACTGGTGGCTATGGGATATGAGAAAGCCTATCAGGTGGAAAGCCCGGGGCAGTTCTCCATCCGTGGCGGCATTGTGGATATCTTTGATCTGACGGAGGAAAACCCCTATCGTATCGAACTGTGGGGAGATGAGGTTGAGTCCATCCGCAGCTTCGACATCCTGAGCCAGCGTTCCATTGAGAAGCTGGAAAGCATCACAGTCTACCCGGCCACAGAATTCGTACTGTCGGAAGAACAGATCCGCAAGGGCATCACAAAGCTTGAGAAGGAAGCTGCAAAGCAGGAAAAGATATTCCGAGATGCCCACCAGCCGGAGGAGGCCCACAGGATCGCCACACAGGTCAGTGAACTGAAAGAACAGCTGTTGGAATTCCAGAGTAAGATCAATCTGGAAGGATATATCCGCTATTTTTATGAAAATACCGTAACGATGCCGGAACTGCTGGCAGATATGGCGGGGCGTTCTCTGGTCTTCTATATTGACGAACCGGCGAGAGTGAAAGAGCAGGCGGATGCCATTGAGCTGGAATTTCGGGAGAGCATGGAACAACGTGCCAGAAAAGGTTATGTGCTGCCGGGACAGATGAACATTCTCTACAGTGGCGAACAGGTAGCGGCTACTTTAGAGAAAAATGCCGTGGTGACCCTGGCTACCATGGAGACCAAGTACGGATATTTCGAGAAAGAAATGCATGTGGATATTGCTGCCCGCAACATCGCCCCTTATAACAACAGCTTTGAAGCCCTGGTCAAGGATCTGAAAAAATATAAAAAGAACGGCTACCGGGTGCTGCTGTTGTCCGGTTCCCGTACCAGAGCCAGACGTCTGGCGGAGGATCTGCGGAACACCGAGGATGCCGGACTGACAGCAGTATACACAGAAGACCCCATGAGGGAAGTACAGCCGGGAGAGATCCTGACCTATTACGGGCATGTGAACAAGGGCTTTGAGTATCCCTGGCTGAAATTCGTGGTGCTGTCCGAGAGTGATATTTTCGGAGCGGAGAAGCGTAAGAAAAAGAAGAAAAAGCTCTATCAGGGGCAGAAGATCAATGATTTCAACGACCTGAAGATCGGGGATTATGTGGTACATGAGACCCACGGACTGGGCATCTATAAGGGCATCGAGAAGGTAGAGGTAGACAAGGTCGTCAAGGATTACCTCAAGATCGAATACCGGGACGGCGGCAATCTGTACATTCTGGCCACCGGACTGGATGTGATTCAGAAGTACGCCTCCGCCGATGCAGCGAAGAAGCCGAAGCTGAACAAACTGGGCGGCAAGGAATGGGAACACACCAAGACGAAGGTACGCAGTGCCGTCAGCGCCGTGGCGAAGGATCTGGTGGAATTATACGCTGTCCGACAGCAGAGCGAGGGCTATGCTTTTGGAAAAGATACGGTGTGGCAGCGGGAGTTCGAGGAAATGTTCCCATTTGAAGAGACAGAGGATCAGCTGAATGCCATCGCGGACACCAAGGCGGATATGGAAAGCCATCGGATCATGGACCGCCTGATCTGCGGAGATGTGGGCTACGGCAAGACCGAGATCGCCATCCGGGCCGCTTTCAAGGCTGTGCAGGAGGGAAAACAGGTGGTCTATCTGGTGCCCACCACCATTCTGGCACAGCAGCATTACAACACCTTTGTGCAGAGAATGAAGGATTTTCCCATCAACATCGCATTGATGAGCCGCTTCCGTACGCCATCGGAGATCAAAAAGACGGTGAAGGATCTGGAAAAGGGCATGGTGGATATCGTGATCGGTACCCACAGAGTATTATCTGCGGATGTGAAGTTCAAGGATCTGGGTCTGCTGATCATTGACGAGGAACAGCGTTTCGGTGTGGCCCATAAGGAGAAGATCAAGAAATTAAAAGAAAACGTGGACGTGCTGACCCTGACGGCAACCCCCATTCCCCGGACACTGCATATGAGCCTGATCGGTATCCGGGATATGAGCGTGCTGGAAGAGGCCCCCAATGACCGACTGCCGATCCAGACTTTTGTCTGCGAATACAATGACGAACTGGTGAGAGAGGCCATTGTCCGGGAAATGGCCCGGGGCGGACAGGTCTACTATGTCTACAACCGGGTGAACAATATTGCGGATATCGCGGCACAGATCGCAAAGCTTGTGCCGGAAGCCAACGTTGCATACGCCCATGGACAGATGAAGGAACACGAACTGGAGCGGATCATGTTTGATTTCATTAACGGAGAGATCGATGTGCTGGTGTCCACCACCATCATAGAGACCGGACTGGATATTTCCAATGTCAACACGATGATCATCCACGATTCGGACAATCTGGGATTGTCCCAGTTGTATCAGCTCAGAGGCCGTGTGGGTCGTTCCAACCGGAATGCCTATGCTTTTCTGATGTACAAGCGGGATAAGATGTTAAAAGAAGTGGCGGAAAAGCGGCTGGCGGCCATCAAGGAATTTACGGATCTGGGCAGCGGCTTCAAGATCGCCATGCGTGATCTGGAGATCCGCGGCGCCGGTAATCTGCTGGGATTAAGTCAGCACGGACATATGGAGGCCGTGGGATATGACCTGTACTGCAAGATGCTGAACGAAGCGGTGCAGAACCTGAAGGGCATTCATACGGCAGTGGATTTCGCTACGGTGATCGATCTGGATGTGGATGCTTACATTCCGGCGGAATACATTGTCAACGAGACACAGAAGCTGGATATTTACAAACGGATCGCCGGCATCGAGACGATAAAAGAGCGGGATGAAATGAAGGATGAACTGTTAGACCGCTTCGGCAACATCCCCAAGGCAGTGGACAATCTGCTGCGGATCGCCCTTATCCGTATGGCGGCCCACGGTCTGGACATGACGGAGATCAAGGGCAAGAACGAACGCATTACCTTCAACTTCCGGCCGGATGCGAAGATCGATCCCCGCAAGATTCCGGATTTCCTGAAAAAGCATAAGGATGAATTAAGCTTTACTGCTTACGGCAATCCGTTTTTTACCTATAAGTATAAAAAGACGGGACTGGTGGAGACCGATGCGGAGCTTTTGATGGGCAGAACCGAGGAATTATTGGAAGAAATGAAAGAATTGGTGCTGGAAACAGAGCCGGTTCAGAATAATTAAGAGAGTTTTATAGGACTTTAAAAATGATACCTTTTTATCAGAACAGGGAACGAAAGGATTCTGATAAGGAGGTATTTTTTATGAAAGGATATGTGACTGCCAGCGGATATATGGGATATGTGGAGAATGAATATATCTTATTTGCCAGCGAGGATGATTATTTTGAATATGTGGATTCGTTAAATTTTTAATTAATGTCCAGTGTCTTTACCGGGGCTGTGTATATGTGATATAGTACAAATGTAAAGAAAAAATGTAAGGGGTTTCAACGCTGCACTGTAAGGAGTAACGGTGAAATTCTGATAAAGCATTTGGCAAAATATGCAGATGGGAGTTTATATTATGGAACTGACTGAGAAGAAGGAATTTGACCTGCTCTCCCTGGGAGAGATCATGCTGAGATTATCACCGCCCGACAATGAGCGTATTACCAGAGGCGACAGCTTCAGCAAGCAGGCAGGAGGCGCAGAACTGAATGCCATTACCGGTGCGGCAATGCTGGGATTGCGCTGCGGTATCATTTCCAAGCTTCCGGCCAATGACCTGGGTGTATATATCAAGAACCGTGTACGTCTCTGCGGTGTCAGCGATGACTATCTGGTATACGATGATGACAAGGATGCCAGATTGGGCGTGTACTACTATGAGAATGGTGCTTACCCCAGAAAGCCCCGTATTGTATATGACCGTAAGAATACCTCCATCAACAAGCTGACCGTTGATGACTATGATGACAAGATCTACAGCGATACCCGCTGCTTCCATACCAGCGGCATTACACTGGCGCTGAGCCCCGAGCTGAGAGCAACTGCCATTGAGATGATCAAGCGTTTCAAGGCGCAGGGAGCCATCATCTCCTTTGATGTGAACTTCCGTGGGAACTTGTGGACCGGTGCTGAGGCGAAGGAATGCATCGAATCCATTCTACCTTATGTGGACATCTTCTTCTGCTCCGAGGACACGGCGCGTCTGACCTTCCTGAAGGAAGGCGATGCCAAGAGCATTATGAAGAGCTTCACGGAGGAGTATCCGATCTCCATCGTGGCATCCACACAGCGTATTGTACATAGTCCGAAGCGTCATACCTTCGGTTCCATCATCTACAGTGCCAAGGATGATACCTATTATGAGGAAGCACCTTACACCGATATCGAAGTCGTAGACCGCATCGGAAGCGGTGACGCTTATATCTCCGGTGTCCTGTACGGATTGTTGGCACATCCCGGTGAGTATCAGAGAGCACTGGAATATGGCAATGCCATCAGCGCACTTAAGAACACCATCCCCGGTGACCTGCTGTGCACCGACTTAAAGGAGATCCAGGGGATCATCAAGGAGCACAAGTCCACCGGACGTATTGCGGAGATGGACCGCTAAAGCATTTACACTTCTTATCTGATCGAACAAATAGAAAACACAAAGCTCTGCCATGTTAATTTAAGTGCATGGCAGGGCTTTTTCTGTTTATTTTTAACAAAATTGAACCTAAAATATATTAAAAAGTCTGCTGTACAAGATTAAATTAGTTTGATATACTAAAGACTGATATATTACTAAAAGCAGGATGTTATCAGACGGAAGATTCGAGAAACGGAAGGGAGACAGCAATTTGGAAAAGGAAGACCATATCCGGCAGAAAGAACAATGGAAACAACTGTCTCCTTCTGAAAAATGGCAGTATTTTATGGACTATTATCTGTGGGTTACCATAGGTGTGGCAGCGGGGATCGCTATTGTTATTTTCCTGATCGTACATTTTGCCACCAAGACCAGCTTCGCCATGGGAGTCATGGCAGTGAATACGGACGGAGAGCACATCGAAGCCACCGGTCCGGATTATTTTACGGATTTCCTGCGCGAACACGGTGTGATATCCAAACGGGATGTGGTGAACCTGAATTATACGATCTGGATCGATCCGAACTCGGATTCCGATGTGGATTCCACGAATCTCAGCACGATCCAGGTATTGTTCATGACCCGGTCGGTGGATGTGTTTTTTTCTGACGAAGAGTTTTTGAAGCTCATGGGCGGCACGGATTATCTGGCGGATTTAAGGGATTATCTGCCTAAGGAACTATTGGACAGATATGAAGATCAGCAGATCATGGTGTTAAATACCATGACGGGAGAAACGATTGTGGCGGGGATCCGGCTTGAGAACAACGAATGGGTAAGGAAGACCGGATGGTATCAGGAGACCGCAGCCGTGGGGCTGGCGGATGGCATGAAGAATCCGGAGCTGGCAGTGGCACTGTTGGAGGAGATCCTACAGTAGTTCCGTCACGGCTGCCTGCGCCTGCGGCAGATGATGCGCTGTGGGAACGTGGATGACAGAGCACGATGGGAACAGAAAGACATGGAGTATAAATAGGGCATGGAAAACATGGACGCAAAAGGAAATGACAGAAAACACTATCGGGGAATCGAGAAACAGACGGATAATCCGTTTTTGAACCTGTATCACATTGATGCCCTGGGACGGGACGGAACGCCGTTTCATTATTATTTTGCGTCCCGAAATGATGAAAACAATATCAAACACAAGACCCATAGTATGCGCCCCGAGGGCATGGCGGTCTACGCAGTGACAGAGGACGGAGAGAAACTGGTGCTGGTGCGTCAGTACCGGTATCCCGTGAATGATTATCTGTATGAATTGCCGGCGGGACTGATCGAGCCGGAGGAGACCGCTTCGGAGGCCGCCTGTCGGGAAATGATCGAGGAGACTGGCTGGAAACTGGAAGTCTACGAAGGCGGAGAACCGGCTTTCCGAAGAGGATTTTTCCTGGCACAGGGGCTGACAGACGAGAGCGGCAGCATGATCTTCGGAACCGTGACAGAGAATGTGGGACAGCAGATGGAAAATACCGAGGATATACAGGTGATCCTGGCAGACAGACAGGAAGTACTTCGTATCCTGCGGGAAGAACGGGTGTCCATGCGCTGTGGACTGATGCTGATGCAGTTTTTGAAGACAGAACCGGAAGCACCATTTGCTTTTTTATATTTGTGACAGAACCCTTGGGCGATTTATTATTCGGAAATGCCCGGAAGAACCGATATTGTGAAAACGGCTATTGGTTATTAATTTTTATAAAGGAAGAGGTAAATTATGGCAATCAGATACATCGAACAGGACAGAACCTTCTGGTTGGACACGGAACACACCAGCTATCTTCTGGCAATTGTAGATCAGGAGAATTTTGTGGGACACGTATATTACGGTCAGAAATTGCAGTATACCGAGAATACACCTGCACCGGTATATTTGCTGCGTACGGGAGAAGCACCCTTCGTTCCGTCACAGAATAACAGAGAGCGTGTGTCATTTCTGGATTCCTTCCCCATGGAATATCCGGGAAACGGACTGGGAGATTACAGAGAAAGCGCTATTTCCGTACGCACGGCACAGGGACATGTGGGAGTGCAGCTACAGTATGTCTCCCACGAGATCGTAAAAAAGAAGCCCACGCTGCCCGGACTGCCCTCCACCTTCCCGGGGGATGAGGACTGCGACACCCTGATCCTACATCTGGCGGATCCGGCCATCGGTCTGGCTGCAGACCTGATCTATACTACATTTGAAGAGGAAGATGTGATCACCCGCAGTGTGATCCTGAAAAATATGGCAGGGCAGCCTATTTATGTGACAAAAGTTATGTCTGCCTGCCTGGATCTGGACTGCACGGATGAAAAGTATGACATTCTTACGCTGCACGGATCCTGGGCGAGAGAGCGTCAGATGGAGAGAAGAAGTCTGATGCACGGCAAACAGAGTGTTGGCTCCGTGCGGGGAGAATCTTCCCATCAGGAGCATCCCTTTATAGCACTGCTTTCTGCGGATGCTACGCAGGATGCCGGTGAAGTCTACGGTATGCACTTTGTATACTCCGGCAATTTCCTGGCGCAGGCGGAGCTTTCCCAGTTCGATTCCATCCGTATGACTATGGGCATTCATCCGGAGAACTTTGTCTGGAAACTGGAGCAAGGCGAGAGCTTTGCGGCTCCGGAAGTCGTTATGACCTATTCTGCGGAAGGTCTGGGAGGCATGACCCGCCATTACCACGATATGTACCGCAATCATCTGATCCGCGGAGAATACCGGGATAAAAAGCGTCCGATTCTGATCAATAACTGGGAAGCTACGTACTTTGATTTTAACACCGATAAATTATTAAAGATTGCAAAGCAGGCATCAAAGCTTGGGATCGAAATGTTGGTCATGGACGATGGTTGGTTCGGACACCGTAATGATGACAGCACGAGCCTGGGTGACTGGAAGGTCAATGAGCAGAAGCTGCCGGGAGGTCTGAAACTTTTGGTGGATCAGGTAAATGCCATGGGACTTAAGTTCGGTATCTGGTTCGAACCGGAGATGATCTCGCCGGATTCGGATCTGTACAGAGAGCATCCCGACTGGGCAATCTCCATTCCGGGTCGTGTAGGAAACCTGTGCCGGAATCAGTATGTACTGGATCTGTCCCGGAAGGAAGTCAGAGATCATGCTTTTGAAAGTGTGGCGGCAGTGCTGCACAGCGCCAATATCGAATATGTGAAATGGGACATGAACCGTCAGCTGTCGGATCTCGGAAGCATGGATCTCCCTGCAGACCGTCAGGGAGAACTGTATCACAGATATGTGCTGGGTGTGTATGAATTACAGGAGAGACTGCTGCAGGAATTCCCACATCTGCTTCTAGAGAACTGCTCCGGCGGCGGAGCGAGATTTGATCCGGGTATGTTATATTACAGCCCGCAGATCTGGTGCTCCGATGATACGGATGCCATTGAGCGGTTGAAAATTCAGGAGGGCACGATGTTATTGTATCCGCTGTCCACCATGGGTGCCCATGTATCGGACTGCCCCAACCACACGGTGGGAAGAGTCACACCCTTCGAGACCAGAGGGCATGTGGCGCTGGCAGGCACCTTTGGCTACGAACTGGATATCACGAAGATCCCGGAGGAAGACCGACAGCAGATTCCCGCTCAGACCGCCATGTATCACAAATACAACGATCTGATCCGCAGAGGGGATTATTCCCGGATTGCATCATTTTTGGAAAACGGTAATTATGACTGCTATCAGGTGACATCCAAGGATCAGAAAGAAGCGTTGGTAACCTATGTACAGGTACTTTCCCGACCGAACTTCCACAGTAGGAGAGTACGTCTGAAAGGCCTGGCACCGGAGAAACAGTATCGCATCGAGGAGACCGGGGAAATCTTTGGCGGCGACGTGCTGATGCAGGCAGGACTGCTGGTGACACCTCTGTGGGGAGACTACCGCAGCAGGCTGATCCACCTGACCGAGGTGTAAAATTAAGGCAGTGACATGCCTTGACAAACGATTTTTAGAAATCTAATATGGAAGTATAATTGACGATTTATCGGGAAATGTGTAAAAAACAGCGATAAGGAGTACAAGATTATGGCAAAAGCAGTAAAATTAGCAGATATCGCAGAGAGAGTTGGAGTCAGCACAGTAACAGTGTCCAAGGCACTGTCCGGACAAAAGGGTGTCAGCGAGGAAGTCCGGGAGAAGATCCGCAGTATTGCGGAGGAACTGGGCTACCAGCAGCCGTCAGCGGCAAGAAAAAGTCAGAACCAGAAGAGCTACAATATCGGTATTCTGATCTCTGAGAGATTCCTTGATAAATATGAATCGTTTTACTGGCAGATGTACCAGGCGGTAGCTACCAGAGCCACGGCAAAGGAATGTTTTACCATGCTGGAAGTCATTGGATCGGTGGAGGAAGAGAGCAGCAGAATGCCGAAGCTGGTACAGGAACGCAAGGTGGATGGCATTATCGTTATCGGTAAGATGATGGATACTTACCTGCAGCATCTGAATACAGAAGCCGGGATCCCGGTGATCTATCTGGATTATTATAACGGAAGGGAAGCCAGTGACTCTGTTATTTCCAACAGTTATTACGGCACTTATGAACTGACCTATTATCTGTACCGGATGGGACACCGCAGGATTGCTTATGTGGGAACGCTGCTTGCCACCGAGAGTATCACGGATCGTTATTTCGGTTACCAGAAAGCATTGCTGGAACTGGGGCTGGAACAAAAGAGAGAATGGGTGCTGGATGACCGTCATATTGAGACCGGCAAGATCGATACCGTGAACATGCTGCAGATTCCCAAGGATATGCCCACGGCCTTCGTATGCAACTGCGATCTGACCGCCAGCTTACTCATCAAGAAGCTGAGAGAGAACGGATACCGTGTGCCGGAGGATATTTCCGTGGTAGGTTTTGATAACTATCTGTATCCCGGCCTCAGCGACATCCGCATTACTACGTATGAAGTAGATATGGGAGAGATGGCGAGAAGAGCCCTTCATAATATGATCAAGAAGATCACCAGTGATAATTATAAGTCCGGAGTTACCGTGGTGGAAGGCCGACTGGTACTGAAGGACAGTGTGTCTCACGTATAGACTGCGGTGCATTCTGCCGGTAGACGAAGGGTGTGACACCGGTGTGCTTTTTGAACAGGTGGATGAAATGATTGGTATTGTCGATGCCTACCATAGCCCCCACCTCGTGAATCGGATTATCCGTAGATAGGAGCAGTGATTTTGCTGCTTCTATTTTTTTCCCTTGAAGATATTGCAGCGGGGAAGTATGGAATGTAGCGGAAAATTCCCGACACAGACGGTAGCGGCTGATGCCCAAAGTCTGCTCAAAGTATTCTAAAGAGTGATTTTCAGCATAGTTTTCCTCAAAATCCGCTTTCATGGACAGCAGATAAGCAGGAATGGGCTTCACATCCCGGGAGACGGACAGGGCGGACAGCATCAGTTCTGCGAACATGTCGGTCAGCTCCCGGTGAAGCTGTATCTGCTCTGCAGGAGTCGGGATGAATGAAAATTTGGTCAGCTGCTGCATCCGCTGTGAAACGCAGGAGCCGATGGGAATCGGGTAACAACAGGTAAAAGCAGCCTGAAATATGCTATAATAAGAAGAAAGCTCCGCTCCACTTAAGAAAAACATTTGAAAACGCCACTTTCCCTGCAACAGCCGGAGGGAGAAGCCCTGACTGCAATCTAAAAACAACAGATGCTCGTGATCCAGGACCACCTCACTGTCCCGGGTGGTAAGGAGAGCACTACCCTCTAAGGTGTAGAGCAGCAGATAAGAAGGAAATGGGTTCCATTCATAATAAAAGGGATCTGACAGGCGGAATTCTCCACCGGCCAGAGGCAGTAAAAAGCCTTTTTCTTCCAGGGATACTTTGTAGATCTGTCCCAGCAGGATCTCCGGGGAACGCTGCCCCTCCACATCGGAGGAAGTGTGCTTCAATGCATTGAGAAAAGTGGTGGAAATGTTCATACAAAAACCTTGCCTTTCCGCAATCTTCAAACTTCGGCTGCTTTAGCAGCTTGTGCAGGAACAAAACTTCATGTGAAAAATTTATTTTTCACACTAGAAACATGCTTTTTTGAAAAAATTAATTAAGCTTAAATACATTATAAGCCATTATTTGAGCTGTTTCAATGACAAAGGATGCAAAGAAAACAAAATTAGTTAATTAAATCAGCTAATTTAACTCAAATTAATTACTTTGATTGTATAATATGTACAAAACATAGGAATAGAACTTGTGAAAATAGAAGATAATAACGAAAATAGCAAGAATAAGAGATTAAAAACAAGAATAGTTGATGATTAATTAATGTGATCATGTATAATTAAATTAAGTTACAAAACAGTAAACGCTATCAAATGTAACAAAAAACAAGGAGGCTAAATCCTCTCCTCGTCAGAGGACTCGGATTTTCCTTCGGAAAACTAGGAGGATTTCTTATGAAGATGAAAAAGTTTTTAGCTCTTTCCACAGCATCAGTCATGGCACTGTCTATGGCAGCATGTGGAAGCACAGACAACGGCGGCGCCGCTGAGAGTTCTGCAGTAGCAAGCACCACTCCCGCAACCGCAGAAGCTTCCAGCGAGGCTGCAGCACCTGCAGAGGTTACCAGCCTGAATTACGCAGAGCTTACTTTGGGTGAGGATTACACCGACCTTACCACGACCATTAAGGTCCTGACTAACCGTACCGACCTGTTAGAGGACGGCGCAGCAGTTCCTTTCCAGACTTACATTGATGCATTCAACGAGATGTATCCCAACATCACTGTTGATATTGAAGGTATCACCGACTATGCAAGTGATACGCTGCTTCGTCTGCAGGGTGGTGACTGGGGCGATGTTATGTTTATCCCCGCAGTTGACAAGGCTGACTTAAGCACATACTTCCTTCCTCTTGGAACTACTACCGAGATGGACGGACAGCTGAACTACTACAACCAGATGTACGAAGGCACTGTATACGGTGTTCCTTACACCGCAGGTGTTAGCGGTGGTATCGTATATAACAAGGCAGTATTCGAAGCAGCAGGAATCACTGAGATGCCTAAGACTCCCGAAGATTTCATCGCAGCATTAAAGCAGATCAAAGAGTATGACAGCTCCATCATTCCTCTGTACACCAACTACGCAGCTGGCTGGGCAATGGGCGGCCAGTGGGATCCCGCTATCAGCGGCAGTGCTACCGGCGACAGCACCTACATGAACCAGAAGTTACTGCACACTGCAAATCCTTTTGCTGATCCCGGCGACGGCACCGGCGCTTACAATGTATACAAGGTAATGTATGATGCAGTTGCGGAAGGCCTTACCGAGGATGACTACTCCACCACCGACTGGGAAGGCTGTAAGGGTATGATCAACAATGGTCAGATCGCATGTATGGTTCTTGGTTCCTGGGCAGTTCCCCAGATGAAGGAAGCAGGTGACAATGCTGACGATATCGCTTACATGCCGTTCCCTATTACCCTGACTTCCGGCAAGCAGGCAGCTTCCGTAGGTCCTGACTACAGCTTTGGTATCAATGCAGATGCATCTGAAGAGAACCAGGCAGCAGCACTGTGCTTCGTGAAGTTCATGACAGAAGAATCCGGATTCTCCTATGACTGCGGCGGACTTCCTGTTGCTATCAAGGATACCAGATTACCGGACTTCTACGCTGCATTCAAGGGTATCGACTTCGTAGTTGATGAGCCCGCAATCGACGGCGAAGAGGATCTGCTGAACGAGCTGAACGCTGAATCAGGTCTGAACATCAACAACAATGGTGAGACCAAGATGCAGGAGCTGGTAGAGTGTGCAGCAGATGGTTCCAAGACCTATGATGAGATCATCAACGAGTGGAACGAAGAGTGGACTTCCGCACAGGAGAGCTGTGGCGTAGAGATTCAGTAATTTCATCAGGCAGTAAACATTAAGCGATTAACTTAATCTTCTGAAGTAAGAGGGAACCTTTTATCCGGTTCCCTCTTATCTAAGAGAGAAGGGTATGGAGGTATTTCGATGAATGCAGAGACAATGAAGAAAACAAAAAAACCCTTCAGCATGAAAAAATGGGTAAAGAGCAGGAACGGACAGCAGACCATCGTCATCCTGTCCTTCATGTTCATTCCCCTGCTTTTGCTGTTCGTGTTCACCTATCTCCCCTTTGGAGAAATGGTAAAATTCAGTTTTTATAAAATGAAATATGCTACCCCGGTAGACAAAAGACAATTTGTGGGATTCCATAATTACATCGATGTATTTAAAAAAGATGAATGCTTCAGTGCATTGAAACTGAGCCTTTACTACATGGCCGGCGCCATGGTGCAGCTGGCACTCGCGTTGTATCTGGCAACGATTTTAAGCTTTAAGACCAAATTCGGCAATATGTTCAAGGGATTCATGTTCTTTCCTTACCTGATCAGTGGTATTGCCATTGGATTTATCTTCAAATTCTTCTACACCAGAGGTTTCGTATTCGATACCGTATTGCAGTGGTGTGGATTTAACTTAGAAAACCTTCCGTACTGGCTGAAAGACAAGAGTATTAACAATATCTCTCTGGTAGCTTCCTCCGTATGGCGTTATTACGGCAACAACATGGTACTCTTCATCGGTGCTATCATGTCCGTGGACTCCGAGATGTACGAGGCAGCAGAGCTGGACGGTGCCAATAAATTCCAACAGTTTATACATATTATTTTACCCAGCATCAAGACCATCGTTACACTGAATGTGATCCTGTCTATCACAGGCTCTTTGAGTGCCTTTGATCCGCCTTACGTTATCACCAAGGGTGGCGGCGGAACCGCAACGTATTTCGTATTGATGGATAAGATCGCACATACCAATCAGCAGGTAGGTCTGGCATCTGCCATGGCTGTGGTACTGTTACTGATCATTTTTGTAGCAACAATTTTACAGAAGCTCTTCTTCAAACTGGTATTTAGAAGCTCCGATGCGGACAATGAAGAATACACCAGAAGAAAACGTCTCAGAAGAGAGAGAAGATGGAAGAAGGAGGCAGTGTAAGATGGCAAAGATGAAAACCAACCACAAACATTACAGTGTAGGCGCTGTCATCTGGATCGTTATTAAGTATTTTAGTCTGGTATTCTTCTCCTTCGTGGCACTTTTGCCCATCGTATCCTGCGTCATCACGGCGTTCAAGACCGATGCGGAATATCAGAGCACCAATGTTATGACATTGCCCGAGAGTTGGTTGAACTTCTCCAACTTTACGGATGCTTTTACCCGTGCCAACATGGGAAGAGCTTACATGAACTCTGCAATTATCCTGGTATTCGTACTGTTAGGATCCATCCTGGTAGGAACACAGCTTGCTTATGTACTGAACCGATTCAAGTTCCCCGGCAACGGCCTGATCCGCAGCCTGTTCCTGTTTGCAACCCTCCTTCCCGGAATTGCCATGCAGGTCTCTGTATACCAGATCATGAGTAACCTCGGATTTATCAACCATCTGTACGGTTACATCATTATGAGTATGGGTACGGATGTTATCTCTATCTACATCTTCATCCAGTTCATGGAGAATATTTCGGTATCGTTGGATGAATCCGCATTTATTGACGGTGCTTCCTATTTTACCATTTACTGGAAGATCATTCTTCCGCTTCTGAAGCCCGCTATCGTAACTTCAATGGTGCTTAAGGGAGTAGGCGTATATAACGAGTATTATTGCGCCAGTCTGTATCTGCAGGACAAGAGGACTCTCGGTGTGGTAGCAACCTCCCTGTATACCTTCACCGGACCTCTTGGAAGCAAATACAATCTGATCTGTGCAGGTGTACTGATGTCTCTGCTGCCTGCATTGATCGTATTCCTGCTCTGTCAGAAACAGATTTACAGTGGAATCACCTCCGGCGCTGTCAAGGGTTAATACAAAGGAGAGTGTGGAACATGAAAAATGCGGAAACAAAGAAAATGAGAGAAGAGATCAAAAAGCATCTGACCGAAGGAATCATTCCTTTCTGGAAAGGGATGCGGGATGACGAGTTCGGCGGTTATTACGGTTTTCTGGACTACGATCTGAATCTGGATAAAAAAGCAGAAAAAGGCTGTATCCTGAACAGCAGGATCACCTGGTTCTTCTCCAACGCATATACACTGTTAAAAGACGAGAGTCTGTTGGAGGAAGCAAAGCACGGCTACGATTTCCTGAAAGACCATTGTCTGGACAAAGAATATGGCGGTATCTACTGGTCCCTAAACTATGACGGAACCCCGAAGGATACCACAAAACATACCTACAATCAGGCATTCTGCATCTACGCGCTGTCCTCTTACTATGAGGCCAGCGGGGATGCAGAAGCCCTGGAGCTGGCGAAAAAGCTGTTTACTCTGATTGAGACTACGTGTATGGATGAGGTGGGATATCTGGAAGCATTCACCAGAGACTTTAAACCGGAATCCAATGAGAAATTGTCGGAGAACGGTGTTCTGGCAGACAAGACCATGAATACCCTGCTTCATGTTTTTGAAGCTTATACGGAGCTGTACCGGGTATCTGGGGATGAAAAAGTGCGCAGACGCCTTCTGTGGATCATGAATGTGTTCGCTGAGAAAGTTTATAATCCGAAGCTCCACAGACAGGAAGTATTTTTCGATAAGCATTATAATACCATTCTGAATCTGCATTCCTACGGCCACGACATCGAGACGGCATGGCTGATCGACAGAGGCTGCAAGGTTCTGGATGATCCGGAACTGACGCAGAAGATGTATGCCATCACCAGAGACCTTACCGCACAGATCTATAAGGTGGCATTCGACGGACACTCTCTGGCCAATGAATGTGACAGAGGTGTCGTGAATGTACACAGAGTCTGGTGGGTACAGGCGGAGACCGTGATCGGTTTCTTAAACGGCTATGAGAAAGAGCCGGAGAAAACGGAATATCTGGAAGCCGCAGAGAAGGAATGGGCATTTATCCGTGATCATGTGATCGATAAGAGACCCGGTTCCGAATGGTTCTGGGAAGTGGATCCGGAAGGAAATCCCTATCCTGACCGCCCCATTGTGGAGCCTTGGAAATGCCCTTACCATAACGGCAGAATGTGCATGGAGGTCCTGCAACGTATTCCTGGATAGGTCGTGTAACGAAGACCTCCAGGAGGTTATGAAGCGTATTCCAGAATAATTGATTTATTTTAAGAGAGGATACCTAATATGTTAGAGCGTTATTACATAGAAAAAGAGAAGCAGGAGAAGCTGCTTTCCCGGAAAAATGTAAAGTCTGATTTCTACAACGGTATTTATGACCGTTATGAATATCCGGTTCTGACCAGAGAACATATTCCCCTGACCTGGAGATATGATCTCAATCCCAAGACAAACCCCTATTTCATGGAGCGTCTGGGTATCAATGCAGTCATGAATTCCGGAGCGATTGAATTAAACGGTAAGTATTATCTGATAGCCCGTATCGAGGGAAATGACAGAAAGTCCTTCTTCGGCGTGGCGGAGAGTGACAACGGTGTCGATGGATTCCGTTTCTGGGATTATCCCATCTTGTTAGATGACACCTGCCCGGAAGAGACCAATGTCTATGACATGCGTCTCACCAAACATGAAGATGGTTACATCTACGGTGTGTTCTGTTCCGAAAGCAAGGATACTTCCGTAAATGATCTGTCCGCAGCAGTAGCGGCTGCAGGCATTGTAAGAACCAAAGACTTAAAGCACTGGGAGAGACTGGAGAATTTAAAGACCCTTCGTTCTCCCCAGCAGAGAAATGTAGTGCTGCATCCGGAATTCGTGGATGGCAAGTATGCTTTCTACACCAGACCGATGGATGATTTCATCGAGACCGGAAGTGGCGGAGGAATTGGTTTCGGACTGTGTGACGATATCACTCATGCAGTGATCGACGAAGAGCGCATGACCAGTCTGCGGAAATATCACACCATTACCGAGGCCAAAAACGGTGCGGGCGCTACCCCCATCAAAACAGACAGAGGTTGGATACATATCGCACATGGAGTACGTAATACCGCAGCCGGTTTACGTTACGTCATTTATGCTTTTGCAACGGATCTGAAAGATCCTGCAAAAGTGATCGCAGAGCCTTCGGGCCTGCTGATCGGTCCCAGAGGGGAAGAGAGAGTGGGAGATGTTTCAAACGTAGTATTTACCAACGGTGCTATCGCGAATGAGAAGGGGGAAGTCTTTATCTACTACGCATCCAGCGATACCCGCATGCATGTGGCAACTACTACCATAGATAAGCTTGTGGATTATGTATTCAACACCCCTTCCGATCCAGGAAGAAGCGTGGAGTGTGTGGCACAGAGATGTGAACTCATCCGCAGAAATGAAGAGTTCTTAAAACAGGAAGCAAGATAAATAATACAGAAATGAGGTAACTCGAATGAGCAAAGTTAAGATGATCAGCCCTGCAGTACCTAATGTACCCTGGCAGGATAAACCGGAAGGACATACCGGTGCACCGGTATGGAGATACAGTGAGAACCCTATTATTGGCAGAAATCCTGTAGAAGGAGTAGCCAGAATCTTCAACAGTGCGGTAATGCCTTACGGTGATGAATTCATCGGCGTGTTCCGCGGTGAACAGGTCAACGGTATTCCCTATATTTATTTAGGACGCAGCAAGGATGCTATTCACTGGGATTTTGATAAGAATAAGATCCAGTTCGTAGATGAAGAAGGCAAGCCTTTCATGCCGATTTATGCATATGATCCCAGACTGGTAAAGGTAGAAGATACCTACTATATCATCTGGTGTCAGGATTTCTACGGCGCAGCCATCGGTATTGCGAAAACCACGGATTTCAAGACGTTTACCAGAATCGAGAATCCGTTCCTTCCTTTTAACCGTAACGCCGTACTGTTCCCCAGAAAAGTACACGGCAATTTCATGATGCTGTCCCGCCCTTCCGACAGCGGACATACGCCCTTCGGTGATATTTTCGTCAGTGAGAGCCCCGATATGGTATTCTGGGGCAAACACAGACATGTGATGGGCAAGTCTTCCGAATGGTGGGAGTCCTTAAAGATCGGTGGCGGTGCAGCTCCCATTGAGACTTCCGAAGGGTGGCTATTGTTCTATCATGGTGTGAGCGGAACCTGTAACGGTTATGTCTATTCCATCGGTGGAGCGATCCTGGATATTGACAACCCGTCCATCGTAAAATATCGTTGTGAGAACTTCCTGCTGACACCGGAAGAGTGGTATGAGGAGAGAGGATTTGTACCGAATGTATGCTTCCCCTGCGCTACCATCCATGATTCCGAGAGCGGCAGGATCGCCATTTACTATGGCGCAGCAGACAGCTACGTAGGGCTGGCATTTACGACCATCGATGAAGTGGTTGACTATATCAAAGAACACAGCGTGGTCACAACAAGCGATACAGAAGAAGGCAGAAGATAGAATCGAGGGACCCGCGATGAGCGGGTCCTTTTTAAGTGATGGAGACAGCGTATGATGGAAAAAGAGGAATTATATGCCAGAATCGAAGAACTGGAAAGAGAACTGGCAGAAGAACGTATCAGGAGGAAGATTACCGAGGACAATTCCGACTGTGCGCTGTGGGAGTATGAAATTGCTTCAAAAAAATATGTGCTTTCCAGAAAGCTTGGAGGAAAGTGGAATACCACCAACATGGTCATCGAAAACTATCAGGAACAGATGCATAACTGGGGATTTGTACATCCGGATGACTGGGCGACTTTTGATGAATTCTGCGCCGCAATGGACCGGGGCGATGAGCATATTTCCTATGAAGTCAGACAAGTCAGTGATGAATCGGTATTTGTCTGGTTCCGTTATGTAGGGATTCCGGTCTATGATAAGGATCATAAGCCATATAAGATCATGGGGAAGACGCTTGATATTACAGGAGAAAAAAAGAACCAGGAGCTGTTGGAACAGAAGGCAGAGAGGGACTCCCTGACAGATCTGTACAATAAAGCGAAAATGCGTAAGCTGGTGGAAAAGCATATCCGGCAGGCCGATGACACAGAAGGAGCTTTTATCATCGTTGATATTGATGACTTTAAAACGATCAATGACACTTGCGGACATTTATACGGTGATGAAGTATTGATCAAAATTGCCAATACGATTTTGATCAGTGCAGGCATGGAGGATTATGCGGGCCGCATCGGTGGAGACGAGTTTTGTGTATTCTGCCATGGGAAAAATGTGGGACAGCATGCTGTGGAGACAGCAGAGAGAATATCCCGTATGGCGGATCAGATCCAGCTGTCAGGCAGACGAGTGACTTTAAGTATGGGAATCTCCCGATATCCGGAGGATGCTTCCTCTTATGAGGAACTGTATCAAAAAGCGGATCAGGCGTTGTACCGGGTAAAACGAAGCGGCAAAAATGCATTCAGCGTGTACGACAAGAACTATAATTATGTCGATTATACTTCAGAACGGAAAGGAACAGACCGGGAGACCGGTCTCTGGCAGGAGCTGGAGAAATATTATAAAGGACGTCAGTGGACAGAAACGGAAAGTGAAATTCTGTCTACTATGACGCGGATGATGGAAAGCTATCTGAACCGTGAAGAATATGCAGGGAATGTCAGGGAGCGGGAAAAGGATACAGAAAAGCCGGAACCGGACATTGCCGGAATGGAGACAACGGAAAGCTTTTCGATAAAACTGGAACAGATCCTGCCCTGGCAGGACGGTCAGTATGCAGAGGTATTTCTGGGCATCCGGGATTACGATGAGATTTCCGCGAAGATGAGTGAGGAAGTGAAAAACAGCCTTCTGTACCATCTGGGGACACATATTCAAAAGCACCTGAAAGGACAGGAAATGGTGTGTCATTTGAAAAAGGATGAGTTCCTATTGCTATTGGACAATCATGTGGAAGCAGCACCGGAGAAGATCGGTCACATTATGATCATGTTTGAAGCCATGATCGGGAATAAATATCCGGATGTTCCCATCAAGCTTTACGGTGGTATTTATTATCTGGAATCCAGGGGATACCGTCCGGAAGAGATTTTCCGGATCAGCAAGACATTGAAAAACAAGGCAAAGCGTTATTGCACCGTGGAAAACAGTATTTACGAGAACCGCAAGAGTGCGGGAAATGTTATTGATATAGAGGCCGGTATGTTAAACCGCGGTAATCTGACCAGACTGAAAAATCTCCTGAACCGTGCAACCAAAGGGGAGAGACTGACGGTGGGATTCATCGGCGGATCCATCACGCAGGGATTCGCAGCGACGGAGCCGGATCAATGCTATGCTGCAAGAACCGTTGCATGGCTTCGGAAAGTGTTCCCCAATACGGAATTCGATTATGTGAACGCCGGAATCGGAGCTACCGATTCCCAGTTCGGCGCGGCGAGAGTACAGGAAGACCTGCTTCAGCGGCTACCGGATCTGGTATTTGTGGAATTTTCCGTGAACGATCACAGTACGCCGCATTTCTGTGAGACCTACGAAGGTCTGGTGAGGCAGATTTATGGCAGTGCGAGCGCACCGGCAATGGTGCTGATCCATAATGTCTATTATGATACCGGTAAAAGTGCGGCATATTATCATGCGCAGGTAGGACGACATTATGATCTGCCCTGCATCAGTATGCAGAACAGTATCTATCCCGCTGTGGCAGCCGGAAGACTGCCGGCAGAGAAGATTACGGCAGATTTCCTTCATCCCAATGATCTTGGTCATGAATTCATGGCATCTGTGATCACGAATTTCCTGGAAAAGGTAATCCATGATAAAACGCAAGAGCCGCAGGAAATTTTCCCGGCCCCGCTGACAGAGAATGCCTATGAGCATTGCGTGAGACTGCAATATTCTAATTCCACACCGGGGAAGAGTGTTTTTGTAGAAGATATGACACCGCAGAGAGATATCACGGATATTTTCCGCAACGGATGGAGCGCCGGGGAAAAAGGAGCTTATCTGGAGTTCGCTTTTCGGGGAACCGGTGCCGCCGTGCAATACCGCCGAGTGAAGGACGGACCTGCACCCATTGCCACGGCAGTGGTCGATGAGAACCCTGAGACGGCGTGCGTGTTGGACGGAACCTTCGATGAGACCTGGGGAGACAAAATGCAGCTGACAACGGTGGCAGAGCACCTGCCTTATGGGGAACACCGGGTGAGAATCGAGATCACGGAGACACACGAGAACGATAAGGCTGGATTTTATCTGGTGTCATTGATTGTATCCGGGGTAAGAACAGAAACAGAAGCGGAATAGGCATAGTACGGAAGTCAGGTAGACAGATCGGAAGAAATGTGTTACATATCAGATAGAATATTTTTCCAGAAACGGACGTTGCAAAGCTAAGTAGCGGAATAACGGAAAAGATGCAGTGCAATACATAGTAAGTATCATGGGAAAGGATAGACGGTCATGAACAAAGATATTATTTTTTTATCACCGGTGTGCACCCACAATATCTGGGGCGGTACCCGGTTAAACAGAGAATTCGGTTATCCCATCGAAGGAGATGACATCGGCGAGTGTTGGGGTATCAGCGCCCATCCCAACGGAGACGGCACCGTGGCAAGCGGAGCTTACCAGGGAATGAAGCTGTCCGAGCTGTGGGAGAAGCATCCGGAATTGTTCGGCAATACGGGAATGGATCGTTTTCCGTTACTGATCAAGATCATTGATGCCAAGGACGATTTAAGCATCCAGGTGCATCCGGATGATGCTTATGCGAAGGTACATGAAAACGGATCCCTGGGCAAAACCGAGTGCTGGTTCATCTTAGACTGTAAGGAGAATGCTACGCTGGTGGTCGGACATAATGCGAAGACAAAAGAAGAGCTGGAACAGATGATTCATGAGGGCAAGTGGAAAGAATTCATTCGTGAGATCCCTATTAAGCCCGGTGACTTCATCCAGATCGATCCCGGTACCGTACATGCCATTAAGGGCGGTACACTGCTTCTTGAGACACAGCAGAGCAGCGACATTACTTACCGTGTATACGATTATGACAGACTGAGCAATGGCCAGCCCAGACAGCTGCATATCGCTCAGAGTATCGATGTTATCACCGTTCCTGCCAAATCCGCAGAGAACAGCGTGGTGCATACCGAGAAAAAGGACGATGCGATCCAGCAGCTGATCCGCTGTCCTTATTACACCGTATACCGCATTGATGTGGAGCATCGCGTGGAGACCTGGCAGGATAAGCCCTTTGTACTGATGAGTGTGGTAGAGGGAGAAGGCACCCTGAACGGTACTCATTTAAAAAAGGGCGATCACCTGATCCTGCCCGACGGCTACGGTAAGGTAGAGTTACAGGGCAGGATGCAGATCATCGCATCTACGATCTAAGCTTACGCCAGATCAAAAGCCGGTAAATGACAGCTGTCTTTAAAACAGATTTACTTTCCAAGTACAACGGATAGCTTGATTTCTTTTTCTGTTTCGCTCAGGTCGAAATCACCGCCGTCGGAGACGGTCACGCGCAGTTCATAGAGCACGCCGTCTGTCAGCTCCGTCACATTTGCTCCGGTCACGTCTGTGAGCGACCACAGTTCAGAGCCAACCTTTTCCAGCTTGCCGTCTGCACCATAGGCGTAGAGCGTCAGATCGGAGGCACTGCCGGACAGGTTGTTCATGCGGAAGGCTACCATGGTGTTGGGATGCACGTTGCAGATGGTCGCGGTGTTGTGCCAGCTTGCAACCGTACCTTCACCGCCATCCTGCTCAAACTGATCCTGCGAAAGAACATTTCTTGCCGCCTGATCAAGATCAACCTCACGGTACGGAAGCTCTGGCAGGTATACAAAGCGATCCTGCAAACGCAGCAGTTCCAGATAGCCTGTCGGGCAGTAGAGCGTATTTCCGTTGCTGCCGGTGTACATGCCGATGGCCATATTATTGTAGCCGTATTTGTTGGACACATCCATCGTGAAGACGGTTTCGCCCGTTGCAAAGTCCAAAATAATGTACTGCCACATGCCGGTATCCAAATCCTGTACGTAACCGTAGATATAGCCTGTTGCAGTGGAGAGTTTCATGATCGCCGTGTCGCGCAGATCGTTCCGGCTCCAGACGCTCTTCATTTCATAGCCATCAGCGGTTTTTAAGGTGTCCACCCGTTCAACGCCCGGGGCGATCATAACATTACCCTTCATCAGCCAGTTCTGGTCATAAATGTTGGCGTAGCTCTGAATCGAAGAGTCATTGTCAGGGTCGGCAAGCCCTGCGTTACCGGCGCCGAACCAGTTGCAGACGATCGTGCTGACGGTGCCTTCACCGTCGTCATAAACGATTGCAGAGTTCTCAACCGCCACCTGATACCCATCGGGCAGATCATCCAAAACAGGCATGCTGGCTACGACCTCTCCGGTCTTCATGTCGAGCGCGAGAAGCTTAACGGGGTCAGCGTTGTCGGTGAATAGTACAAGGTCTGGTGTCAGTGTGGGCGAGCAGCCACCACCCCAGGCAAGCCCGCCTCCGGTTGTCTTATCGCCATCGTGGCTGACCTTCGCACCGACACTCTCATATGGCGTGCACCACACAACGTTCACACCTTCTTCCGCGCGCAACAGGTAGCAGTTCTGGTTCGTCAGAATGACCGCACCGTCTTTGGAGGCAGCAATGCCGTTTTCTGCGCCCTCGCCAAGGGGCAGCCCGTAAACAAAGACAGCTTTTGAAAGATCGGGTTGTTCGCCGTTCAGAATCGATTCTATCGCTGTGTGGGCAATGTAGCCGAGAACACCCTGCTGCTGTCGCTCAGGATAGATCCGGAAGCCGCCGGTGGCGAACCAAAGGTTTCCGTCGTAGTCAAAGACCACGGACAGAAGATTCTGTGTCAGCTCTTTGCCGAGCGCGGTCTCAGCAGCCGCTTTGATATCGATATCCAGAACCTTTTCGAATTCCGGAATGACGCTGCCGTCTTCCTCCGTCGTACGCAGTATCAGTACATGGTTGTTGCTCGTCGGGCAGACGATACGGTTTTTAGAGTCAAGGAATGTGTAGGAACTCTGGATGACGTAACCACCGCCATCATGCTGCATCGGTGAAAAATAGCCGAGCGTCTTCGTCTCTGTTGCATTCAGATCACGGATGGCGATGCCGCCGAGCAATGGCACGACTGCGTGACCGTAGTTGTCAAAGTAAATCGCGGGTGAGGCGTTCGGGTTCGTTGTCTCAAAGGAAACATTGATTTCCGGATAGATGCCGAGCGGCAGAATTTCATCCGTTGAGTCGGTGTTGTAGCCGTCGTGATGGATGTTTGCATCACTTTTTGCCATATAAGGGTTTTCATCCACGTGTTTTGGCTGTAAAGCCTTCACGGGCAGTGCACCGGATAACGGTGCAGAAGATGTTGTTTCGTCCTCTGCCGGTGTGGGCGTTCCACCGCAGGCCGCCATAGATAGGCACAGTGTTCCCGCCAGAAGGAAACTAAATACAGAATAAATCTTTTTTCTCTTTTTCATCAATAATCCTCCTCAATGTTATGTTTATTGTGATCCACCCGGAATAAGGCAGACGTTTTTTTCCCATCTAACCATGTAGAAAGTCCTTGCCGAAACGCTTCTTCTGTTATTGGCTCTAACAGAAAATAGTCTACACGCAGCCGAAACGCATGCAGGGAAAAATCCAGATCGCTGCACCAGATGATGCGCATTTCGGGAAAAAGCGTCCGCAGATGCTCCACCGCATTCAACCCTTCTACTCCCGGAAGTGCGATCACAGTGCAGGTTGGCGCATTTATACGCGCCACATCAAAGAACAACTCCTGCCCACGGTAACAGTCCATTTTGGGAAACAGACCGCGTTCAAAGCAGAACCGTGAAAGCTGCTCTATATAAAAGGCTTCCTGTGTTTCACTACTTGTCAGCACGGCAATGCGGTACACAGCACTCCCTCCTTTCTGCCGTCATTGATCCTTTCTGCTTGTCAGTATACGGATATGCAAACGCTTTTCAAGTCGTTTGGCACGAAAGCCTCAATTCTGTCACGAAATCTGATTTTTTCACGGTGCCGGTGTTGGACAGGTATGATATAATTTAGTTGGAATCTTTTACAAAGGAGTCAGTCCAGTATGAGAATAGCAATCGTGGATGATATTGAGACCGAACGTGCGCTGTTGAAAATGCGGCTTGAGCGACAGCTGAACCTGTACGGTGTAGAGACGGAGATTTTAGAATTTGACAGCAGCGAGAGCTTTCTCGCAGCAGAAAAAGAACGGCACTTTACTGTGGCATTTCTGGATATTTACATGAAAGGATTAAGCGGCATGGATGCGGCAAAGGAACTTCGGAAGACGGACGCAGACTGCTTTCTGATCTTCACCACAACATCTACCGATCATGCGCTGGAGGGCTTTCAGGTGCGGGCATTTCACTATCTCGTGAAGCCCTTTTCCGAGGGAGAACTTGCCGGTCTGCTTACTGAAATGCTCGCTAAACTTCCGCGTCCTGAGCCGATTCTGACGGTGAAAGTCAGTGGCAGCGACGTTCGCCTTCGCTATAGGGACATTATCTTTGCCGAGCATTTTGCTCATATGATCAACATTCGCACGACTGCCGGAAAAACGCTTGCCACGCGGCAAAGCTTTAAGGCATTTACCGAGCCGCTGAAAAAAGATCCCCGCTTTTTTGTCTGCGGCCGCGGTACGATTGTCAATTTAGAACATGCCGCTGATTTTCAGGCCGCCGCTTTCTGCATGACCGACGGCAGCCGCGTATATGTCAACCAGGAACTTTTGAAGCCTGCCAGGCAGGCATTTATGGAATTTCTGTTGCAAGGGGGTGTATGAGATGAAAGATATTCTGCGTCCGATTCTGGAGCTGTCCGTCGTACTCCCCGGTCTTTTGCTTGCATATTTCCCTGTAAAATCCTATCTGAAGCAGTCCCCCGGAAAGCTTGCCGCCCAGATTCTCCCCCTGATGGCAGGATTATGTATCGGTGGTGGGATCGTCTGCTATCAGCTTCATGCGTCCACTGCGTCTGCCCTGGCAGGGATCACATTGCTTGCAATTGGGCTATATACCGGAACACTCCAAATCTCCCTCTGGAAATCCGGAACAATTGCACTGACTGTTTGCGCAGTATTTGCATGCATCAACAGCTTGTCTCGAGCTATCAGTGTTATGATTGCTCTGCATATGCAGCTGCCACAGGACGAACCGTGGTTCTGCCTTGCAGCCTGTGTATTTTATAATGTTGTTTGCTGGATTTTGGTGCTGACAGCGTTCTATCCGTCAACCCATGCAGTTCGTGTGATGGTCGAGGATGATAATTTTGCGCAAACATGGTATGTGTTCTGGGTTTTGCCGCTGGTGTTCATTTTTTTGAACCTTTTTATGATTCCGCGCTATCAGACGACACTTAGGACCGGTCGTGTATTGCAGGGATATATTGTGATAAGTATTGCACTTCTTTTGCTTTTGCTCTTGTTCAACGCAATTTTCCTGCTAATGGCCACCAGTCTTAACCGCAACGCGAGATTACAGCAGGAAAACCAGCTTCTTTTCCTGCAGCAGCAACGCTATGAGAATCTCAAAACCGCCATCGAAGAAGTGCGGCAGGCGCGGCATGATATGCGCCATCAACTGAATCAAATTTCCGCACTGGCTGAGACCGGCGATCTGGAAAGATTGAAAAGCTATCTTGAAAAAAACATTTCCCGTATCCCGGATCTCGGTATACACTTCTGCGAAAACCATGCAGCAGATAGCGTCATCGGCTATTATTGTGCCCTGGCAAAGCGCGAAGACATTCCCTTTTGTGCAAAGCTCGATCTGCCGCAGACCCTTCCAATCGATGAGATCAACATGTGTCTGGTCTTGTCCAACTTGTTGGAAAATGCGCTCGAAGCCAGTATCCGCACTGCACCAGACAGACGGCAGATTAAAATCACTGCATACCTGCATGCCGGGCGGCTGCTTCTGATCGAAGTTGAGAATGCCTATGACGGCGAAATCAGGGAGAAGGACGGTGTTTTTCAATCCTCCAAACGAAAGGGAAACGGCGTCGGCATCCAGTCAATCCAACATATTGCAGAAAAAAGCGGTGGTGCAAGTACGTTTGCCTGTCAGAATGGTGTTTTCTCCGCTAAAGTTATGCTCTGCGGATAAATGCACGCAGGATAAGCCCTTTGTGCTGATGAGTGTGGCAGAGGGAGAAGGTACCCTGAACGGCACCAGACTGAAAAAGGGAGACCATCTGATTCTGCCCGATGGATACGGTAAGGTGGAATTACAGGGGAAGATGCAGATCATTGCATCTACCATCTAGAAATTTCTTCAATGAAAAGAGGGATTGATTTCTCAACCCCTCATAGTGTATAATCTACTTAGAAAGGTGGTCGGAAGTGAAAATTCCGATTCGCCCTCAGTTCAGCTTAAAAAGAAATAGCATTCACTTTGGTCGGGGGATGCTATTTCTTTTTGTTATTATCGTCACCATGTCTGTCGATGTATGATAGAGCTGCAAAGACAACTAACAACAGAGTAAGTACTTCCATTGTATTCATGGGCATCCCCTCCTTTGTATTACTAGAGGGCATCTAACAATCGGAAAATCGCATCCGCTTTCGTTTCGATTACACAATAACATTATAACACAAATCGAACAAATGTTCAACTCGAGATATGGTGTCTTTCGGTGCAGTCTATCGATTCACTATGAAGTGATTGATACCGCCTTGTCTATGGTATATACTATGGATATACCGTATGCAAGGAGACATTTTTTATGATAATCTATGATTCATCATAGATTATCATAAAAAATATTGATCAAAAAATAGAGACAATAAAAGAGTGAGTTATATCATGGATACAATCAGAGGTAAATTTTTCAAACAACATTTATTATCAGATCAATTCCTCGATCTGATTGAGAAAAACAAGCGCCCCATGGACGAACTGATGTCGTATTATCAGTGCGCCATCATGGAGGTGGAGACGAAATTCAAGGTTTTGAATCAGGAGTATTCCCTGGAATACGACCGCAATCCCATCGAAGGGATCAAGACCAGAGTCAAATCGTATGACAGTATTCTGCGTAAGATCCGTCGGAAAAATATTCCCATGACGCTGGAAGGCATCGAAGAGAATATCCGGGATATCGCCGGAGTCCGGGTCATCTGTTCCTTCCCGGATGATATTTACGAACTGGCGGAGAGTTTCTTACGGCAGGATGACATTACTCTGATCGAGCGCAAGGATTATATAAAGAATCCCAAGGAGAGCGGCTACCGGAGCCTGCATCTGATCGTGCAGGTGCCGATCTTTTTACAGAATACGAAGAAACTGGTCTATGTGGAGGTGCAGTTCCGCACCATAGCCATGGATTTCTGGGCAAGCCTGGAGCACAAGCTGCAGTATAAGAAAAACATTCCGGAAAGTCAGTCGAAGTTTTTAAAGGATGAGCTGTATGACTGTGCGCAGCAGAGCGCAGCGCTGGATAAGCGGATGCAGAATATCCGGAATGTCATTGCGGCGAGTGAGACCGCAGAAGAGGAGAAACAGGATTTCCTGCCAATCTTTTTGCGGGAAAACAAAGGGTAATTACGTAGCCTGAAGGTATGTAGATGATGGAAAGGCGAGAAGAATTGTATGAAGATCAGAGATATTTTGAATAAAGATACAGCAACGCTCTCTTTTGAGGTATTTCCTCCGAAGAAGAGTACGGATTTCGGAAATGTGGAGGCAGCAGCACTGGGGATCGCGGCATTGCAGCCTGCTTATATGAGCGTGACTTATGGTGCCGGCGGTAGTACCAAGGGACATACCATTGCCTTGGCCGGAGATATTCAGAAGCAGTACAATGTGCCTACCGTAGCGCATCTGACCTGTGTCTGTGCTGACAGGAGCAGTATCGGCGCAGCTCTTACAGAAATGCAGGCAGCAGGGATCGAGAATATTTTAGCTCTGAGAGGAGATATTCCGAAGGATTTTGATGGGGAGGTATTTACAGATTTTACCCATGCATCAGATCTGGTACGCTTTATCAAAGAGAACGGAGATTTCTGCGTGGGTGGTGCCTGCTATCCGGAGATGCATCCCGATTCTGCGAATAAGAATGCGGAAATTCAGGGACTGAAGGAAAAGGTGGATGCCGGATGTGAGTATCTGACGACCCAGATGTTCTTCGACAACAATATCTTCTTCAACTTTATGTACCGTGTGCGGGAGGCAGGGATTACAGTGCCCATCATTCCCGGAATCATGCCTATCACCCGTGGCGTACAGGTGAAAAATGCCGTAAAACTCTCCGGCTGTAATGTGCCGGAGCGCTTTAAGAATATTGTGGACCGCTTCGGGGATAATCCGGAAGCCATGAAGCAGGCGGGCATTGCCTATGCCACCGATCAGATCATCGACCTGCTGGCGAACGGTGTGAAACATATCCATGTCTATTCCATGAATAAACCGGATGTAGCGGCCGGGATCCAGCGGAATTTGTCGGAGATTTTGAAAGCGTAAAGAATTTCTACTTTGGTAGATTAAAGCTGTCAGGTTAAAAAGAAAATATATGCTATAAACACAATTAAATAAAATGATGATTAAACGCTTAGGGAATGTTCTCTGAGCGTTTTTATTTGAAAAAATAACATAACACAGCTTTACAAAAAATATAGTAGAGGATATAATTAGATATAAGATTTTACAACAAGGGGAGGAAAATATATGAATTATAAAACAGGCCTTGAAGATTTTATTGGAAAAGAATCCTTATCAAAGACATTAAGAAATGCATTGATTCCTACAGAGAGTACAAAGATCCATATGGAAGAGATGGGGGTCATCCGTGATGATGAATTGCGAGCAGAAAAACAACAGGAATTAAAGGAAATCATGGATGACTATTATAGAACATTTATTGAGGAAAAACTTGGTCAAATTCAAGGAATACAATGGAATTCCTTATTCCAAAAAATGGAAGAAACGATGGAGGACATATCAGTACGAAAAGATCTTGATAAAATACAAAACGAAAAAAGAAAAGAAATCTGTTGCTATTTTACCAGTGATAAAAGATTTAAGGATCTGTTTAATGCTAAATTAATTACGGATATCCTTCCAAACTTTATAAAAGATAATAAAGAGTATACTGAGGAGGAGAAGGCAGAGAAAGAGCAGACACGGGTGTTATTTCAGCGTTTTGCTACTGCATTTACTAATTATTTTAATCAGCGGAGAAACAATTTTTCTGAAGATAATATTTCTACGGCCATAAGCTTTCGGATTGTAAATGAAAATTCGGAAATTCATTTACAGAATATGCGGGCGTTTCAGCGAATAGAGCAACAATACCCGGAGGAAGTCTGTGGAATGGAAGAAGAATATAAAGATATGTTGCAGGAATGGCAGATGAAACATATATATTCGGTAGACTTCTATGACAGAGAATTAACACAGCCAGGAATAGAATATTACAATGGCATTTGCGGGAAAATAAATGAACATATGAATCAATTCTGCCAGAAAAATAGAATTAACAAAAATGATTTTCGAATGAAAAAGCTACATAAACAAATACTATGTAAAAAATCTTCCTATTATGAGATCCCGTTTAGATTTGAATCAGACCAGGAAGTATATGATGCCTTAAACGAATTTATAAAAACAATGAAAAAGAAAGAAATTATTCGCAGATGTGTACATTTAGGGCAAGAATGTGATGATTATGACCTGGGGAAGATATATATTAGTAGTAATAAATATGAGCAGATATCAAATGCGCTATATGGAAGCTGGGATACTATAAGAAAATGTATAAAAGAAGAATATATGGATGCGCTGCCCGGTAAGGGGGAAAAGAAAGAAGAGAAAGCAGAAGCAGCTGCAAAAAAAGAAGAGTATAGAAGTATTGCTGATATAGATAAAATAATTTCCTTATATGGATCGGAAATGGATCAAACAATATCAGCAAAAAAATGTATTACTGAGATTTGTGATATGGCAGGACAAATTTCTATAGATCCGCTGGTATGCAATAGTGACATAAAATTGCTGCAAAATAAGGAGAAGACAACGGAAATCAAGACAATATTGGATTCCTTTTTGCATGTATATCAGTGGGGACAGACTTTTATCGTAAGCGATATAATAGAAAAAGATAGTTATTTTTATTCTGAGTTAGAAGATGTTTTGGAAGACTTCGAGGGGATTACAACGCTTTATAATCATGTTCGAAGCTATGTTACGCAGAAGCCATATAGTACAGTAAAATTTAAGCTTCATTTCGGTTCTCCTACATTGGCAAACGGATGGAGTCAAAGCAAAGAGTACGATAATAATGCAATTTTGCTGATGCGGGATCAAAAATTTTATTTGGGAATTTTTAATGTAAGGAATAAACCGGATAAACAAATTATAAAAGGCCATGAAAAAGAAGAAAAAGGAGATTATAAAAAAATGATTTATAATCTTCTTCCGGGGCCTTCAAAAATGTTGCCTAAGGTTTTTATTACTTCACGGTCAGGTCAGGAGACATATAAACCGTCAAAACACATTTTAGATGGATATAACGAAAAGAGACATATTAAGTCATCGCCCCAATTTGATTTGGGATATTGCTGGGATTTGATTAACTACTATAAAGAATGTATTCATAAACACCCTGATTGGAAGAATTACGATTTTCACTTTTCAGATACCAAAGACTATGAAGATATCAGCGGATTTTACAGAGAAGTAGAAATGCAGGGGTATCAAATTAAGTGGACGTATATTAGTACTGATGAGATTCAAAAGCTGGATGAGAAGGGGCAAATATTTTTATTTCAGATATATAATAAAGACTTTTCCGCTCATAGCACAGGAAAAGATAATCTGCATACGATGTATCTCAAAAATTTATTTAGTGAAGAGAATCTCAAAGATATTGTTTTGAAATTAAATGGAGAGGCAGAATTATTTTTCCGAAAAGCAAGTATAAAAACTCCGGTTGTACATAAGAAGGGATCTGTTTTGGTAAATAGAAGTTATACACAGACGGTAGGTGATAAAGAAATCAGAGTTTCCATACCGGAGGAATACTATACAGAAATATACAATTATTTGAACCATATAGGAAAGGGAAAATTGTCTTCGGAAGCCCAAAGATATCTCGATGAAGGCAAGATTAAAAGCTTCACTGCGACAAAAGATATTGTAAAAAATTATCGCTATTGTTGTGACCACTATTTTCTGCATCTTCCCATAACCATTAATTTCAAGGCAAAAAGTGATATTGCAGTAAATGAAAGGACTTTGGCATATATTGCTAAAAAAGAAGATATTCATATTATTGGAATTGACAGAGGGGAAAGAAATCTACTGTATATTTCTGTAGTAGATGTGCATGGGAATATACGGGAGCAGCGTTCCTTTAACATTGTTAATGGGTATGATTATCAACAGAAGTTAAAGGATAGGGAGAAGAGCAGGGATGCAGCAAGAAAAAATTGGGAAGAAATAGAAAAAATCAAAGAGTTAAAAGAAGGCTACTTATCCATGGTAATTCATTATATTGCGCAATTAGTTGTGAAATATAATGCGGTTGTAGCCATGGAAGACTTGAATTATGGATTTAAAACAGGAAGATTTAAGGTTGAGAGGCAGGTTTATCAGAAGTTTGAAACGATGTTAATTGAAAAATTGCATTATCTGGTATTTAAAGACAGAGAAGTATGTGAAGAAGGAGGAGTGTTAAGAGGTTATCAGTTAACTTATATTCCGGAAAGCCTTAAAAAAGTCGGGAAACAGTGCGGATTTATTTTTTATGTTCCTGCTGGATATACTTCCAAAATTGATCCAACAACAGGATTTGTAAATCTTTTTTCATTTAAGAATCTGACAAATCGAGAGAGCAGACAGGATTTTGTAGGGAAGTTTGATGAAATAAGGTATGACAGGGATAAGAATATGTTTGAGTTCTCATTTGACTATAATAATTACATAAAAAAGGGAACAATTTTGGCTTCAACAAAATGGAAAGTGTATACTAACGGTACGAGATTAAAGAGGATAGTTGTCAATGGAAAATATACAAGTCAATCGATGGAGGTAGAACTTACCGATGCTATGGAAAAAATGTTGCAGAGGGCAGGGATTGAGTACCACGACGGAAAAGATTTAAAAGGTCAAATTGTTGAAAAAGGTATTGAAGCCGAAATTATTGATATTTTTCGACTCACAGTTCAGATGCGGAACAGCCGAAGTGAGTCGGAAGACAGAGAATATGACAGGTTGATTTCTCCAGTATTAAATGATAAAGGCGAGTTCTTTGATACCGCAACAGCAGACAAAACTTTGCCTCAGGATGCAGATGCAAATGGTGCATATTGTATTGCTCTGAAAGGTCTTTATGAAGTAAAGCAGATTAAAGAAAACTGGAAGGAAAACGAACAGTTCCCAAGGAACAAACTTGTGCAGGATAATAAAACATGGTTTGATTTTATGCAGAAAAAAAGGTATTTGTAGATGGAAGTTTTTTTGCCCGGCCTCCACATATTTTCATAAATTATATGGAGGTCAGGACAACCTGACCTATCAGACCGAAGCGCAGATGAACGGAACAAATGCCCATAAAGTGATTCGGACATAGGATACAATATTCTGTGTTTGAAATTGACAATAGTGATCGAATAAAGGATAATATAATTACAGAAAATACAAACCTAGCTTCAAATATCTGTAGATAGGTTTATTGTAAAAAAAATTAGTGAAATAATAACAAAAAAGTGCATAAAACATAAGCATATTAAGCCCCAAATTGTGCAATACCACAAAATAAGAGTTAAATAATAAGAAAAAATTTCTACTAGTGTAGATGAAAACTTAAACTGGCTGTAAAAAACCGTTAAATAATAAGAAAAAATTTCTACTAGTGTAGATATCCACATAGCATGACGGCTTGTAACGATTAAATAATAAGAAAAAATTTCTACAAGTGTAGATTCCAGTACTGCTCCCACTTATCCAGGTCTGTTAAATAATAAGAAAAAATTTCTACTAAATGTAGATCGGTTTTTTTAACATATATAGATTAAAATAACCAGAAACACAACATTAACTCGTCAAATAAATCATTGACAGCGCAAAAAAGATGTACTATCATCCATTTTGGATGCAGGTACATCTTTTTCTGTTATCTGAATACAACACAGAGAGGTAGAACCATGGATGCAACAGAACGAAAAATGACGAAAATAGCAAGAGAAGTGAGCAAATTCACGGTGCAGACCATGAAGGAAGATGGGATTGGAACTGCGGAATTTGATTTTATCCATCTGGTACGGCACAATCCGGGCATTACCCAGGCGGCGGTGCGGGAACAGCTGAAGATCGACAAGGGAGCTGCCGCAAGGCGTGCGGCGAGTCTGGAGAGCAAGGGATACCTTTACCGGAAGCCCAACCCGGCGGATGGCAGGAGCCAGCTGTTGTATGCCACGGAGAAGGCGGAGCAGTTGAAAAACTCCAAGGCTGCCATTGAGAGCAAATTTTACGAATGGCTGTTGGCGGAACTCCCGGAGGAGGAAAAGGAAGCATTCTGCAAGACGTTAGATACATTATACCGACGTTCCAAGCAGGAACAACGGGCAGGATTTGTCAATGTGGCAAAGCGCATGGAAGAAGGAACCCAAGAGAATGAAACAGAAAGCTGATGCACCGAAAAAGGATCATATCCTTACATATTTCAAAGCCCAGTGGCGGGTGCTCCTGGCGGTGACGTTTTCCGGACTGATCTATAACGTAGGTCTTCTGGTCGGCCCCTGGTGCGAGGGACAGATGACCGGTTGCCTGGTGGACATTCTGGGTGGGAAGGCCGGATACCGGGATATGCTGGTGCTGGTGACCGCATATGTGATATCTATTGCCATCGTGCAGATCTCCCGTTATATTAAACGTTTTTATGTCAGACGATTTGCTAATAATGTGAATCGTGACATGAAAGAGACCCTTTACCACAGCCTGGTGCACAGAAGCCGTGCCGAACTGGAAGAAGAGGGTGCTGGAAATGTCATGACCAAGGCAATCCTGGATGTGGATGACTGCGCGGAGGGGATGAGGAAATTTACCACAGAGATCTTCGATACCGGTGTGGCACTGGCGGCATATGTGGGAATGTTGTTATTCTATGACTGGCGGCTGGCAATCTTAGGTATGTTGTTTTTACCGGCGTCATATGTGCTGGCGGAGAAGATGAAGCGTAACGTGCAACGCACCGGAGCAGCTTATAAGGAGCAGTCCGGAGATTTAAGCGACGCAACACTGGACAGAGCAACTAACGCTGTTACTTACCGTGTCTATGGCAGAGAGAAAGAGCGGGAGCAGGCCTATGAAGAGAATCTTGCCGCTTATGAAAAATCTGCTGTGAAGGCCAATATCTGGAGTACCGCATTTCCGCCGCTGTACCGGATCATCTCCATGATCGGCGTACTGTTTATCCTGTATTTCGGCAGCAGAAATGTGCTGGGCACCGGCTGGAAATCATGGGATGTGGCAGCGTTTACCACGTTTTTATCCTGCTTTTTGAAGTTAGCCGTGAAATCTTCTCATGCAGCGAAGCTATTCAATGCGGTACATAAAGCCCAGGTCTCCTGGAAGCGTATCAAACCACTGATGAAGGAAGACACTTATGAGGACGACAGCTTGGTACAGAAGCCGGGAATGCTGGAAGTATCCCATGTAAGCTTTGCTTATCCCGGCGGAGAGAAGATCTATGAGGACTTCAATCTGTCCGCTTTACCGGGACAGATCATTGGTGTCACCGGAGCAGTGGCGTGTGGTAAGTCCACATTGGGTAAGACCTTCCTCTGTGAATACCCTTACGAAGGAAGGATCTGTTTCCACGGCAAAGAATTATCCGGGATGACCAAGGCAGAGCAAAACGGCATGGTGGGATATTTAGGACACGATCCGGAGCTGTTCAATGACAGTGTCCGTAACAATATACTGCTGGGCGATGATGACGATCCGGAGAAGTATCTGAAGGCAGTCTGTTTCGACGGTGAGGTGGCAGAGATGGAAGAGGGTATGGACACCATTGTGGGAAATGGTGGCGTCCGACTCTCCGGTGGACAGGCACAACGGCTGGCATTGGCGAGAACCCTGTGCCATAAGCGTCCGGTCCTGATCCTGGACGATCCTTTTTCCGCACTGGATCGCAAGACGGAGGAAGAGGTTTTTGCCAATCTACGGAAACTGGCAGCAGACAGTATCGTGATCCTACTGTCCCATAGGCTGTATCTGTTCCCCGAAATGGATCAGGTGCTGTGGATGGAGGATGGAAAAGTGACCGCAGGAACCCACGAACAGATCCTTGAAAAGTTCCCGGAGTATGCGAGACTGTATGAAGCACAGGCGGATGGCGCTGATGCACACAGTACGCGGGAGGGAGGTCCGGATCATGCAGGAAAATAAACAGATGCAGAAAAATAAGAGACGGAATGTGAAAAATGTCCGCAGCGTGATCCGGCAGACTGTGACAGGCTATGCAGGGCTGTCACTGGGAATCCTGTTGGCAGTCGCAGGTGCCATTGTAACCGCGCTTTTGCCGCCCTGGATCCTGGGAAGTATCGTGGATACGATCACCGCAGGAAACGCAGTTCCGGTTGCATTGGTGATACTGTATTTTGCTTTTACGGTGCTCACGGGGCTGACCGAAAGCCTTCGGGAAGGTCTGCTGACGGTCTTCGGTCAGAAGATCACCCACGCACTGCGGAGCAGCATGATGGAGAAATACACGAACCTGACGGCAGGGGAACTGACGAAGCAGGAACCCGGTACTATTGTATCCCGGTTCGTAGGAGATGTGGATACGGTGGAGAACCTGTTTACCTCCGGAATCATCAGCATGTTCGCCGATGCCTGTAAGATTATAAGTATCCTGGTGGTGATCTGGTTAAAAAACAGAGGACTGGCAATCGTACTTTTGATCCTGCTGCCATTTCTGTATTGGTTCACCCGGACGGTGCAGAAAAACATGCTGAAAGCCCAGATCGAGAATCGTTGCGCCGTGGGCAGAGCATCCGGACATGTGCCGGAGACGCTGCACAATATCCGTACCATTCATACGCTGGGAAAAGAGCGCTACATGGAGCAGCGCTATGATGAATATATTGCGGAGAGCTACCGTGCGGTAGAGCGAACGAATTTTTATGATGCCATTTATTCCCCGGTGATCCTGATCCTGAATGCTATCGTGGTGGCGGTTGTGATGCTGTTTTCTGCCTCCGGTAATGCAAAGGTGCTGACATTGTTCGGTATGTCTGCAGGTACAGCGGTAGCGGTAATTAACTATATCTCACAGATCTTTACCCCTGTGGAGAGTCTGGGAATGGAGATCCAGACCATACAGTCCGCCATTGCGGGCGTGCACCGGATCAATGAATTCTATGCGCTGGAGGAATTGCCGGAGAGAAATTCCGGGGAAAAACCGGCAGAACCACGGAATAGACCGGAAAAACCTTTTGTGGAACTGCAAAATGTGACCTTTAGCTATGAGGATGATGACCGTAAGATTTTGCAGGCTTTAAATTTTCAAGTATATCCCGGAGAACAGGTGACACTGTCGGGCAGAACCGGTGCAGGGAAGAGTACGGTCTTCAAACTGTTGTTGGGACTCTATCAGCCGGGAGAGGGTAAAGTGCTGATTCAGGGAAGAGATGCTTTTCAGATTCCGGAAAATGAGAAACGCAGTCTCTACGGTTATGTGGAGCAGACTTTTCACAGAGTACCCGGTACCGTGAAGGATCAGATCACGCTGTTTGACGATTCTTTTACCATGGAAGAGGTACGGGGGGCTGCAAGAATTGCGGGACTGGATGCGACGATAGAACAATTGGAAAAAGGCTATGACACTCCCTGTACCCAGGAGATCTTCTCCCAGGGACAGTGGCAGCTGTTATCTATTGCCAGAGCTGCGGTGGCGAAGCCGAAGCTCCTTCTGTTGGATGAGATTACGGCAAATCTGGATGCCCAGACCGAGGAAGAGGTGCTGCAGGCACTGAAGCGTGCCTCGGAAGGAAGAACGGTAATCTCAATTTCACATAGAGTAAATGCGGAGACAGGACGGATCATTAACATATAGTAAGATGTAAGATGCCTGACGGATTGCTCCGTGCTGCGCACTCTCACAATCCCTGGCATCTTACATAGAAATAAGTCCAAATGCATTTGCCACAGAGCTTAATAAAATAATCGCAGCAAATACCGGGCAGAGATACTTGATCATGAAATTGAATATCTTTTTGCGGCGGAAAGCGGCTTCTCCGTGCATGACTTCTTCTTCCACAGCCTTTACTCCGATGACGCGGGACACCAGTAGACAGATGGTGATGGCAGCAATAGGCATCATCACGGAGTTGGTCAGGAAATCGAAGAAATCAAGGAACTGCATGCCGATGATCTTCACAGCACCAAGCGGTCCGTAACCCAGTGAGGATAACGTTCCCAGTGCCAGCATGATCACACCCATGATCAGGGTAGATTTTTTACGACCCCAGCCAAGCTCGTCCTCGAAAGTAGACACAGCACTTTCGGTAAGTGCAATGGAGCTGGTCATGGCTGCGAACAGTACCAGTACGAAGAACATAATACCTACGAAGGTGCCCATTCCCATGCTATCGAAGACCTTGGGAAGTGTGATGAACATCAGGGAAGGACCAGCCTGTAAGGTATCGGGATCTCCGCCGGAAAATGCGAACACGGCGGGAATGATCATGAGACCTGCCATGATCGCGATGGCAGTATCAAAGATCTCCACATTTTTCGTGGAACCTTCAATGGAGACATCTTTTTTCATATAAGAGCCGAAGGTGATGAGAATACCCATGGCAATGGACAGAGAGTAGAACATCTGTCCCATGGCAGCTACGACGGTCATCCAGGAGAAATTCGCAGGATTCGGGATCAGGAAATACTTCACGCCGCTCAGTGCTCCCGGTCTGGTAACAGAATAGACTGTGATGACCACGGAGAGCACTACCAGGATCGGCATCATAATGCGGGATACGCGCTCGATACCGTTGCGGACACCGGCGTAGATGATTCCCAGAGTACACAGAGTGAATACGATAAAGCACAGCTCAGTAGAGACACCATTGGAAATAAACGTGGAAAAATAACCGTCTGCTGCCAGATCATGTCCGTGACCCTTGGCATATTCCACCAGATATTTGATCACCCATCCGCCGATGACGGAATAATAAGGAACGATCAGAATAGGAATAATAGCGTTGATCCATCCACCGAAGGACAACCATTTGGATTTCCCGAAGGTATGAAAGGCACCTACGGGGCTTTTGCCTGTCATGCGTCCCAGTGATGTCTCTGCCACGATCATGGTATAACCGAAAGTCAGCGCCAGGATAATATAGATCAGCAGAAAGATACCACCGCCGTATTTGGCTGCCAGATACGGGAAACGCCAGATATTGCCCAGACCTACCGAGGCACCGGCTGCCGACAGGACGAAACCGATCTTGCCGGAAAATGAGCTTCTGTTATTCTTTTTGTGATTCATAGTTTAAACTCTCCCATAAAAAATTGTCGTAAACAGAATAAGTGTAACATAGAAATAAGGAAAATACAGTACGAAACAGTCTGATTGAGAATGGAAAAATTCGATCATGCAAGAGTAAAAATTGAATGGATGCATTTTAATTTTAATATAAAACAATCATTCTGAGGGAAAATACAGAACTGCTATAAATATAAGCCAGCAATGGCGCTGCTGAATGACGGTGTATCTGGCAATTTAAAGTATATTTTTTCCTGCATTTCGCATACTAACTGCAACGTTAATGATTAGTAATGCGAGATGATGATTTATCTTACGCAATATATCATGGAGGAAAAAATGATGAAAGCAACCGGAATTGTAAGAAGAATAGATGACCTGGGACGCATCGTGATCCCGAAGGAGATCCGCCGCACGTTACACATCAGAGAGAGTGATCCGCTGGAGATATTCACCGACAGAGAGGGGCAGGTCATCCTGAAAAAATATTCCCCCATCGGAGAGATGACCACATTTGCCAAACAGTATGCGGAAAGCCTGGCACAGGTGTCGGGACATGCCACACTGATCGCGGACAGAGACCAGTTCATCGCCGTCTCAGGAGGCTGTAAGCAGCTGTTAAATAAATCCGTGAGCCGTCAACTGGAAGAGAAGGTCAATAACAGAGAGACTGTGATTGCCGCAAAAGGAGACCGCAACTATGTCAACATTGCGGAAGACATTGCCGTGGACTATGCCTGGCAGCTGATCACGCCGATCATCTGCGAAGGGGACATCATCGGAAGTGTGATCCTGTTGGAAAATGACGGGAAGAGCAAAATGGGAGAAGTGGAGCAGAAACTGGCTCTGTCTGCGGCGGGCTTCCTGGGCAGACAGATGGAACAATAATCTTTTCCAAAAATGAAGCAAGTATATTGATTTTCAGTTAAATTATCCATATAATAGAATAGAAAAGTGCAACTAGTTGCAAAAATCTATTCCAGGGAGAAAATATATGGATATTCGCAGAGATTTCTATTTGGAAAAGTTAATAAAAAGAAAGAGCAATGGATTAATCAAGGTGATTACCGGTATTCGAAGATGTGGTAAGTCTTATCTGCTGAATAACATTTTCTATCATCATTTGTTAGATTCCGGTGTGGAAGCAGACCATATCATACGGTTTGCCTTTGATTCTGCGGATGATCTTTACCTGATCGGTGAAAGTCTTATTCAGATCGAAAAGGAAAAGCGGGGTGTGGATCCGGAGAAATTTATGGCATATATTCGGTCGAAAACTACAGGAGAGGGAATATATTATCTGCTGTTGGATGAAATTCAGATGCTGGATTGTTTTGAGGCTGTTTTGAATGGATACCTTCGCAAAGAGAATATTGATGTGTTTGTGACGGGAAGTAACGCAAAACTGTTGTCAAAGGATATTGCTACGGAATTTGCAGGCAGGGGTGATGAAATCCATATGTACCCTCTCAGCTTTGCTGAATTTATGTCTGTTTATAACGGAGATAAATGTACCGGGTTATCTGAATATATGCTTTACGGTGGAATTCCATTAGTGGTTCTGCGGGATGGTGCCGGGGATAAAGCAACAGCGCTGCAGAATTTATTTAACGAAATTTATATCCGTGATATTACGAAACGGAATCGTATAAAGAATATTGGGGAATTGGAAGATCTGCTAAATATTCTTTCCGCTGCGATCGGTTCGTTGACCAATCCGGAAAAACTAAAGAACACTTTTAAAACCGTGAAGAAATCTAAAATTACTTCTGCAACCATAAAGAAATATTTGGATTACTTTGAAGATTCTTTTTTGATAGAGTCAGCACAGCGTTATGATATTAAGGGAAAGTCATATATAGAGACTCCTAAGAAATATTATTTTTCTGATTTGGGGCTTCGGAATGCCAGAATTCATTTCCGGCAGTTGGAGCAGACACATTCCATGGAAAATGTAATCTATAACGAACTCCGGATGCGGGGATATAGTGTGGATGTAGGTGTTGTCCCTATCGCAGAAAATGATTTGGAAGGAAAGGTAAACCGCAGGCAGCTGGAAGTGGATTTTGTCTGCAATCTTGGTTCTGCCAGATATTACATTCAATCGGCATATTCTCTTCCGGATGAAGCAAAGCGGACGCAGGAAATCCGACCGTTCCGGAAGATTGATGACTCTTTTAAGAAAATTGTCATTACAAAAGATATTGTGCAGCCATATTATGATGAATATGGTATTCTGACAATCAATATTTATGATTTCCTGTTGAATCCGGAATGCCTGCAAGGTTAAAGATAACAAGATCAGAAACAAATAACAAACGGTCGTAACCGGGTTAAGATACCACCTGGTTACGACCGTTTGTTTTACCGATATATAATTTCTCATCAGCTTCTTTTAATAATGCATGAATATCTTTGTCGGGGTCACAGATCAGACCGAAGGTCATATTTACTTTTACGTGCTGCCCTTCGTAGAGTGTATCCAGTTCGTGGATTTTGTCCATGAGAAGCTCCAGCTGCTTCCGGGCTTCTGTAAGATCTACATTTTCAAATACCAGTAGAAATTCCTCACCACCCCAACGCGCGGCAAAGCCACGGCGCCACATATGCTGTTTCAGCAGGGCAGAAACATTTTTCAGTACGGTATCCCCGCATTCATGACCGTAGGTATCGTTAACCTTTTTGAAAAAGTCAATATCTCCGATGGCGAGCGCAAAAGAATGGCGGGAGGATCTGGCTTCCTCGAAGATCTGCCGCAGCTTTTTGTCTCCGCTGCGGCGGTTGTACAGCTCGGTCAGGGCATCCTGCTCGATCATGGTACGAAGAGAACGCTGCATGGACAGGGCACAGCGGCCGATATCACCTAACTCATCACTGCGCTTTGTTACGGAATGATCCAGTGTGGCGTTCAGATTCCCGGAGGCTACTTCCGACAGGAAGCTGTGGATATGGAGTAATACAGCCACGAATCTTCTGGTGTAAAAATAAATGCAGACAGTCACAAGAGCCACAAAACCGATGATCAGCCACGTCAGCGGATAGACGTAATTCTGAATGGATAGGGAGACTGTTTCACTGGGTCTGCCCACAAAAAGCATTCCGACGACGCTGCCGTCCTGATTGCGCAGAGGTATATAGTAGGAAAAATAAGCTTTGCCGTTAATGAGGGTATGAGTGTAGAAATGGTTTTCGCCGGTGTTCAAAACATCCCGGATCACAATATCGGGAGCACCGGAACCGACGATGCGTTCACCCTGGGCATTATACAGGGTCGTCAGAATGCGGGTATCCTGATAGAACAGGGTGATGTCCAGTCCGGTATCCTCTTTGAACTGATCCAGAAGAGAATAGTCCCTGGTGATATCCGTCTCTCCTTTATACAGAAGATAAGCAACATCTCCCTCCAGGTGATAATCGCCGGGATAGGCAGCGTTCAGAAGTGTAGTGGCACTTTTCGTGGCATCATACAATTCACGTTCCACTTCCTGATACATAGTTTTTGTGAACCATTGGGAAGTGAAAAACAACATCGCAATTCCCAGCGCCAGTAAAGGAAGCAGTCCGATGATCTGCAGAGTATATGATATTTTACCGCCGCTTTTTTTGGGCGTATTTTGCGTATTTTCCATAGAATTCCCTGCCCCTTCCGGTAAGATCGGTACACATATCAGTATTAATATAATTATATGAAATAAATGTCGGAAAAGCAAGAAATAAAAGCTTTATAAGCAAATCTCAACATCCGGCTTGACAACGCAAAAAAATGAGATATATAATAGCGGTATATCAAAAATGCATTGACGAAGAGAGTAACTTTTCCGCAGAAAGGCAAAGCGAGCCGGTGATGGTGAGAGACCGGTGCGAGTAAGGGAATCGTGAAAATCACTTCTGAGCTGTCAGAACAAAAGCCCAGGTCAGTAGTTCTGAACGGAATCCCGCCGTTACCGGGAAGCATATCACTCCTATATAATAGGAAGTATGTTGTAAGAGGTGGTTAACGAATGCATGAGCTTCGTCCTGTTACAGGACGGGGCTTTTTTGATACTATTCAGGAAAGCATCGAAGATGCGATTTTGTGAATGAGGAGCTGAATAGTATGATGCTGTAATAAGAAAAGAAAGGAAGCACAGTATGTACAAGCAGGTACCCACAAGCCTGAATTTTGTAGACCGCGAGAAAGCAGTCGAGAAATTCTGGGAAGACAACGACATTTTCAAAAAAAGTATGGAGCATCGTAAGGAAGGCGAAACCTATACCTTCTACGACGGACCGCCTACCGCTAACGGTAAGCCTCACATCGGTCATGTAGAGACCCGTACCATCAAGGATATGATCCCCAGATACCGTACCATGAAGGGATATATGGTTCCCCGTAAGGCCGGCTGGGATACTCACGGACTTCCCGTAGAACTGGAAGTCGAGAAGATGCTGGGTCTGGACGGCAAGGAGCAGATCGAGGAATACGGTCTGGCACCTTTCATTGACAAATGTAAAGAGAGCGTCTGGAAATATAAGGGAATGTGGGAAGATTTCTCCCGTACCGTTGGTTTCTGGGCGGACATGGATAACCCTTATGTTACCTATGATGACAATTTCATCGAGTCCGAGTGGTGGGCACTGAAGACCATCTGGGACAAGGGTCTGTTGTACAAGGGCTTCAAGATTGTTCCCTACTGCCCTCGCTGCGGAACCCCGCTGTCCAGTCACGAAGTGGCACAGGGCTATAAGGCAGTCAAAGAGCGCTCCGCTATCGTACGTTTCAAGGTAAAGGGCGAGGATGCATATTTCCTGGCATGGACCACAACTCCCTGGACCCTTCCTTCCAACGTGGCACTGTGCGTGAATCCGGAGGAGACCTACCTGAAGGTGAAGGCTGCTGACGGTTATACCTATTATATTGCAAAGGCATTGGCAGACAAGGTACTGGGCAGCCTGGCAGAAGAAGGTAAAGCAGCTTACGAAGTACTGGAGACTTATGTTGGTAAGGATCTGGAGTACAAGGAGTATGAGCCTCTGTACAAGTGTGCGGGAGATGCCGCTGAGAAGCAGAAGAAAAAGGCACATTTCGTGACCTGCGATGATTATGTAACCATGACCGATGGTACCGGTATCGTTCATATCGCTCCTGCTTTCGGTGAAGACGACAGCCGTATCGGACGCAACTATGAGTTGCCTTTCGTACAGTTCGTAGACGGCAAGGGTGACCTGACCGCAGAGACTCCTTATGCCGGTAAATTTGTAAAGGATGCAGATCCTCTGGTATTAAAGGATCTGGATGCAGAGGGCAAGCTGTTCGATGCACCGAAGTTCGAGCATGATTATCCCTTCTGCTGGAGATGTGATACTCCGCTGATCTATTATGCAAGAGAGTCCTGGTTCATCAAGATGACCGCTGTGAAGGATGATCTGGTACGTAATAATAAGACCATCAACTGGATCCCCGCTTCCATCGGTGAGGGACGTTTCGGCAACTGGCTGGAGAATATTCAGGACTGGGGTGTATCCCGTAACCGTTACTGGGGTACTCCGTTAAATATCTGGGAGTGCGAATGCGGACACCAGCATTCCATCGGCAGCCGTGAAGAGCTGTACAAGATGAGCGGCAATGAGAAGGCGAAGACTGTAGAATTCCATCGTCCTTATATTGACGAGATCACTATCACCTGCCCCGAGTGCGGCAAGCAGATGAAGCGTGTTCCCGAGGTGATCGACTGCTGGTTCGACTCCGGAGCAATGCCTTTTGCACAGCATCATTATCCGTTTGAAAATAAGGATCTGTTCGAGCAGCAGTTCCCTGCCAACTTTATCTCCGAGGCAGTGGATCAGACCCGTGGATGGTTCTATTCACTGTTGGCAGAGTCCACCCTGCTCTTCAACAAGGCTCCTTACAAGAACGTTATCGTTATGGGCCATGTACAGGACGAGAACGGTCAGAAGATGAGTAAGAGTAAGGGCAATGCGGTAGATCCCTTCAACGCACTGGAGACCTACGGTGCAGATGCCATCCGTTGGTATTTCTACACCAGTTCCGCACCCTGGCTGCCGAAGAGATTCTCCGGCAAGGCCGTACAGGAAGGACAGCGTAAGTTCATGGGTACTCTGTGGAACACCTACGCATTCTTCGTACTGTATGCGAATATTGACAATTTTGATGCTTCCAAATATACACTGGAATACGACAAACTGCCCGTAATGGATAAGTGGCTGCTGTCCAAGCTGAACTCTACCGTTGCAGAAGTAGACAGCAATCTGGACCAGTACCGTATCCCCGAGGCTGCCAAGGCTCTGCAGGACTTCGTCGATGAGATGAGTAACTGGTATGTAAGACGCAGCCGTGAGCGTTTCTGGGCAAAGGGTATGGAGCAGGATAAGATCAATGCCTACATGACGCTGTACACCGCACTGGTGACCATCTGTAAGGCAGCCGCACCCATGATCCCCTTCATGACAGAGGATATTTACCAGAACCTGGTAAGAAGCAATGATGCATCCGCTCCCGAGAGTATCCATCTGTGTGACTTCCCGGTAGTGAACAAGGATCACATCGACAAGAAGCTGGAAGAGGATATGGAGGATGTACTGGATGCTGTCGTTATGGGACGTGCGTGCCGTAACGAGGCTGCCATCAAGAACCGTCAGCCCATCAGCAGAATGTATATCAAGGCAGATTTCACCTTAAGTGAGTTCTACCAGGAGATCATTGAGGATGAGTTAAACGTCAAGGAAGTGGTATTCACCGATGACGTACGTGACTTTACTTCCTATACCTTCAAGCCTCAGCTGCGTACCGTAGGACCTAAATATGGCAAACAGTTAGGCGGCATCCAGAAGCACCTGGCTGCACTGGACGGCAACGCAGCCATGGATGAACTGAATGCAGACGGCGCATTAAAGTTCGATGTAGACGGTGTGGCTGTGGAACTGACCAAGGACGATCTGCTGATCGACATGGCACAGAAGGAAGGCTATGTATCTCAGGAGGACAATAAGATGACCGTTGTGCTGGATACCAACCTGACACCGGAACTGGTAGAGGAAGGCTTCGTATACGAGATCATCAGCAAGATCCAGACCATGCGTAAGGAGAGCGGCTTCGAAGTGACTGATCACATCCGCGTATCCATCAACGGCAACGACAGGCTGTCCGAGATCGCCCGGAAGAACAAAGACGCCATCAGCGGAAAGGTTCTGGCAGACGAACTGACAAGCGGTGCGGAATATGCCGTATCCAAGGAATGGAACATCAATGGCGAGAACGCAGTGATCGCTGTGGAGAGAGTATAAAAGTTTTGCAATAAAATGCCGGAATAAAGAGATTCTGTGGTTTTCCCAACGGGGAGGACCGCGGAATCTTTTCTGTTTCGGAAAAACATTTACGAAACTTACGAAAACCGGCGAAAACAGTTGGAATGCGCATGGAAGTTTGTTATAATATTACCTGTATTTGGTTAAGAATATGGATGAAATCATAACGCTATCCGGTGCGGAATATCTTGAGAAGAGTACAGTACCGGAGAGGCAATAGAGAGGAGAACACAGGTGAAAAAATCAGTAGCAGCCAGCGAGAAGCCGGTAAAGGCAAAAGAGTTCGACAAGGAGCTCTTCAAGAGAAGTGTGGAATATAATGTGCGCACCCTGTATCGTAAGAATCTGGAAGAAGCAGATGCACAGCAGATCTTCCAGGCAGTATCTTATGCGATCAAGGATCGTATCGTAGAGAACTGGATGGAGACTCAGAAGGCATATGAGAAGGAAGATCCCAAGATGGTCTACTACATGTCCATGGAGTTCCTGATGGGAAGAGCACTGGGTAATAACCTCATCAACTTAAAGGCATATAAGCCCGTAGCAGAAGCTTTGGAAGAACTGGGACTGGATCTGAACCTGATCGAAGACCAGGAGCCGGATGCAGCACTGGGTAACGGTGGTCTGGGACGTCTGGCAGCATGTTTCCTGGATTCCCTGGCAACGCTGGGATATCCCGCATACGGCTGCGGTATCCGTTATCGTTATGGCATGTTCAAGCAGGAAATCCGCGACGGTTATCAGGTAGAGGTTCCCGATAACTGGCTGATGAACGGCAATCCTTTTGAATTGCGCAGACCCGAATACGCCAAGATCGTAAAGTTCGGCGGTTATGTCAGCGTACACACCGATGAGAATGGCAGAAATGTATTTACCCAGGAAGGTTATCAGTCTGTTAAGGCAATTCCGTTTGATTTCCCCATCGTGGGTTATGGCAATGGCATTGTAAACACCCTGCGTATCTGGGATGCGGAGCCTGTAGAGTGCTTCCAGCTGGATTCCTTTGATAAGGGCGATTACCAGAAGGCGGTAGAGCAGGAGAACCTGGCACGTAATATCGTAGAGGTTCTGTATCCCAACGACAATCACTATGCAGGTAAGGAGCTGCGTCTGAAGCAGCAGTATTTCTTCATCTCTGCATCCGTACAGGAAGCTGTAGAGAAGTACATGAGAAAGCATGACGATATCCATAAATTCTATGAGAAGGTTACGTTCCAGCTGAACGATACCCATCCTACTGTAGCAATCGCAGAGCTGATGCGTGTGCTGATGGATGATTATTATCTGACCTGGGAAGAAGCATGGGAGATCACCACCAAGACCTGCGCTTACACCAACCATACCATTATGGCGGAAGCATTGGAGAAATGGCCCATCGAACTGTTCTCCAGACTGCTTCCCAGAATCTACCAGATCGTAGAGGAGATCAACCGCAGATTCGTTCTGGATATCCAGCAGAAGTACAGCAATGTACCCGGCGTGGATGTACAGGAGAAGATCCGCAAGATGGCCATCATCTATGATGGACAGGTGAAGATGGCAAATATGGCTATCGTTTCCGGTTACTCAGTCAACGGCGTGGCAAGACTGCATACCGAGATCCTGGAGAAGCAGGAACTGAAGGACTTCTACGAGATGTTCCCGGAGCGCTTCAACAATAAGACCAACGGTATCACCCAGAGACGTTTCCTGCTGCATGCGAACCCGCTGTTAGCTGACTGGGTAACGGCTCACGTAGGTGACGACTGGATCACCGATCTGCCGCAGATCTCCCGCCTGAAGGTATATGCGGATGACAAAAAGGCACAGCAGGAATTCATGAACATTAAGTACCAGAATAAAGTACGTCTGGCAAAATACATTTTAGAGCACAATGGTATCGAAGTAGATCCCAGATCCATCTTCGATGTACAGGTAAAGCGTCTGCATGAGTACAAGAGACAGCTGCTCAATATTCTGCATGTAATGCACCTGTATAACGAACTGAAGGAGCATCCGGAACTGGATTTCTACCCCAGAACCTTTATCTTCGGCGCCAAGGCTGCAGCCGGTTACCATAATGCGAAGCTGACCATCAAGCTGATCAATTCCGTAGCGGATGTGGTAAATAGCGATCCTGCCATTAACGGCAAGATCAAGGTTGTATTTATCGAGAACTACAACGTATCCAACGCAGAGATCATCTTTGCGGCAGCAGATGTCTCCGAGCAGATCTCTACGGCAAGTAAGGAAGCATCCGGTACCGGTAACATGAAGTTCATGCTGAACGGTGCCCTGACTCTGGGAACCATGGACGGTGCCAACGTGGAGATCGTAGAAGAAGTGGGCGAAGAGAATGCCTTTATCTTCGGTCTGTCCGCACAGGAAGTTATTAACTTCGAGAACCATGGTGGCTATGATCCCATGGAAATCTTCAACAATGATCAGGATGTCCGCAAGGTACTGATGCAGCTGATCAACGGAACCTTCGCACCGGGAGATCCCGAACTGTTCCGTCCGCTGTACAACTCCCTACTGAACACCCAGTGCACCGCCAAGGCGGATACTTACTTCATCCTCAAGGACTTCAAGTCCTACGCAGAGGCACAGAAGAGAGTAGAAGCCGCTTACCGCGACGAAGACAACTGGGCTAAGAGCGCGATCCTGAACGTGGCTTGCTCTGGCAAGTTTACCTCCGACAGAACCATCCAGCAGTATGTGGATGAGATCTGGCATCTGGATAAAGTGGTACTGAAGTAAATGGAAAGTTAGTTAAATACATTGGCAAAATCAACGAACTCCCGGAGCATGCGATACACATGTCTCGATGTAAGGTCTCCGGATGTGAATTTTCTACGAAAAGTGATGAGTAGTTCTCGTCATGACGGGGCCGCCTACAGTCGACATCCATGTCGACAATCGGCTGACGCGGACATCGTGTCCGCTTTCCCCCTGCCTTTCAGCACTTTTCTAGAAAATATCAACATCCTCCGACAAACATCTTCGACATGGCACCGCATACGCCGGGAGTTCTGCGTTTTGGAAAGTTTAAAAAAACAGTAGCCCCGGCTGGGTATAAGAATAAGCAGTGCCGTAAGCAGACGTCGGTACTTAGCGGTCGTACTGTGACCGCTTATGTACCGCTACGCTCTGCGACAGAGCGCGAGCGTGCCGCGTTTCTTATACCCTGCCAAGGGCTACGGGGATATTTCGCTAAATTTCTATTTAATTCCCGACCCGATGCAATGTCACATCATCCAGAGTTCCCCAGCTGTTCTTATTACATTGATATCTCACGCCAATGGTCAGGGTGCCGTCGGTGACTTTGATACCGGAGACGGTGGGATTCTGCCAGTCGGCATAGGTGGTGAGCATAAAAGGCACTGTCAGTTCCTTGCCGTCTACGACAGCATACAGCTCCATGGAAGCATCCGCTGCCAGGTCACCGCCCTGTGAGAAAGCGGACAATTCATAAGTACCGGGTTCCAGATCTGTGAAGCTCTGCTCAATGGAAAAGTCCATATCGGAGGTACCGGACCAGAAGTGGAAAGCCACCTCACCGCTGTGGGCATCGGCAGCTTTGACCTGATAGTCGGTGGGATTCGTTTCACCGGAGTATGTTACAGTCCACATAGAAGTATCAGCATCCTCAAAGCCGGGATTCTGTACATAATTGACCCGTTCTACCGTGACAATGGCAGTAACTTCCGTACCTTCATCCAGAGATCCGGCAACTGTGAACTCTCCGCCGTTTTCCGTGTCGATGGCGGCAATATCTTCAGCATCCCAGGTGACAGGAACCTGTTCTTCGGAACGATCGTTATAGATGATACTTACGGTATCCGGAAGCTTGACTTCCGCACCGATATTGCAGGACACCACTATTTCGGGGATGGTGTCTATCGCCAGAGGAGCAGTGGCTCCGTACTTCAGATATTTAAATATATTTAGGGAGGCCAGAGGATGTCCGGTGAAGTCGAACATGGCCTGATTGTCCCAGGAGCTTCCGCCGTAATACTGTCCGGCATCCTTTGGATCATAACCGCCTGCATAACTGCTGGCCCAACCGCTGCCGTATTTTTCCCAGATGGCAGAATTATCAGCATCGGCGGGACCGACCGGGATCCAGGTACCTTCCCAGTAGAAGATGCCTTCGGCACCGGCCTCGCTGGCAGCCGCACAGACATCCCGCACTTCGTTGGCCTGCCCCTGTACGCTGGCTGAATATCCTTCTGCCAGATCATCGGTTCCCTTGATACTGTTGGCAGAGCCATCGCCGTCTTCCGAAGTATAACAGTAAGCGTTTTCCGCTACATATACCTTTTTGCCATAAGTATCACGGATATGGATAATGGCATTTTTCAGATCGTCCATCGTGCCGTGCCAGTAGGGATAGAAGGAAAGACCTACAATATCATAATCGATTTCTTTTACCTGCAGACCGGTCAGCAGTGTATCCAGCTTTTTCATATCATCGATGTTGGTGTAATGTACAGCCACCAGAATATCTTTTCCGGAAGCAGTGGCAGCATCCCTGACAGCCTTACTGCCGGAGGCCAACAGTTTTCGAACGTTTGATGCATCTGTCTCTCCACACATGCCGTTGTTGATCTCGTTGCCCACCTGTACCATACCGACGTCCACACCGGCATCCAGAATCTGCGTCAGGTTTTCCAGAGTGAAGTTATAGAGAGCGTCGGATTTTTCTTCGATATCCATACCTTCCCAGGCCTTTGGAACGAACTGCTTCTTGGGATCTGCCCAGAAATCGGAATAATGGAAATCAATGCAGACCTTCATGCCATACTGCGTGGCACGTTGTCCCAGAGTGATGGCAGTCGCCACGTCATTGTTGCCGCCACCGTAACCGTTGCCGTTCTCATCATAGGGATCGTTCCAGACCCGGAGACGGATATAGTTCACACCAGCCTGCGCCAGCGTCATAAATACATCCTGCTCTTCTCCGTCAAAGTTATAATATTTCACGCCACTGTTTTCCAGAGCCAATACTGCGGATACGTCCATACCACGGTAAAAATCATCGGAAATGCCGTCCACCGGCTCCACATAAACGGTAGACTCCTCCGGCCCTTCCGGCTGGGAAAAAGTGATGACATCCGTGGCATCTGCAGTAGCGGTAACTGCGGATTCTGCCACTGTATCTGCGATTTCCAGATCCTGACTGCCGCATCCGGGCAGCCAGCCCATGACCAGTCCCGCACTGAGATACAGAGTCAACAGCCGTGTACGTAATTGCTTGCTAAAATGTTGCATAAGTAATCCTCCCACAAAACATAATCGAACAACCGCTTGCGCATATATATTATAGCATATTATCATCCATCAAAGATAAAAATGTAACAAAAAGTGCACAATAATTTCGAGGGCTATTGCGCAAAACATTTGTTTTAAATACCAGAAGCAGGGAATCGTAGATGTATTATTGGAATTGAACAAAGCATTGACTGGGCAGCGGATGGATGAGTGGATACAATTGTTCAATGTAGAAACGGTGGATGATCTGAAGATGTTGGAAACCATGACAAAGAACCCCGGAATTCGTACAGGAAATGTTAAAAAAATATGATTTGTAAAAGCTTCTGTGAAGAAGCCGGACCATAAAAATACGCCATGGGGAAGGAATCCTTCTCAATGGCGTGTTTTATTACAAGGCATTATACAAACAATTCGATCACAAACACCAGCACACAGCAGATCACGGATACCGGAAACAGTCCGGCACCGAGCCATGCGGCGATGATACCGGCAATGAGTGCCACCAGTCCGGAAATGGGGGTCTGGGTAGCATGGATGATGGCCGGGAAGGTCATGACGGCCAGCGTCACGTAAGGTACATAGTACAAAAAGGACTGAATAAACTGATTCTTGATGGGTTTACGGATCAGTGTCAGGGGTAAGACACGGATCGTATAGGAGACAGCCGCCATAACAGCAATATAAATATAATTATTCATTTACGTGGTCTCCTTTCTGTACAGATTCTCCGTTTTCCGCAGGAACGGCTTCCTCTGCACCCTGCTTCACCGGGAACAGGATTGCTGCAGCACCGGAGATGATCACGGTCAACAGGATGGTTCTCGTACCTTCTGACAGGGAAGAAATCCCAGGCAGATAGTTGCAGGCAAAGCTCAGTGCGAAGCTGATTGCTACCAGAGCTGCCACGATCTTACTTTTTCTGGCAGGCGGAATGATAATGGCCAGAAACATTCCGTATAACGCAACACTCAGGGCGCTGACAGCACGAAGAGGCAGCGCATTTCCGGCGATGATACCGCAGGCGGTTCCTCCGGCCCAGGCGGGCGCTGCCAACAGGATCGCACCGTAGGTATAGTACGGATTCAGGATACCCGGCCGGGCAATGGTAATGCCGAACAACTCATCGGTGACATCGTAAGCAATGATCAGACGGTGGAAAAAGGGCGTGCTGGGAGAAAATTTCTGGGCCAGCGCACAACTCATGAGTAGATATCTGGCATTGGCAATCAACGTGATGATCGCCACTTCCAGATATGTGGCCTGTGCCGCAATCAGGGTAAAGGCTGCATATTCTCCGGCGGAAGCGTTATTTAACAGGCTTGCCAGAAAACCCTGCATGGGGGTAAAGCCTGCATGTCTTGCGGCAATTCCCAAAGAAAATGATACTGCGAAATATCCCAGAGCAATGGGAAAGCCGTCGCGGATACCGTCGCAGAAGACTTTCCTGCTGAATTTATCATTCATAATTATGATTCCCTCATCTTTCTGTAAGGCGTCTTTTGACGCACATCACCTATTATAACGCACATTTTCAAAGGAGAAAAGGATGAAAATTAATGAGATAGGTACAGAACAGGAGTATATTTCTGCTTTTTTCACATAAATATGCAATAAGGAAGTTTTAACGGTGGATGACGGATGAAAATCAAATGGAGACAGTGGAAAATCATAATGACCGCAGTACTGGGGGCATTGCTGCTCACAGGCTGCGGTCTGCTTTCGAAAGAGAATGTGAAACTCAGAGATCTGGATTTTACGGTACTCAGTGAAGAAAAAATTCCCGAGGAATTAAAGACTGTAATCGCTGAAAAAGGAACGGAGCCATTTCAGCTGACCTACAGTGATAATCAGAACCTCTATATCAGTATTGGTTACGGTGAGCAGAAGACCGGTGGGTACAGCATTGCTGTGGATGCCCTGTATCTGACGGACGATGCCATTCATGTCAGCACCAGCCTCTTAGGCCCGGATATCACCGGACAAAAGGAAGGCGCAGGGAAACCCTCCACGCCTTACATTGTGTTAAAAACAGAACTTCTGGATAAAACCGTGCTTTATGATTAAACGAATGGTTCTTACAGATCCATCAAAATCTCCCGGCGCCGCCAGCTGATAAAACCATACATATCATTGAAAAAGAAGATGGTGAAATTCACTACAACGGGGATGTATGCCGGGTTTTCCAGGGAAGCCAGCGTCCACAGGATCCATTCCTTTTTTGTAAAATTTTTAAATGGATTTTTCAATTTTTTATCCTCCTGAAATATGATTTAGTTGCCAGCAACAGACTCATTTTCAGGATCCAGGATTGGCAGATTACGCTGACAGCGTTCCCGCAGATAACTGCAGAAAGTAGCGGTAGCCCGGCTCTGACTGCGGCTTTTGTCCCACAGCATTTTTACTTCGCGGGACGGTAGAGGCACATTTAAGGTCAGCGGAACGAGACTGTCGTTTTCAAAAAAGGGAGCTGCCAGAGGCTCCGGCACGAAGCCTACTCCCAGATTGTTCTGGAGCAGAGGGATGACCAGATCGGCGGTAGCTACTTCCATGGCGGGTTCGTAGTCCAGATGCTGTTCAATAAATACCTTCCGGTAATATTCATAGCTGGCGGTGCCGTATCCCAGACCAATGATGGAATGGAGCCGGAATTCTTTCAGCGTCATGGGACGATCAGACAAGGCGGCATAGTCGGGGCCGCCGGCGGGAACCTCCCGGAAAGTCAGCAGATCTTCGCAGGCCAGAGCATCATGAAGTTCAAAAGGGGTTGTCACAACAGCCAGATCCAGCCGGCCGTTCTGCAGAGATTTCAGAATCTCCGGAGTGGTATTGTTCTGGATACGTATTTTGATCTCCGGATAGCCAGTCTGGAAATCATGGAGATTCTGTAACAGAAATAAATGCAGGGCGGTCTCGGTGACACCCAGTTCAATGGTGCCGCTGCACACGTTTTTGTTCCGGCACAGTTCGGCTTCCGCATCCAACAGATGTTGACAGGCGATGGCAACATGGGCATAGAGCCGTTTTCCCTCTTCGGTCAGCTTCAGTCCCCGGGGTTCCCGGAGAAATAAACGGCAGTCCAGCTGATCCTCCAGAATATGAATAATCCGGGTCACATTAGGCTGGCTGCTTTTTAAGACCATGGCAGCCTTGGTGATATTTTCGTATTTTGCGACATAATAGAAAATCTTGTAATATTCAAAACTAATATCCATATAAAAATGATATACCTCGCATATAAACTATATATTTTTAGTATCCGTGTGGATATAGTATAATACGCGGTTGAAAAAAAGTAAACAGAGGAGAAAAGGATATGCGACATTTGATTGATTCACTGGACCTGTCGGTAGCGGAGACGCAGGAAATCTTAGACCTGGCAGACCGGATTGCTGCCGATTCCGCTGCATATGCTCATTGTGCAGATGGAAAAATACTGGCAACCTTATTTTACGAGCCCAGCACACGTACCAGATTATCTTTTGAGACGGCTATGCTGAACCTTGGCGGCAGAACATTGGGATTTGCCGGTGCGGAACAGTGCAGTGCCACGAAAGGTGAAACGGTGGCAGATACCGCACGGGTGGTCAGCTGCTATGCAGATATCATTGCCATGCGGCATCCGAAAGAGGGAGCACCGCTCCGAGCTTCCATGTATTCCCGGATTCCGGTGATCAATGCCGGGGACGGAGGGCATAACCACCCGACCCAGACCATGATCGATCTGCTGACCATAAGACAGCGCAAAGGACACTTGGATCATCTGAAGATTGGCTTTTGCGGTGACTTGAAATTCGGCAGAACCGTACACTCCCTGGTGAACAGTCTGGTGCGCTATCCGGGCAATGAATTTTATTTCATTTCTCCGGAGGAACTGAAGGTTCCGGAATATCTGATTGAGGATACTCTGAAACCGGCCAAAGCCCCCTACCATGAGATATCCAGCCTGGAGGAGACGCTGCCAGAGCTGGATGTGCTTTACATGACCAGAGTTCAGAAGGAACGTTTTTTCAATGAGGAAGATTATATCCGGTTAAAAGATATCTACATTTTGGATCAGGAGAAACTGAATCTGGCGAAAGCGGACATGCCGGTTCTTCATCCGCTCCCAAGAGTGGACGAGATCGCACCGGAAGTGGATGCAGATCCGAGAGCAGCGTATTTTCAGCAGGTATTGAATGGTAAATTTATCCGTATGGCATTGATCTTAAGTCTGTTAGACCTTACGGATCCTGTGACGGGAAAGAAGGTGTTTTTATGTTAAACGTAGAATCCATTCAGAATGGTGTTGTGATCGATCATATTCCCGCGGGAAAGGGAATGGACATCTACAGATTGCTGGAATTGGAATCCAAGACGCAGTCCGTAGCATTGCTGCAATCGGTGAAAAGCCAGAAATACGGCTGCAAGGATCTGATCAAGATTGAGGGCGAGACGTTGCCGGAGCGGTTGGATATTCTGGGATATCTGGACAGTCAGATCACACTGATCGTGATCCGGGACGGAAAAGTTTCAAAAAAGTATCATCCGGTTCCTCCACAAAGACTGGTTAATGTGATAAAATGTAAAAATCCCCGTTGTATTACCAGTATAGAGACGAGTTGTGACCACATATTTGAACTGTCACCTTCCGGAAGATATCGTTGCCTGTACTGTAATCAGGAGATGCCTGTAGGAAGGTAATTGTATGTATCGGAGACAGAATCTGCAGGTTACTGAAAGGAATGAGAATTACTATGCAACGTAAATTACACGGACAAATGTCAGAGTCGTTTCTGATTGCTGGAATTCTGTCAATTTCCGGCGGATTACAGGATGCTTATACTTATATGTACCGTGGCAAGGTATTCGCCAATGCCCAGACCGGTAATATCGTGTTGCTGGCCCAGAATCTGGTAGACCGGAACTGGTCCGTGGCGCTTCGGTATTTTTCCCCGCTTTTGTTCTTCGCGTTGGGAGTAGCGGCAGCGGAGTGCATCCATATGCGATATCAGAAGGCTCAGAGGATCCACTGGCGGCAGCTGGTGCTTGCTATAGAGATTCTGTTGCTGTTTGCCGTGGGATTTTTCCCGAATGAGATGGATCTGCTGGCCAATGCCATGGTATCTTTCGCCTGCGCCATGCAGGTACAGGCTTTCCGCAAGGTGAACGGTTATGCTTTTGCCAGTACCATGTGTATCGGTAATCTGCGCAGCGGCATGGAATCCCTGTGTGCCTATGGGAAGACGAAGGACAAAAAAATCTTACGGAAATCCGGCAATTATTTTGGAATCATTTTCCTGTTTGCCGTTGGTGCGGCGCTGGGCGGACATATGATCGGCTACATAGGGGCGAGGACCATCTGGATCTCCTGCATCATATTACTGATCAGCTTCCTGTGTATGTTCATTAAAGAAGAAAAGAAGGAACATCCCGAGATCGTACAGGAGGAACGGGAGATTCGTGAAAATCTGCAAAACATCCGCAAAGAAGCAAAAGATGTGGAACATATTCTGGAGGATGATATCCGTTCCCAGATTGAGAAGTAAAAGTAAAAAAACTGCAACGAAAAATATTACAGTGCTTTTACATCGTCCCGTAAAGCACCGGTCATCTCCTGGACAAAAGTGGTCTGGGAGGAGATCTCTTCCGCTACGACGGCGAATCCGCGGCTATGTTCTCAGGCACGGGTCGCCTCGATGGAAGCATTCAGGGACAGAAGATTGGTTTTTCACACCGCAGTATGGCCTTGCTGACATGGTAAAAAATCGGCCAGAACCGGTGAAATTTGCCGGTTTCCGGTATCATGGACGAAAGGCTGCGATGAAAAAAGTTTCACAGCGATATACCGAATTTCTGCAGGTCTACTTTATTACCGATGACTTCAATGCCGTCGGCCCGGAGGCGGTTGGCCTGTTCGTCGGAACCGCCGAAGGCAAAGGCACCGGAGAGTTCCCCTTTGGAATTGACCACGCGGTAGCAGGGGATATGGTCGGGATCCGGGTTCTTGTGCAGGGCATTGCCCACGGCCCGGGCCATCTTCGGTTCTCCGGCCATGGCGGCAACCTGACCGTAGGTGGCGACGCAGCCTTTCGGAATCTTTTTGACGGCTTCATAGATCCGCTTCGTAGGACTGTCGGTGACGAGATCATAGCTTTCTGCGATCATGCGCCGGATGTCCTCATCGGGGATCGAACCATCTAAAATAATGGTGTTCCAGTGCTCTTTGTTCAGATGATAGCCCGGGATGACGGAGGGAAAGGTGCTTCGCCAGAAATCCCGCCAGGCAGGATCGGTCTTCACATTCAGATGCAGACAGCCATCCTTTTCATAAGTCCATAGAAAAGCTTTTTTACTGCCCTTCACACGTACCAGCTGCCAGTTGGGATCGTGGAAGGGCATTTCCATATAAGTATTTGGAAAAGACAATCCGTAGTTCAGCGCTTCCTCTCTTGTTTTCATGTCGTCAGACCTCCTTTTTTCTATTATAACACTCTTTTCTTTTCTATGAAAACATGATAAACTTTTCCGAGAAACAGGTCACGAAGGCGGGTGGTAAAAGCCCGGGAATGGAGACAATATGATACTGATACATGATGGCTACATGATCGATCCCAAGTCGGGCAGAGAGGGCAATTATGATATCCTGATCGACGGTGACAAGATTGTAAAGATTGCGGAAAAGATAGAACCGAGGGGCAAAGTGACCCGGATCAATGCGGAAGGGTTATTGGTGGCTCCCGGGCTGGTGGATGTGCATGTGCATTTCCGGGATCCCGGCTTTACGGCAAAGGAAGATATCAACACCGGTGCTGCGGCAGCAGCAAAAGGCGGCGTGACCACAGTGGTACTGATGGCGAACACGAAGCCTGCGGTGGACAGTGAGGAGACGCTGCATTATATCCTGGATAAGGGAGCGAAGACAGGCATTCATGTGACCACCTGCGCCAATGTGACCATGGGGATGCAGGGAAAACAGCTGACGGATATGAAGAAGCTGGCAGTGGCAGGTGCCGTGGGATTCACGGATGACGGAGTGCCCCTGCTGGATGCGGAACTGGTGCGCCGTGCCATGGAGATCTCCGCAGAGCTGGACATGCCCATCAGCTTCCATGAAGAAGATCCGAAATATATCGAGAACAACGGTGTGAACCGGGGAAAGGCCAGCGAGTATTACGGTATCGGCGGTTCTGCCAGAGAGGCGGAGATCGCGCTGGTGGAGCGGGACCTGAAGCTGGCAGAAGAGACCGGAGCCTGCATCGACATTCAGCATATCAGCAGCAAGGAAGCGGTGGAACTGGTGCGTCAGGCCAAAAAGCGCTGCTCCAATATCCACGCGGAAGCCACTCCTCATCATTTTACCCTGACTGAGGATGCCGTGATCAAGTACGGTACACTGGCGAAGATGAATCCGCCCCTGCGGGAGGAAGCGGACCGTCAGGCGGTGATCCGGGGACTGGTGGACGGCACCATCGATATGATCGCTACGGATCATGCACCCCATACTGCGGAGGAAAAAGCAAAGCCGATCACAGAGGCACCCAGCGGCATTACCGGGTTGGAGACGTCTCTGGCGCTGGGCATTACGGAACTGGTGGACAGAGGATATCTGACCATGAAGCAGCTGTTGCGTCTGATGAGTACCAATCCGGCGGCTATGTACCATCTGGATGCCGGATATCTGGCCGAGGACGGCCCGGCGGATGTGATTCTGATCGATACCGCAGCGGAGTTCACTCCGGAGAAATATGCGTCCAAGGCCACGAATACACCGTTTACCGGATGGAATCTGAAGGGTGAAGTGAGGAAGACCATCTGCGGAGGCAGAATCGTATACGAAGCGTAGAGCCCATGGTAGAGAGCACTTATAAGAGCGCTATAGCGTTATAAATAGAAGAGAAAAGGACAATAACATGAAAAAGAAAATCACAGCAACTGTGCTTTCCCAGAAGGAGATCGCACCCAGAATTTTTGACATGTGGATCGCTACAGATCTGGCTGAACAGGCAAAAGCCGGTCAGTTCATCGGCGTATACCCCAAGGACCGGAGCACCTTGCTGCCCCGTCCTATCAGCATCTGTCAGGTAAGCGACAAAAAGGATGCCCTGCGCATTGTGTACCGGATTGCCGGACAGGGCACCGCGGAATTTTCTTCTTATACAGAAGGAGACAGTGTGGAGATTCTGGGAATCTTAGGCAACGGCTTCCCCACAGAGGCAGCGGAAGGCAAAAAAGTATTCCTTATGGGCGGAGGTATCGGTATCCCTCCCATGCTGGAGCTGGCAAGAGAGCTTCCGGCTTCCGCAGAAAAGCAGATCATCGTGGGCTACCGTGATAACCAGCTGTTCTTAAAAGAGGATCTGGAAGAGAACGGAACCGTATATATTGCCACCGAGGATGGCAGTGTCGGCACGAAGGGCAATGTCATGAATGCCATCGAAGAAAATGCATTGCAGGCAGATGTGATCTTTGCGTGCGGACCGATGCCCATGCTCCGTGCGGTCAAAAAATATGCGGAAGAAAAAGAAATCAAGGCCTATATCTCTCTGGAAGAGCATATGGCCTGTGGCGTGGGTGCCTGCCTGGGCTGCGTGGTAAAGACCAAAGAAGTGGATCATCATTCTCATGTGCATAATGCGAGAATCTGCACCGATGGCCCCGTATTTGATGCTGAGGAGGTAGAGATCTGATGAATACACAGACAACGATTGCAGGAGTAACTTTCAAAAACCCCGTAATGACAGCATCCGGAACCTTTGGCTCCGGCATGGAATATGAAGAATTCGTAGATCTGAACCGCCTGGGTGCGGTGGTGACCAAGGGTGTAGCCAATGTGCCCTGGCCCGGCAACCCGACCCCTCGTGTGGCAGAAGTATATGGCGGCATGCTCAATGCCATCGGTTTGCAGAACCCCGGCATTGACGTATTCATGGAGAGAGATATTCCTTTCCTGAAAAAATATGATACGAAGATCATTGTGAACGTCTGCGGTAAGACCGTGGAGGATTACGTGGATGTGGTAGAGCGACTGGGAGACGAACCGGCAGTCAGCATGCTGGAGATCAATGTATCCTGTCCCAATGTCAAGGAAGGAGCCATTGCGTTCGGACAGAAAGCAGATGCTCTGTACAATATTACTTCCGAACTGAAAAATCATGCAAAACAGCCCATTATCATGAAGCTGAGCCCTAACGTAACGGACATTACGGAGATGGCAAAGGCAGCGGAGGCAGCAGGCGCAGATGCCCTGTCCCTGATCAATACCATCACCGGTATGAAGATCGACATTCACCGCAGAAAATTCGCCATTGCCAACAAGACCGGCGGCATGAGCGGCCCTGCCATCAAACCCATCGCTGTCCGTATGGTCTATCAGGTGGCACAGGCGGTACAGATCCCCATTATCGGTATGGGAGGTATTGCCACGGCGGAGGATGCCATCGAATTTATCCTGGCAGGTGCCAGCGCTGTCAGCGTCGGAGCCATGAATTTTGTGGATCCCTATACTACCGTGAAAGTAGTGGAGGGCATCGAGGATTACATGCGTACCTACCATGTGGAGAATCTGACCGATCTGATCGGTGCAGTGCAGTAAGATACAGAGAACAGAATACGGTATAAGTACACAGAGACCTTCATATATATAGATATATCTGTATATATGGAGGTCTTTTGTTGTGGAGCTGATCAAGAAAAATATACATATGGACCGGGTAAAACGATCCACTGTCATACAGTTTACCATGGAGGAGGATCTGAATCTTCCAGAGGATAAACCGGACATCAGTACCCTGAACCTGGAAAAGGGAGAAGTTGTCATCGAGGAGATCCGGCCCGGTACGGATGAGGTGACAGTACGGGGAAAACTGGGCTATGCCATTCTGTATCATACGCAGGAGACAGGGAGCAATCTGGTGCTTTTAAGCGGTGCACTGCCCTTTGAAGAAAAAATTCATATGGAGGGAACGTTGCCGTCAGATACTGTAGCGGTGAATGGAACCGTAGAAGATTTCACGGTAAATATGATCAATTCCCGGAAGCTGAATCTGCAGGCATTGCTGCTTCTCACGGCCCGGATCGAAGAGATTTACGATGAAGAACTGCCCGTGGGAATCCAGGGAGGCAGTGCCGGAGAAGGTGTGGAATACCGGATCTCGCCCATGGAGGTGACGGAGCTTTCCATCTGCAAGAACGATATTTTTCGCAAAAAAGAGGAGATTCCGCTGCCCTCCAGCTATCCGAATATTTACCAGATCCTCTGGAGTAATGTGTCACTGCGGGATGTGGAATTCAAGCCACAGGAAGAGAAACTGGCAGTGCAGGGAGATATTCAGGTCTTCGTTCTCTATGAGGCAGAGGGGGAGGAGCGGTCTATTCGTTCCTATGAGACGACAATTCCGCTGAATGGCACTCTGGAATGTCAGGGATGTCGGGAGGAATTGCTGCCGGACATCCGGTATTCACTGGTAAGACAGGAACACGGACAGCCAGAGCTGACGATCCAGCCGGATCTGGACGGGGAAGAGAGAATCCTGGGGCTGGAATGTGCTCTGGAACTGAATATCCGTCTCTATGAGGAAGAGCAGATCGATATTTTAAGAGATATTTACGGCGTGACAAAAGAAGTGATCCCGGACACCAGAGATGCCAGCCTGCGTCAGTTGCTGGCCAGAATCACAGGCAAGACAAAAGTGACGGATCACAGAAAGACCGATATCGGCTCAGCAATACTGCAGGTGTTGCACAGTGAGGGAATCGTAACGATCGATCATCAGGAGACCACAGAGGAAGGAATCCGCCTGCAGGGCAGCATTGATCTTACAGTGTTGTGCATTACGGAAAATGATGAGACTCCTTATGTGAGTACCAGAGAGCAGATTCCGTATGAATATACCCTGAATGTGCAGGGAGTGACGGGAACGGATCAGGCAGAGGTACACAGTGAACTGGAGCAGCTGCAGGTGAATCTGCTGGAGGGAGAGGAACTGGATGTAAAGGCTGTTCTTTCCTTTTCCACGACCGTGATGAAGAATATTCCGCTGGAAGCCATCGAAGGGGTGGAAGAGCAGGAAATCGACAGTAATGTGCTGGCCGGACTGCCCAGTGCGGTGATCTATATTGCGGCACCGGGGGATGACCTGTGGAGCATCGGCAGGAAATATCATATGCCGGTGAAGACTGTAAGAGAATTAAACGCGCTGGAAAGCGATGAATTACGCCCGGGGCAGAAGGTGCTGCTGGTAAAAGGTCTGGCCTGATACAGTTCGGAAAAGAAAAACCATGTTGTACATGGATGCGTTCTGTGGCATCGGTACAACATGGTTTTTCTATAGGAAAGTCTGTCGAGAATACGACATTATTCTTCTGTGGTCAGTCCGGCATCTGCTGCCAGCTTGTCGAATTTCTCCATAACAGCATCATAAGTCTTCTGGGAGATCTCGGGAAGAGAACCGCCCCAGGTCTTCTCAGCCTGTGCGTAGCCCTTCTTGAATGCCTCGCGCATGGACTCGATCTTGTCCGGGTCACCGCCGGTCAGAGCATTGGCAAACTGAATGATACGGTCGGAAGTCTGGTTCACACCCCAGTAACCGTCCTCGGCGATATCTGCCTGCGCCTGTGCCTTGGTAGCAGGATCTACGGTGAAATTACCGGAACGTAAAAAGGACCAGATGTCATTGGCATTGCCGTAGGTGTTAGCCTGCTTGCCCATCATCTGTTCTACCAGAGAACGAAGCTGACTGGCACGGTTTTCCGCATCTGCCTTTAATCTGTTGACCAGATTGGTATCCGGTGTATAGGTTTTCTTCGTGGAAGAAGTCTTGGCAGCGGTGCTGTGCTCATAGATGACACCGGTATCTTCCGCGGTAGTTGTAGTTTTTGCTTCCTCTGCGGAAGTTTTCTCTTTTGCTGCACTTGTGCTGTTATAGCTGTAGGCTGCAGCGGCCTGGGTTGATGTAACTCCGTTTACGCTCATAGTTTCCTCTTTTCCGGTACGGTTCTGCTGTCCGTACCTGTTGTCATCCTTGACTATACATGTTTTAACCTTCTGAGGGTTTTTGGTTTCACCTGTTATATCGTCCCCGGACAGTGGATACTTTAGAGGATTTAGAGAAAAACAGGGGAAAAATCTATGGAAAAATCTATGGAAAGAACCGCACTCCATTGACAAAATACGCAGGATTGTATAAAATTGAGTACAATTATTGTATACACGCTATTCAGAGGCATGTAGTTTTGGAATAGCGCCCTAACGTATTGGAGACAAAAATGAACGAATATCGGATAAAAGCGTATGCCAAGATCAATCTGGGGCTGGATGTGGTCAGAAGACTGGAGAATGGTTACCATGAAGTGAAGATGGTCATGCAGACTGTAGGAATCTATGATGTGCTGGACTTTGAGAGAACAGACGGTGGGATCGTGATAACCACAGATTCCGGTGAACTGCCTACGGATGAGAATAATCTGATCTACAAAGCGGCAAAACTGATGATGGAGACTTATCCTATCAGTGGAGGCGTGAAGATCCATCTGGAGAAGCATATTCCCATAGCAGCGGGCATGGCCGGCGGCAGTACGGATGCAGCAGCTACCTTAAAAGGAATGAACCGTCTGTTTGATCTTGGGTGCACACTGAAGGATCTGATGGAACTGGGGGTGAAGATCGGTGCGGATGTTCCCTATTGCGTCATGGGCGGAACGGCGCTGGCTGAGGGAATCGGCGAGAAACTGACACCGCTTGCTCCGGCACCGGACTGCTATGTACTGGTGGCAAAGCCCGATATCAATGTTTCCACCAAATACGTGTACGAACATCTGGATGCTCAGGAGATCGTGAAACATCCTGATATTGACGGTATGGTGGAAGCCATCGCTGAGGAAAGCTTACAGGGAATCCTGGACCGGATGGAAAATGTGCTGGAGACGGTAACCGTCAGTGCATATCCTATAATCCAGACGATCAAGGACCGTATGAAGGAACTGGGAGCCATCAACAGTCTGATGAGCGGAAGCGGTCCCACGGTATTCGGTATTTTTGTAGAGAAGGACATGGCCCGCAGGGCATATGATAAATTAGAGGAGGAACAGCTGGCAAAGCAGATTTTCCTGACGGAATTTTGTGAGTAATGCCAGAGTAGAGGTATGCAGGATAATTTACAGGTGACAATGGATGAATTTCTGCCACTCAGAGATGTGGTGTTCAATACTTTGCGTCAGGCCATTCTGACGGGGGAACTGAAGCCGGGAGAACGACTGATGGAAATCCATCTTGCCAACAAGCTGGGAGTCAGTCGTACGCCGATCCGGGAAGCCATCCGTAAGCTGGAACTGGAGGGACTGGTGACCATGATCCCCAGAAGAGGAGCAGAAGTGGCTCAGATCACGGAGAAGAGCATGAACGATGTGCTGGAGGTCCGCAGGGCCATGGATGCGCTCTGCGTGGAGCTGGCGTGTGACCGGATCACTCCGGAGGAATTACAGGATCTGAAAAAGGCCTGCGATACCTTTGAAGCGGCGGTGAAGACCGATGACATTAAACAGATCGCACAGGCGGATGTGGCATTGCATGACATCATTGTACAGGCCACGGGGAACCAGCGCCTGATCCAGCTGGTCAACAACCTGTCCGAGCAGATGTACCGTTATCGTTTTGAGTATATCAAGGATTTCAGCCAGCATGAGCGCCTGGTGGAGGAACACAAGGTCATCTATGAGAGCATCGTGAAAAAGGATAAGGAAACGGCATCCAATATGGCCAAGGTGCATATAGATAATCAGAAAAAGGCGATCATCCGCCAGATCCGTCTGGAACGGGAGAAAAATAAATAGATTTCAAAAGTATAATCTGTCCGGAAAGCGGTAATGATTTCCATAGAACCGAAACGGTAATTTATGGAAAGAGGAATGCTGATGGATAGATTATATGTTTGTTATGAAAAATATCGCAGGATGATTGCAGAAAAGAAAATATTACACCGGCTGGTGCAGGGAGTCCGGATACTGACTGTGGCACTGGCCTGTTACGGCTGGTGGGGCGTGATCTACCCGGAGCTTACGATGCTGCCGTCCACCTATGAGATCGTATACGAGGAGACGGAAGCCACGGAGGCAGAGACTGTACAGACCGGTCCGGAAGTGGTAGAATGGAATTCCGACAGCCAGATCTATTGGAAGATTCTGGAGGCGGATCCGGAGCAGATCCGGTTCAAGAGCAGACTGCTTACGATGTTAAAAAAATAAAAGGAGAAATCCCATGTATCAGGAGAATGTTACTGCGCTGAAAAAGGATGCCCCCATCGGGGTATTCGATTCCGGTATCGGCGGACTGACCGTTGCCCGGGAGATCATGCGGCAGATTCCCAATGAGAAGATCATATATTTCGGAGATACGGCAAGAATGCCCTACGGCAGTAAGTCCAAGGAGACGGTGACTCGCTTTTCAAAGCAGATCGTGCGGTTTCTGGAGACTTTTCAGGTGAAGACTATTGTGGTGGCCTGTAATACGGCGAGTGCCTATGCACTGGATGAACTGGAAAAAGAGATCGATGTTCCGATCATCGGTGTAATCAAGCCGGGAGCCAGAACCGCGGCGGAGGTGACACGTAACGGCCGCATCGGCGTGATTGCCACCGAAGCTACCATCGGCAGCCAGATGTACAACAAATACATACAGGAACTGAATAAAGATGTTACGATCTACGGCAAGGCCTGCCCGCTGTTCGTACCTTTAGTGGAAGAAGGCCTGTGGGAAGATCCCGTGACCGATGAGATCGCAAAGCGTTATCTGTCAGAGTTGATTGATATTGACATCGATACCCTGATTCTGGGGTGTACCCATTATCCGCTGATCCGTTCCACAGTGGGACGTGTCATGGGAGATCAGGTGACGCTGGTGAATCCGGCATACGAGACAGCCAGAGAACTGAAGGGACTGTTACAGCATTATCATATTCTCAATGATGAGGAGCCGCATCTGGGAGAGAACAAGTACCAGTTCTATGTCAGCGATGGGGCGGAGAAGTTCAAGCACTTTGCCAATTCCATTATTAAATACGGAATCCTGTCGGCCAAGACCATTAAGATCGATGAGTATTAGAGGATGAAGAGAAAATGAATCGAGAGGTAGAACTTGTACTGTCCGGTCTGCATGCTTCCGGACAGGAGCAGGAAAGCGAAGCGGTGGAGACCGTGCAGCCGGCACAATATTTTAAGAGAAACGACAGTCATTATCTGCTCTATGAGGAGAAAATGGATAAAGACCAAGCTCCCTGCAGGAGCCGGATCAAATTCCGGGATCATCTGTTGGAATTGACCAGACAGGGGACAGCTGAGATGCATATGATCTTCGAGGAAAATAAGAGACATATGATCCCGTATAACACACCCTACGGGCAATTGATGCTGGGGATCGAAACCGGCAGGGTACTGGTAGAGGAACAGGAGGATCAGATTCACGTGACGGTGGAATACACGCTGGATCATGAGGGAGAACCCCTGAGTGAAAGCTGCCTGAAGATCCATATTCGGGAAAAATAGAAGAAAGATAAACATAAAAAATAGCAGATGCTCTTATGAATGCAAGCATTCAACGAACATCTGCTATTTTTATGTGCGTCAGACGACACACAATGGGGTCTGAATAGTTATTTACTTTACAGGCTTTGCTCCGGCCTTTTCCTGTGCCGTAGCTACAAGACGCTTGAAGAAGCCTTTTTTCTTCTCGGGAGCAGCTTCGGTCTTGCCGTGCAGTCCCTTGACATCCAGTACATAGATACCGCTGACAACGGCTTTTACTTCCTTTTTCACAGGAACACTGTCGAAGATCTTCTCGTCACAGATCAGGGATACGATCTGAGGACCAACCTTTGCCTTGATGATGGGGAGTTTGGAACCGCGCATCATCTTCGGGGTCTGGTCAATGACCATCTGTGGAAGACCGGCATCTTTTAGCTTCATGCGTTTCTTATCGATGATCAGCATGGATACGGTCTGTTTGTTGGCATCCAGCAGTTCCTGCTGTTCTGCCTGTTTCTTCTGTGCTTTCTTACCTAAGAAATATAATACTGCAATGATAATCGCAAGTACTATTACAATAACTAATAATGTGATTGCCACCGGACTCATTTTACAGTCCCTCCTTCAGTTAATCGGAACAAATTCCTAAAAAACATTGTAACATAGATGTGATGAAATACGCAACCATACATTTATGATTTCTATCTTGTTTCCGGTTCTTGTAAGGAAGACTGTCACCATGTGGCAGTCTTTTTGTAATATAAAAAATTATGAAACACGTATGTCAACCGGTTGACATACGTGCGGTAAAATTATATAATGTGAAAAAAGAAGGAGGTGCGGAAAATGAAAGTACTGGTAGTATCAGATGTACATGCGAACATAGCCGCATTGAACACCATTTTGGAAAAAGAGGCTGATTACGATATTCTGTGCTGCGCCGGGGATTATACAGACTATGGAATCTATCCGGCGGAAGTGATAGAACGGTTCCGCAATCTGAAAAACACGCATCTTGTGTATGGCAACCATGATCTTCACGTTATAAATACTTATGAAAGTAAGGAATGGAAAAATGTAGAAGATGGAAAATACAAGTGGGTTCACTATAATTGTGAACAGCTAAACAACCAGGGTATTAGGTGGCTGAAGCAGTTACCGGAAACCGCATATTTTGAGGCAGACGGATGGAAATACGGAATTGCCCATCAGTATGATAGTGGTTATGGGACGATAGAAAGCAGGTACGCGTTTGATAAATATTGGGCGGAGCATTACGGAACAGATAATACAGGGAACAGAAGACTGATTTTCGGGCATACACACAGACAATGTATTCATATTTTAGGTGATGGAATGGAATGGCTGAACCCGGGAAGTGCCTCGTATCGAAGACCCGATGACCCGGATAAGACGGCACATTATGCGACGATTACAGACGGCGAGATCCGATTGAAACAAATTCCCTACGACAGAAAACCACAGTTTGAAAAGGCAAAGGAATTTATAAGTACCGATAAAATGATGAGAACAGAAATTCAGGATTTTATGTTCTTTTTTGGGGATGCAAAGACCTCAAGAGAACCGTTGGGATAAGGAGTGAAATAACAATAACAGAGATAAAAAGGGATGGAAAGAGATGAATTGTAGGAGATATCGCTTGGATCAGGTGGCAAATTTCAGAGATTTGGGAGGCTATGCGTGTGACGGAGGCGTAACCAGATATGGTGTGATTTTCCGGAGCACAGCTTTGAATAAGGCGACGGAAGAGGATATTGAAAAGATAGAGCACCTGGGAGTCAATACGGTCATTGACTTAAGATTTCCCAGTGAGACAAAAGATCTTCCGGACAGATTGGGAAAGGGTATGGATTATATCAACTGTTCGCTTATGGGTACCACAAAGCTGGAACAGTTGGATATTGTAAACAGTAGTGTGGTGGAGACCAAAACGCTGCATCGCATGTATCGCCTGATGCTCCGCAACGGAGGAAAAGAGATCAGGAAAGCTCTGGAGGTAGTCGCTGATTCCGAGGGAGCGGTATTGTTCCATTGCGCAGCCGGCAAAGACCGTACCGGTATTCTGGCAATGTTGATTTTATCATCCGTGGGAGTGGATCGGGAAGATATTCTGGTGGATTACCAATGTAGCAGTACCTATATTACAAAATTTACGACCGATATTTCCGGTTCCAATATCTACAACATGAAATGGATTCTGAACTGGATTGACCAGGAATGGGGTGGAGTTCCGGAATATCTGCGTCAAATTGGAGTACAAAGTGAAACTATACAAAAAATCAAATCCAAGTTTGTTGAAAATTTATATATGTAACCGGTTGACACACGATAAAAATTAGTATATATTCTTAATTACAAAATATGTAACCGGTTGACATACAATTACATATCTACAAAATGTATAGATTCAGAGAGGAGAACAATACATGAAAAAGAAAATTTTAGCAGGATTGTTGAGTGCAATGATGGTCGTATCATTAGCAGCTTGTGGAAGCTCAGAGACAGGTGCCACAACTACAGACTCCAAGAATGAAACAACGGCAAATACTGCGGATGGAACAGCAGCCGCTGCAACAGATGCACAGGGCGGTTATGAAGGGAAAGAAGTGAAAGTCTGGATCAGCTCCGGCGCAGAAGATGATATATACCGTGAAATGTTTGACAAGATCGAAGGAGATCTGAATATTACCATTACAGATGAGTATTATTCCAAGGACGAGCTGGATAACAAGATGCAGACATCTTCTATCGCCGGAGATATGCCGGATGCCGTAGTTGCCGACTATCTGCTGATCCCCAAATATTATGAAGCGGGTTTGGTAGCAAATCTGGACGATTATGTAACCGATGAACTGATGGATGATTATCTTCCCAGCGTAGTATCTGAGTGCACTTATAATGATCACATCATTTCCGTTGCACAGTTCGATAGTGGCCTGGCTTTCTGGGCTAACAAATCCATGCTGGAGAATGCCGGTGTCAGAATTCCTGCCGATTACAAGGATGCATGGGATAAAGCAGAGTTTGAAGATGCGCTGAAGAAATTAAAAGACAGCGGTGTAGAATGGCCCATCTATGTAAGACAGAACAAACCTTCCACCGAGTATTACACCTGGATGCCGTTTGTAGCAAGCTTTGGCGGAGACTACATGAATCGTGAGACCGGACTTTGCACAGGAACTCTGGACGGCGATAATACAATTGCTTCTTTCGATTTCCTGGCAAAGCTGTTCACAGATGGATATGCAGATGCAACCTGTGATTATGAAGATTCTTTCCAGAAGGGTGAGAATGCCCTGGCTCTGTATGGACATTCCAAGTATCAGGATTATAAGGCTGCACTTGGCGATGATCTGATCCTGGTTCCCCTGCCTGATATGGGACACGGGGTTTACACCTGCTCCGGTTCTACTGTTATGATCATGACCACAGGAGCACAGGAATCCGGAAATGATGATGCTGTATGGGCAATGCTGCAGGAAGCAACCAACCCCGATTACATCAAGATGGTAGTAGATGTCAACGGTGCGGTTCCCGCAAGATCCAGTGTTATGGATGCAATCCCCGACTATTGTGAGGGAGGTACCCTGTATCTGTACAGACAGCAGCTGGAGAGCGGTATTTCCTTCCTGCGTCCGTACACTCCTGCACATATGACCATTTATGATGCAATGGCCAGCGTTATCGGTAATATCTATGCCGGCGCAGATCCTGCAACAGAGTTGCACGATGCCGCTGCAAATATCGATGAAATTATTACAGAGAACGGATGGAACTTTCAATAATCTGAAATAAGAAGGATCGGATAAGGCTGTCTGTGAGGGCAGCCTTATTCATAAGAAAAAGGAGTACCTATGGCAAACAGTTCTAAGAAAAAAAGCGGATTGCAACGTGGCGAGTCAAAAGCCGCATTCCTGTTCTGCACACCGGCAGTGGTGCTGGCACTGGTATTTATCATTTTACCGTTTGCAATGTCTGTTGTGTATTCATTTACCAATAAACAACTGATTCCCAAAGTGGGAATGGAAACAGCCTTTGTAGGGTTGAAGAATTATATTGAGATTTTCACAAGCAAAGTGACAGTACTTTCTTTTAAAAATACATTTTTGTATGCACTGATCGTAGTGCCTTCGGTATTGGTGATCGGAACCGTGCTTGCGGTTTTTGTAAACCAGAAGATCAAAGGCGTACAGGTGTTCCGACTGATCTATTTCAGTCCGCAGGTTGTAACGATGACTGTAGTGGCAGTTATCTGGGCATTCATTTTTTCCTCCAAATCCAGCGGATTATTAAATTCGTTTCTGGGTCTGCTGCACATTGCACCTCAGAAATGGCTTCAGGATCAGCATCTGGCACTTCCGTGTCTGGCAATTATGTATATCTGGCAGAATCTTGGTATGCAGATGTTGATCATTTTAAGTGGTCTGCAGTACATTTCCGAAGAACTATATGAGGCTGCCGAAATTGATGGATGTACCACCTTTGAGAAATTTATTTATATTACGGTACCCGGATTGAAGAATACACTGGTATACGTTTTGGTATCTGTGATTATCAATTCCCTGAAAGTATTCACCCAGGTGTATGTACTGACAAACGGCGGACCGTCCAATGCAACAACGACCGTAGTATTCCAGTTGTACAAAGCCGGATTCGTAAATGGACAGGTAGGATACTCTTCCGCAATCGCAGTTACATTCTTTATGCTGGTAATGGTTATTTCAATTCTGCAGAATAAGTTTGCAAAGGAGGACTAGGGAATGAGAACTGCAATGTCAAAAAGGAAAAAAATCATTATGAAATTGTGCATGTATCTTGGATATTTGCTCATAGCAGCTATTTTCATCGGACCGATCGTATTTTTGTTCGTATCTTCCCTGAAACCATATGCGCAGATTGAATCGGATATGTCAAATATCAGAGCATTCATTCCTTACGGAGACCTGTCACTGGATAACTATATCAATGTTATTGTGAAAGCGGATTTCTTCAAGTTCTTCAAGAATTCCGTTGTAGTAACGATCATCTTTGTCTTGCTGGCAACCACAATCAATGCAATGATCGGATATGCACTGGGAATGCTTAATTTCCGTGGAAAGGCAATCATTATATCCACCATTGTGGCATTGAGCATTATTCCTACAGAGTCCATTATCATTAACCGTTTTATGACAGTGAATTCACTGGGAATGTTAAATACATATATAGGACTGGCCATTCCAAGTGTCGCATATCCCATGTACATGTATCTATACTATAATCATTTTAAGGGAATGCCGAAGGAATTGCAGGAGGCTGCAATTATTGATGGAGCCTCCTACTGGAAAATATTTACCAAAATCATGATGCCTTTGTCTAAGCCGATCATTACCACTGTTGCGATCATGGCATTCATCCGTTCCTGGAGCGATCTGCTGTGGCCCACCCTGGTTACCAGAGACGGTACTTACCGAACACTGCCGCTGGCTTTAAAGTCACTGTTTTCCGATACCTACACTGATTGGGGACAGGTCTTTGCGTTCTCTACATTAATGGTTATTCCTACGATGATATTATTCCTGGTATTCCAGAAGCAGTTTGTGGCATCTGTGACATCCAGCGGAATTAAGGGGTGATAAAGTGGAAATCAGATATCTCGGAACAGGCGGAGCAGAAGGATTCCCCAGTATTTTCTGCCAGTGTGAAGCATGTCGTAAGGTAAGAACGTTGTTGGGAAAAAATGTAAAGACACGTAGCTGTACTCTGATAGATCAGGTGATGATCGACCTGTCGCCGGATATTTTTTCCCAATGTATTAACAGCCATGTGGATTTATCGGAGGTAAATCACCTAGTATTTACCCATTCTCATTCCGATCACCTGAATACCACGGAAATATGCTTCCGACTGCGGGAAATGGCATCCGTGATTCAAAAAAAAGATAAAAAAGTAATGGAAATTTATGGCAATGATGCGGTTCGGGATGGTATTATGGAGATAATAGCTAAGGATCCACATGTAGATCTGACAAGGATGAGATTTCACCGGATTCAAAAGTTTGAACCATTCCGTATAGGTCATTTAAAGTTTACACCTTTAAAGGCATATCACAAGCTGGATGAGGAAGCTCTGATCTTTGTGATCGAGGATGGAAGATCGACCTTATTGTATGCAAATGATACGGGGGCTTTGCCGGAGGAAACACTGGATTTTATAGAACAACAGAACATAAAATTTGACGTCGTCAGTATGGATACCAGCAGAGGTATACTGGATGGTGACACGCATATGGGAATTCGGGAAAATGTAGAGCTGCGGGAGAAACTCCGCAGAATGCATGCAGTGACACCGGATACGGAATATTATCTGAATCATTATTCTCATATGTGCGGTATGATTCCGCAGGAATATGAAAGACTGGTAGGTCAGGAGGGGTTCCTGTTGACTTACGACGGACTTTCCGTTACTGTCTGATGCAAAAAAGTAAGATAAGGGGAAGGGAATATGCCAACAATCAAAGATGTAGCTGCAGAAGCAGGAGTGACTTCCACAACAGTATCCAGAGTATTGAATAATCGTGGATACATCAGTGAAGAGACGAGAGAAAAAGTATATTCTGCCATGGAAAAGCTGAACTATATGCCAAACGAAATGGCGAGAAATTTATCCCGGCAGAAGAGTGATTATATCGGGGTGATTCTCCCATCTGTAGAGCATCCTTACTTTAGCAAGGTCCTTCACTGGCTGGAGCATTATGTGACAAAACACAACTACAAGATAATGGTCTGTATTTCCGAGAACAGCAGGGAAAAAGAATTACAGTATATTGATCTGCTCTATTCACACAGAGTTCTTGGAATTGTTGTGTGCAGCCATATCGGAGAGACGATGGAACATCTGGATTCCAATTGTCCGCTGATTTCTTTTGAGAGAGAAATTGCGGAAAACATTCCGGCAGTTCTTTGCGATAACTATCAGGGTGGTATTTTGGCGGCTAACCGGTTATTTGATGCCGGATGCAGAAATATCGCAATTTTTAACCCGCCTACCAAGGAAAATATCCCTGCATATAGCAGAGAAAAGGCATTTATGAAGTGCTGCGAGGATAAAAAAATCAGTGGACGTGTGGTTTATACAGACAGGTTGGCTCCCTTATCAGAAGAATTCGGCAACAATATTTTGGAATTATTGAAAAAAAATTCGGATCTGGATGGAATTTTTGCAACAAGTGATGTAATGGCTGCAAATATTATCCGTGCATGCAAAAAAATGGGAAAACGTGTTCCGGAGGATATCTCTATTGTGGGATTCGATGATACCTGGATTTCCACACTGACGTATCCTTCCATTACGACCATTCATCAGCCGGTGCAGGAAATGTGTGAATATGCCATAGAAGCGATTGTGAAAAAAGTAAAGAGTGAAAAGGTTCCATCCCAGGTTGTATTTCCGGTAGAACTGATCGACCGGGAGTCCACAAAGTAAAATAATGACGATAAAGGAACAGATATGATAGAAAAAGGAACCATAATGGAAAGTGAAGCAGAACCGTCATCAAAGGAGCTACTGAAAATATATGATACTACGTTGGCAGAAAAACTGATGCAAAAGCTGCTCCCCATGATTGAAAACTGTGCGAAGCAGACACGTTCCGAAAAAGTAGTCGTTGCAGTAAGCGGAGGCTCCGGATCCGGAAAAACAGTGACGGCCTTGTTACTTTCCTGCTTCCTGAAGGAAAAAGGGATAGAAAATTACATTTTGTCCGGAGATGCTTATCCGCATAGAATTCCCAAGTACAATGATGCGGAGCGGCTACAGATTTTCAGAGAAAATGCAATTGTGGGAATGCTGAAAGAGCAGACTTATACAGAAGAACGATGTACAATCATTCAGGAATTTCAAAAAGCCGGAAATGATGCGGATGAAAAACATGTCGAAAAATATCCATGGTATGAGTCCTATCTTAGAAACGGCAGAAAAGCTCTGGAAAATTATCTTGGCACGGAAAAGGAAATTAATTTTGAAGAAGTAAACAGACTGGTTCATGCGTTTAAAGCCGGCGGAGAGAAGCTATGGGTCAGACATATGGGACGCGAAGAGACAGAACTGTGGTATGAAGAGAAGGATTTCACCGGAATAAAAGTGCTGTTGGTGGAGTGGACACACAGCAACAGTCAATACTACAGCGGTGTGGATATTTCCATCTACCTTGACAGTACCCCCCAGGAGACATTGCAGAGCCGTCTGGAAAGAAACCGTGATCAATGGATAGACACCCCATTTACGATGATGGTACTGGATATTGAGCAGAAAATGCTGAAAAAGCAGGCTGAGAAAGCAAAACTTATTGTTACCCGGGACGGAACGGTGTTAGACCGGAAGGAATATGCGCAATTTGTTCCGAAGCTTCAGAAATAAAAAGGAAAGATGTTATGAACATAGGACCGATGTTGAATCTCTACCCGGATAGTCTGGGCGGAACCCTGGATGATGTTGTAGATTTTTTGAAAACGGAAGAGGCAGAGGGAGCATTTTCTTCCTGCTATATTCTGCCCAGTCTGTACCATACGGATCTGGACAGAGGCTTTTCTGTGATTGATTATTCTCTGAACAAGATGTATGCTTCCGGCGAAACATTGGAAGCAATAAAAAAGCTCGGGATTGAATTGAAGCTGGATTTTATTCTGAATCATGCTTCGGTGTTGTCAAAGCAATTCCAGGATATCATTGCAAAAGGGGAAGAATCGGAGTACAAGGACTTCTTCATTAATTGGAATGAATTCTGGAAGGACTGCGGAGAAATGACGGAGCAGGGATATATCCTTCCGGAAGAAAAGTATCTGAAAAAGATGTTTTTCCGGAAGCCTGGGCTCCCCATTCTTATGGTACGTTTTCCGGATGGGAGAGAGATCCCTTACTGGAATACTTTTTATCAGGAAGTGAACTACCCTGAGGTTAATGCTCCTGAACTGATGAAAGCTGCCGATCTGCAATATATGCAGGCGGAAATTATTGCACAGGAACTATCCATGGGCTGCCCGGAAGGAAAAAAGCCGGCAGACATTTTACAGAAAATCGTTCTGGAGCGAAAAGCAGGAAGGTTGACAAAAGAACAGGTTATAACGGTCTGGAATTACATGGAGCAGCATCGGTATTATCTCGGACAGATGGATCTGAATATTCAGTCGCCAAAAGTATGGGAGTACTATCGTGAAGTGTTAAAGACACTGGCGGGATATGGTGCTAAAATTGTAAGACTGGATGCATTTGCTTATGCACCGAAGACTCCGGGGGAACGGAATTTTTTGAACCAGCCGGACACCTGGGAGCTGCTGGACAAAATAAAACAGATTGCGGAACCGTACGGTATGGAACTTCTGCCGGAGATTCATGAAAGCTATAGTGAAAAAATATATGAGAAGATAGCAGAGCAGGGATATGTCACCTATGACTTCTTTCTGCCGGGACTCATTATAGATGCCCTGGAATCGGGAAACGGAGAACATCTGGCCGGATGGGCACAGGAGCTGATCGATAAAAATATCAGAACCGTGAATATGCTTGGCTGTCACGATGGGATTCCACTGTTGGATCTCAAAGGAATTCTGGCGGAGGACCGGGTTCAGAAACTGATCGACACTATTGTCTCCCGTGGGGGATATGTGAAGGATCTTCACGGTCAGAAAAACATTTACTATCAGGTGAATGCAACCTACTTCAGTGCATTGGGCGAAGATGAGAGAAAGATGCTCCTTGCGAGAGCCTTGCAGATATTTATGCCGGGCAAACCGCAGATCTGGTATCTGGATCTGTTCGCCGGAAAGAACGACTACGAAGCGGTGAAAAAGGCAGGTCCAGGAGGACATAAGGAGATCAATCGGACAAATCTGACGACAGCACAGGTATGCAGTGGTTTGAGTAAGCCGATTGTAAAGCAGCAACTGGAGTTGCTGCGATTCCGGAATTCCTGCCCGGCGTTCTCGGAAGAAAGCCGGATCAAAGTAAGCAGTGAAGGATCCAGAATCTGCTTTGTATGGGAACATCAGGGCTGTACTGCACAGCTGAGGGCAGATCTGCAGGATTGTTCCTATGTGATTGAATTCTGCGATCAGGATAGAAAGAGAACACTCATCACAGAGGGATAAAATATCACGGCCGGAGACCGCCGGCTTGAATACAAAAGATAAGAAGAGACTGAGAATGTTGATTTTTTCGGCATTTGTCAGTCTCTTTTGCTGGAAAGAAGGTTTGCATTATGATATATTGAGGAAAAGGGATGTTTTTCATCTGAAGGGGCAGTATTATGAGTGAAGCATTTGAGATCGTAAAGACAGGAATAGATTTTTTCTGCAACCACCTGGTATTTTTTAATATGCTGTTTGCCATCGTGATCGTGTTTTTCCAGAGACGGGATCCAAAGAGTGTGTGGGCATGGCTGCTTTTGTTGTATTTTATACCGGTACTGGGGTTCGTGTTCTATCTGCTGCTGGGGCAGGATATGCACAAGCGGAAAATGTTCCGGATCAAAGAGGTGGAGGATCACATCAGCAAAGATATCAGGCAGCAGGAGTACCGGCTGAGATCCCGGGATGTCCAGGAGCTGGATGAGAATATCCGGGGGTATGAGGATCTGGTCATGTATAATCTGGAGGCCGGAGAAGCCATGCTGACGAAGGACAATGATGTGGATATCTTCATCGACGGCAATGAGAAATTCCGGGCGCTGATGGAAGATCTGCGGAATGCGGAGCATTTTATCCATATCCAATACTACATTATTAAAAACGACGTATTATTCAATCAGATCAAGGATATTCTGATCGAGAAGGCGGCACAGGGTGTGGAGGTCCGGGTTCTGTTCGATGCCATGGGCTGTCGTTCCGTGCGGCACAGCTACTGGAAATGGCTGAATGAAAAGGGTGTGCAGACCGCGGAATTTTTCCCGGCGATCCTGCGGAGGCTTCAGCTTCGTATCAATTACCGCAACCACAGGAAAATTGTGGTCGTTGACAATAAAGTGGCTTACGTGGGCGGATTTAATGTCGGGAAGGAATATATTGATCTGGATGAAAAGTTCGGACACTGGAGAGATACCCATCTGCGGATTTGCGGCAGTGCGGTACTGGGGCTCCAGGTGCGATTTATTTTAGACTGGAATTATGCGGCAGGAGAGAACCTGTTTTTGCGCCCAGAACTGTTCCGGGGAATCGAAGCCGGTACGAGGGATTTCTGTGATCTGCAGATTATCAGCAGTGGTCCGGATAAGACGACTCAGCAGATCCATGATAATTACCTGCGTCTGATCAACAAGGCACAGAAAAGCATTTATATCCAGACTCCGTATTTTATCCCGGATGAGGCGATCCTGAATGCCCTGATGATCGCGGTGAAGTCCGGGATCGAAGTGAACATTATGATCCCATGTATGCCGGATCACCCGTTTGTCTATTGGGCCACCTATTCTTATCTTGGCGATATGGTCATGGCCGGGGCCAACTGTTATACCTATAACAACGGTTTTCTACACAGCAAGGGCATGATCGTGGATGACAGAGTACTGTGTTACGGAACAGCGAACATGGACATCCGCAGCTTTGCGTTGAATTTTGAGGTAAATGCTGTGATATATGATGAAAAAAAGGCGTGGGAAATGGTGGAAATATTTCACAGGGATCTGGAAGTCTGCCGTCAGATCACCCGGGATTATTACACGGGAAGGAACCTGAAGATCCGCATAAAAGAGCAGGTCTGCCGGTTATTGTCACCCTTGTTATAGCCCGGTGGATGTGTTATAATGGGCGGTGCTATGATGCATTTCGCATGGTAGGCACAAAATGAAAGGTATAGGAAGTATTAGAATGAAGAAAAAGACATTAGGATTTCTGGCAGCGGTTTTAAGCATGTGTATGCTGGCGGGCTGCGGAGCAAAGGATACAGGAGACGGCACGGATGCAGCGACCGGCGCCGGAGCAGAAAGTACTGCATTGAAGGATATGGATGTGGACAAGTATGTGACACTGGGCGAGTACAAGGGGCTGGAAGTATCCGTAGACACCGTGGAAGTAGATGAGGATGAGTGGGACAGTCTGGTCAATAATGTATATTATGAAAATATTACCGCAGAGAACGGCGGGATTATGGATCGTGCCGTGGAGACCGGAGACACCGTAAACATCGATTACGAAGGCAAAAAGGATGACGTGGCATTTGACGGCGGTACCGCACAGGGATACGATCTGACCATCGGTTCCGGAAGCTTTATTGCCGGATTCGAGGATGGACTGATCGGCGTGATGCCCGGAGAGACAGTGGATCTGAATCTTACATTCCCGGAGAATTACGGAAAATCCGATCTGGCAGGACAGGCTGTGGTATTTACGGTAACGGTAAATTATATTCAGCCCGCACAGGATGGGGAATTCAGTGATGAAGTCATCAGTAACTTCGGTATCGATGGTGTGACGAACGAGGAAGAACTCCGTCAGTACGCTTATGATTATCTGAATGAGAATGCACAGCAGAATTATGAAACCAATGTACAGCAGGCAGTGATGGATGCGTTTATGGCAAATAACACCTTTACTTCCGTGCCGGAGGCTCTGGTACAGAAATATTCTGATGCAGCGGAGAGCAGCATTACCTCCATGGCATCTGCTTACGGTGTGGACGGAGATACGTTCACGCAGTATTATTACGGACAGGATCTGGCATCTTTCCTGGCTGCCTATTCTGAGGAGGCAGCAAAGCAGGATATTGCCTTGCAGGCAGTGGCCAACAGAGAAAACCTGAACATCAGTGATGAAGAACTGGATCAGATCCTGCTGGATCGTGCTACAGCAGCAGGTTATGACACCATCGAGGAGTATATCGGCGAGACCTCCAAGGAAGACTACAGAGAGTATTTCCTCTATGATAAAGTGACAGATTATCTGGTAGAGAACGCAAAGATCACCAACAATTAAATTTTAAAAATAGTATGTGACCGGCGAATAGGATGCGGGCCGGTTCAGATAGAGCACGTCGCAGCGTGCGGATAGGAAAAATTATGGAATTAACAGACATCAGAGAACTTCACCGGGAAAAGGACGTCTATATCGGCAAGGAGATCACCGTAGGCGGCTGGGTGAGGAACAATCGTGACTCCAAGAACTTCGGTTTCCTGGTGATCAACGACGGAACCTTTTTTGAGCCTTTACAGGTAGTATATGGTGACGGACTTGCGAACTTCCAGGAGATCTGCAAGATCAATGTAGGTGCAGCAGTTGTGATCCGCGGCACCATCGTGGCTACCCCCGAGGCAAAGCAGGCATTTGAAATGCAGGCAGCGGAAGTGATCGTGGAAGGACCTTCTACTGCGGATTATCCCTTACAGAAAAAGCGTCACTCCTTTGAGTATCTGCGTACCATCTCTCATCTGAGAGCACGTACCAATACTTTCCAGGCAGTGTTCCGTGTCAGATCCCTGATCGCTTATGCAATCCACACCTTCTTCATGGAGAGAGGATTTGTCTATGTGCATACTCCTCTGATCACCAGCAGTGACTGTGAAGGTGCCGGTGAAATGTTCCAGGTGACCACTCTGGATATGAACAATGTACCTAAGACAGAAGACGGCAAAGTGGATTACACCCAGGACTTCTTCGGTAAGCCTGTAAACCTGACCGTAAGCGGACAGCTGGATGTAGAGACTTATGCTTTTGCATTCAAGAACGTATATACTTTCGGACCGACTTTCCGTGCCGAGAATTCCAACACCACCCGTCATGCGGCAGAGTTCTGGATGATCGAGCCGGAGATCTGTTTTGCAGATCTGAAGGATGATATGATCCTGGCAGAGAGCATGTTAAAATATGTGATCCGCTATGTGCTGGAAAATGCGCCCGAAGAGATGGCATTCTTCAATCAGTTTGTGGATAAGGGACTGATCGAAAGATTGCAGCATGTGGTCAACTCGGATTTCGGTCATGTGACCTACACTGAGGCGATCAAGATCCTGGAGAAGCACAACGATGAGTTCGATTACAAGGTATTCTGGGGATGCGATCTGCAGACCGAGCATGAGAGATACCTGACCGAGAAGGAATTTAAGAGACCTGTATTCGTAACCGATTATCCGAAGGAGATCAAGGCATTCTACATGAAGTTGAACGAGGATGGCAAGACTGTGGCTGCTATGGACTGCCTGGTACCCGGTATCGGCGAGATCATTGGCGGCAGCCAGCGTGAAGACAATCTGGAGATTCTGGAGAAGCGTATGGAAGAGCTGGGACTGAATAAGGAAGATTATCAGTTCTATCTGGATCTGCGCCGCTACGGCTCCGCACGTCATGCAGGCTTCGGACTGGGCTTCGAGCGCTGTGTAATGTATATCACCGGAATGGGCAATATCCGTGACGTTATCCCCTTCCCTCGTACTGTAAATAACTGCGACCTGTAATTATATGGAGTCATTTTACCTATGAAGAAAAAAACTGCCGGCAGAAAAGTAAATAGAGCAAAAAGAAAGTTTTTATGTTATTTTCTTCTGGCAGCGGTGACACTGACAGCCACCGGCTCTGTCTGGGAATCTCCCGCGGAGACGGTGCAGGCGGCACCTTCCATGAGTGAACTGCAGAACAGCATCAACAATCATCAGAACCAGCTGAACAACATCAACAGCCAGATCAATTCCCTACAGGATGAGCAGGATCTGGTGCAGGAGAAGATCGATGACCTGAATGCAGAGATCATCAACACCATGACCAGTATCGGCATGAAGGAGGATGAGATCGCATCGAAGGAGACGGAACTTGCCGACAAGCAGGTGCAGATCGATCAGACGCAGGAAGAATACAATCTTGCCAAGGCAAAGGAAGAAAAGCAGCACAATGATATGATTACCCGGATGCGGATGATGTATGAGAACGATTCTTCGGAGAATTATGTGAACCTTCTGTTACAGGGCGGTGGCCTGAGTGGTATGCTGAACCGGATGGACTTCGTGGAGAGCGTCTACGAGTATGACCGCCAGAAACTGCAGGAATACGAAGAGACCAAGGAACAGGTGCTGGCGCTGTGGAACCAGCTGGAAGAAGAGAAGACCCAGCTGCAGGTCGATAAGGATCAGCTGGAAGCCGATAAGGCGGATCTGGAGAACCAGAAATCGGAACTGGATGTGATGCTGGCCAAGAAAAAGCAGGAATCCGCCAACTATGATGCGGAGATTAAGAAGGCAAAGCAGGAGGCTTCCGTAGCGAAGGCACTGTTGCAGCAGGAACAAAAACAGTTAAAACAGCTGCAGGCGAAGGCACAGCAGGGAAATACTGCCGCAGCCACCGGCACTTATGCAACGACCAATTATACCTCAGTCATCGAAAGTGCCTCCGGCAGTGATATGGGAAAGCGTCTTGCAAAATATGCCTGTCAGTACATAGGCAATCCGTATGTGGCGGGCGGTACCAGCCTGACGAATGGTGCGGATTGTTCCGGATTTACCTTCCGCGTCTACAGTGATTTCGGTTACAGCATTCCCCGTACGTCCTATGAGCAGAGAAGTTGTGGCACCGGTGTGGACTACAGCAATGCACAGCCGGGAGATCTGATCTGTTATGACGGTCATGTGGCTATGTATATTGGCGGCGGGCTGATCGTGCATGCCAGCACACAGCGTACGGGTATCAAGATCAGCAATGCCAATTACCGTCCGATCCTGGCAGTACGACGCGTTGTGTAATTTCATATTTGACATTTGTAAAGTCCCTGTTTTTGCGGAAAACGGGGACTTTTTTTCTTTTTGAAATTATTTTTTCGTGAAATTTGACAAAAGATATCCTTGGTGAAATCGCATATAGACAAAGCAATCTATCTATGATAGGGTGGAGTTATCCGAAATCTGGATGGTTTCGGAAACTGTAAATCTCTGAAATAAGAATTCTAAATAGGCCGTTCGGCCGGGATTTCCAACGATTTTTTTAATAGTACCTTTTATTTTTGTACGCAAATTTACGGATCAGTTCTCTGCTTTTGCAGGGAGAAAATAATGGGGGATCAATGACATACGAAGAATTTAAGAAGGAATTGCGTTGGAATGTGCAGAACATGGAAACGGCACGGGGCAAGACCATACGCCTGCTGGAACGGCACATGGTATGCGGTGATCCGATGGCGGTTCATATCATGAATATTATGAACCGATGTATGTATGGAAGAGAACAGATCATGATACGTGAAGATATGCTCTGCGCATTATGGATGCGTGGAAAAAGAGAATATATACAGCACTGGCTGATACGGCCTTTGTATGAGCGATACGGACAGGAAGGATGGCAGAGTATTTTACCGGAGATCTCGGCGGGCCTGACGGAGGACGATGAAGAAGAGGACATCGTACTCTCCGGGGAGAATCTGAGCTATGCTGTCTGCAGAAGGCATATGATCGTGCGTCCGGTGAATTATGAACGGTGCAGGCAGGAGCTTGGCAATGCCATCTATCGTAAGATTGGAGATGTGGCGCTGGTGCTGCATCTGTTGACCAGTGAGAAGACCGGAAGCAGTCTGACCATACAGGTGTCCCGAGGTATGGTACTGCCATGGAAGCTTACGGAAGACCAGTTGATCACGGAAGCCATGATGAACACCTGCCGCAAGATGCCGCCCAGATTGTTTCTGGGAGATGACAGGAGAAAGTTTTTTCCCTATGAGGAAGGCATTCTGTTGCCGGAAGAGGAAGGGCGTCAGACCTGGATCAGCCCCTGGAACCACAGGGAGGGACAGAGAGGATATCTTCTCACCACTACTGCCAGAATCCATGGGGCTGTGGCCTTTTTCTATCCCGGGGTAAAAGCAATCCTGGCGGAGAAACTGGGCGGGGACTACTATGTAGTCTTTCCAAGCGTACATGAAGCAATCCTGCATCCCGTAGACTGCACCGGTGTACAGGAGATCCGTTCCTCCGTACAGCATATCAATGCCGTCTACGGAGAAGGAGAGATGCTGTCTGACCGGATCTTCTGCTACCACAAGAACCGGAGATTGCTGCAGCTGCTGTGAAACTACATCTTAAAGTAATAACAAAAGCACTCCCGGTTAATGGGAGTGCTTTGTTATTATAGTATATTATTTATAAGTGAATCTATTGTACACTGGGATTTTCCATCAGGAAATGCATGAATTTTCCTTCATCAGAGCTGTCTGAGCAGAATAACTCAAGTTCATCACCATGCTGACCAAGCAAAGCAGCAATGGCAATATATTGGGAAAGTTTGCTCTTCAGATTAAAAATATCACCGTCTACGGATCTTAAAGTAACCTCCCCTTTACAACTGTCAACAATAGCAAGAAACTCGTTTACCTGTTCGATTTTTGATAATTTCATAAGAACCCTCCTTCTCGTATGTACGTGCAATATTTGTTAAAAACAAGGCTGTTATAAACATTATACCTTTTAGAGAAGATAATGCAAGTGATTATTTCGGAGTGAGACCATTATGGTGTGATTTCCACACCGGTGAAGTACATCGTGTCTACATCTCCGGCATATCCGGTCTGCATATACTCATAAAAATGAGTGGGCTCATCGTAATCATAGAACAGGAAACGTCGTTCTCTGGCATCACCTTCCTTGTAATCAAAGATGGCATCCCCCTGTTTGCCATCCAGAAGTCGTGTGTAGGCTTCCAGATAATCAGATTGGGAAATGGGAGCAGAGGAAATCTGTAGTTCATCATAATGCTCACCGACACCCTTTACGAACAGAATAGGATGCTGCCGTTTCTCGGAACTGTCATCATCCTCAATGTTGTATCCGTGGTCCGACAGGATCATAATGGCCGTATTATCATAGACACCGCTGTCTTTCAGTTTTTGCAGATACGTAGCCACGATTGTCATGCTGGCTTCAATGCTTTGTTCGTAGGTGCCGTTTTCAATCTCGTTCATCTGTGCATCCTGATGCCAGGGACTGTGGGCGCCTACCAGATGGATGAATCTGAAGCATTTGTCATCGGTCAGTGTTACCGGTGTCTTTTTCAGGTAGGTATAGAAGGCCTGATTGTCGGAAGAAAAGAGTTCGTAATCACTGATATCATCGGTCTTCTCCAGTGAATTGAATTCCGCCGGGATGGTGAGGCAGAAGCGCTTGAGATCAAAAGGCATGTATTTGAATCCGACCAGCTTGATTTCCAGTTTCATAAATTGTGCAATGGAAGAGATCGTGGGGGTCGTGTCGATCATATTTTCAAACCGGAGCATGCTTTCTTCCAGACGGTAAGCTTCCTCCTCATACATTCCCATGCGGTATCCTCTGGCTTCCAGATCATCAAAGAAAGGAGCTTCCCGATAGACTCTCTTTGCATATTCGATAAATTCTTCCTGATCCTCATACCATTCGCCGGAGAAGAGGTAAGGAACTGAATATGCGGTGAATGGATAGGCCGACATCGTATTATTATAATAAGTAAAATCAGAAAGAGTTTCCTTATATTCGGGATGGTGTTCGATCACCTGTGACATGATGTCTCCGTCTACTGTGTCCAGAACCAGAAGTACAAGGTTTTGATCGGTAGACATTTCCAGTTCCCCATAGGTGGTGTTGAGCATAGAAAATTTGTGTTCCAGGCCCTGTTTTGTAAACCCTAGCGTTACAAGAGTCACCAACAGAACCAGACTGATCAGCCCGCTGACAGCACCTGCTGCATCTGCCACCTTTGTAAGCGACAGCTTTTTCACCGTCAGTATCACCAGAACCGTGACTGCCACCCAGAGAGCAACGGAGCCGATACGCAATCCGGAATACTGTGCCCAATCCACCGTACTTCCATCCAGATGAGGCAGATTGCCTATCATGAAATTGCCCTGAATATAAGTGCAGAGGAACGCAATCAGATAAACTGTGAGAAATCCATGATATAGCCTGGTATTTATCTTCGAAACGATGAAAGCCAACAGGAAGCTGACACCCGTAAATACCGCAAACATCAACAGACAGAGCGGGATCAGATCATAAAAATCAAACCAGAATTCATATTTGTTATTAAAATAAATTTCCAATGGAGCATAAAGAAACAACATAAATCCTGCCGCAACAGAAAGTAAACCGGCGGAACGCAGCCGGAGCTTTGACTCTTTCACAAAAAAACCTCCCGTATGTTCAAAATGGATACTTGCAAAGTACAACTATTATATTTTGAAACAAAATAATTGTCAAATAGCGGCTTAATTGTCAGGATGCATAACCCCTCAGATACTTTCATACACTGTAAAAAAGTATCCTGAGGGGTTTTCCTTTGAAAGACTATATTGAAGAACGAGCTATAGGGATAGCGGGCTATATCATCGACCACAACGCCACGGTGCGGCAGACTGCCAAGGCCTTCGGCATCAGCAAAAGCACGGTACATAAGGATGTGACGGAGCGGCTGGCCCAGGTGAATCCGGCGTTGGCAAAGCAGGCGCGGAAGGTATTGGATGTGAATAAATCCGAGCGTCATATCCGCGGCGGACTGGCTACCAGAGAGAAGTATCTGCACCAGCACTAGATATTCGATGAGGCAAATCATTCTATACGGGAAAGTGTCTTGAAATACCGAGTACCAACTTATATAATGGATACATAGCTATATGGGACAAAGCAGTTGGGACATAAGATACAAAAGATATCAGGACCTTTGCGCGGCAGAATCACTTATGAGGAGAGAAAAACGAAATGGCAACAGAGTTTCTGAATGATGCACGGAAAGAGATCGAGAGACGGACAGAAGACTTCTACGGGGAATTAAAAGCATTCTATCAGGGCAACGGGGAAGCGGAACAGAACCTGATGGAGCAGACAACCCAGCCTTTCTGGCAAAGTCTGCGCCTGAGCAGAAAAAGACTGCAGCAGCGGGAACTGACGGTGGATATGGAGATGCAGGAGCCGGCACGACTGGCGGACTATGATGGTCCCTGGAAGGATGGTTATGATTATAGCTGCCGCCGTACCCAGCCGGTAAAAATGAGACGGACTTATTACCGCAATGGAAAAAAGATTGCGTTCCTAAAGACACCGGAGATTGCAGTGGCGAGCTTTTTGAAAGCGGATGTGCAGGGAGATATGGTTATCTGCCCTAACTGTGGACATGAGGGAAAACTGACCAGCTATATCGATGGCTGCGATGCCTGCGGGGCAAAGTTTCTCGTCAGTGATTTTGAAACAAAGGTATCCGGATTTTCTCTGGAGGAGGACGCAAGACAGAAAAGTATTTCCAACTTTATGAAAGCCGGTGCTGTGGTGGGAATTACAGCGATTTCTCTTGCGGTACTGGCCATCTGTGCGGGCGGCATTATGTTTTTGCTGTTGGCGTTGGGCAGGAACGGATACAATGCGGTAAAGGCAGCCGCAGCCATGATGCTGGGAATTGGTCTGGCTCCGGTATTTTTCCGGTCGTTGTTTTACATGCTCATTATATTTATTGTAATGTTGATCGTGATGGAGACTCGCAGAAAGCCGAGAATTCAAGACGAATCGAAAGTAAAGGCCGCAATCCCGGAATTCTCCACGGGTAATTTTCTTCAGAATCTGGAATACCAGCTGCGAATGATCCATCTGGCGGATACGGCAGAGCAGGTACGCTTTTTCGCATCCTGTGATCTGGATACGGTGGTGGTACGGTATCAGAATGTGGTGGACTGTTGCATTTGCGGTGTGCGTTTTCTGGAGGCGGAGACACGGGGAGAGTCTTACAGAATCAGCGTGGAAGTGAGGACCCGATTGACACTGGATACAGGAAAGAAGATCTGGAACCGTTATGAGGAGATCCGGCTGGAACTGGAAGGCAGACAGGATGTGGTAACGCAGCACAGCAGGGCACTCCGGGAATACAAATGCCCCAACTGCGGAGGCAGTGTGGACATTTTGGGCGGCGGAGTCTGCGAATACTGTAATACCGCAGTGGACTACCGAAATTTTGGCTGGATCATCACTTCTTATACAAATCTGGGGCAGCCAGAGAATCCTTTTGCGAAAATACTGGCGGGAGCACTGGGAAGTTATCTGCTCATTTTGCTTTTGAGTCTGGTACTCATGGCGCATTCCGAGGATGGAAAAGATACTTTTGAGATCTTACAGAGTGTCCGGATGTCAACGGAATATCTGAAAGCGGTGCAGCAGGATATTATCTATCCCGATGCTGTGATTTCAGATTGTACGGAGACAGACAGCGAAGATGGAACTTTTACTTCAATAAAGGTGTACTCCTGTGGGGACCGGGATGCAGTAAAAGAAGCCTACAAAACTGCACTGCTGGAAAAGGGATTTCTGGAGATGCAGCAGTACCCGGAGGGATTTTCTGTCTTTTTGCCGGAGGATCCGTCAGAATATGCCGTGGATTCGGAAGAAGGAATGTTCTATCTTGTGATCTGCGCAGAAAATGCACCGGAGGGAATTACAGTAACTGCGACCTTGGTGGATGAAAATTGGGAACCGGTGCAGGAGTAAAACAGAATAGTGAATACGACAAGGGACCCGGGCAAAAGCTTCCGGGTCCTTTTTAGAGGGAAAGTGTTTGTAGCTGACTGATTACTATTGGGTGACAGGAATTCTGTGAACTACTCTGCGATAGAGCTTCCACAGGAGCACAGCAGGGAAACTGACTGCCAGATATGCTGTGGATAAAAGTCCGGTAACACCGCCTACGATTGCAATGATTAAAATTCCAATATTCATAATGAATTCCTCAACTTTCTGTCATTCTGTACAACATTCGATGAAGTCCTTAAAAACTTCACATACCGTATTATAGTAAACAGATACCCCCGGGTGAATAGTTTTGAGCGACCCTTAACACCATTTTGTCGGGATATTTACAAAATCTTTGCAACACGTTTACAGAATCTTAACGGCAGGACTTACGGGCGGGAACGATCCCGGGAGTAAGGTTTGCAATCACAGGAAATATCAAGTATAATAGAGAAAATTGACTGTTACCCGGGGTGGAATAGTCGGAGAAAATAAAACGGAGGTAGGAATATGAGTATGACACTGGAACAGGCTAAGGAGAAGCTTGCAAAGTATGGTCAGGAACATGTTCTGAAGTATTACGGGGAGCTCAACGAGGAAGAGAAGCAGGGGATTCTGAATCAGATCGAAACTACGGATATGAGCATTCTGGAAGCTTGCAAGCATAAAGAAGATCTGGCAAAAAAAGGAGTGATCACACCGTTGGCTGCAATGCAGTTAGACGAGATCGAGGCAAATCGTGACAGCTTTACAAGGACGGGTATTGACGCAATTAAACAGGGCAAGGTAGCAGCTGTTCTTCTTGCCGGAGGCATGGGTACCAGACTGGGTTCCGATAATCCCAAGGGCATGTACAATGTGGGTCTGACCCGTGAACTGTACATCTTTGAATGCCTGATCAATAACCTGATGGAAGTCGTGCATCAGGCAGACAGCTGGATCCACCTGTTTGTGATGACCAGCGATAAGAACAATGACGCAACGATCGCATTTTTAAAAGAGCATGATTTCTTCGGATACAACGCGGATTATGTCCACTTCTTCAAACAGGAGATGGCTGCGGCAACCGATTATGAAGGCAAGATTTATCTGGAGGAGAAGGGCAAGCTGTCCACCTCTCCCAACGGTAACGGCGGCTGGTTCATTTCCATGAAAAATAACGGCATGCTGGATATCGTACATAACGAAGGCATTGAGTGGCTGAATGTGTTTGCGGTAGACAATGTACTGCAGCGGATCGCTGATCCCTGCTTTATTGGTGCTACGATCCAGAGAGGCTGTGTCGTAGGCTCCAAGGTGGTCCGTAAGAATGCACCGGATGAAAAAGTAGGAGTTATGTGCTTGGAGGACGGCAGACCTTCCATCGTGGAGTACTACGAGCTGACTGATGAACTGATGAATGCTAAGGATGAGAAGGGAGAACCCGCGTATAATTATGGTGTGATCCTGAATTATCTGTTCAAGGTACAGGATCTGGAAAAGATCATGGCAGAGAAGATGCCGCTGCATATCGTAGAGAAGAAGATCCCTTATCTGGATGCTGCAGGAGAGTTGGTAAAGCCGGATACTCCCAATGGTTATAAATTCGAGAGTCTGGTGCTGGATATGATCCATCAGATGGACAGCTGCCTGCCCTTCGAGGTAGTCAGAAGAAAAGAATTTGCGCCGATCAAGAACAAGACCGGTGTGGACTCTGTGGAAAGTGCCAGAGAACTGCTCACCGAGAATGGTGTGGTGCTGTAAACATTTCGACAGATTTTCACAACATAAGGTTATTGAGGAATCGATAGAATTACAGTAATCTGATACTGTAAGAAACGAAGAAAAAATTTCATCCGGCTCTGACAGATGAGAGATTGTGCAGCCGCCATAGTGAACAAATAGTATTGTCCTATGCACGGCGGATAGGAGAGAGTGTATGAGAATTTTGGTAACAGGTGGTGCCGGATTCATCGGCAGTCATACCGTAGTGGAATTACAGCAGGCAGGCTATGATGTAGTCGTATTGGATAATCTCTGCAATGCAAGTGAGAAAGTGATCCCCAGAGTAGAAGCCATCACAGGCAAGAAGGTTCCTTTCTATAAGGCAGACATTCTGGACCGTGAAGCTCTGGAAGAGATCTTCAGCAAGGAACAGATTGACGCAGTCATTCATTTTGCAGGACTGAAGGCAGTCGGTGAGTCCGTACAGAAGCCCTGGGAATATTATGAGAACAATATTGCCGGTACCCTGACTCTGGTAGATGTCATGAGAAAACATGGTGTGAAGAGCATCATCTTCTCTTCCAGCGCTACCGTATACGGTAATCCCGCATTTGTTCCCATTACGGAGGAATGCCCCAAGGGACAGTGCACCAACCCTTACGGCTGGACGAAATCTATGCTGGAGCAGATCCTGACGGATATCCAGAAGGCAGATCCCGAATGGAATGTGATTCTGCTTCGTTACTTCAACCCGATCGGAGCTCACAAGAGCGGTACCATTGGCGAGAATCCCAACGGTATCCCCAACAACCTGATGCCTTATATCACACAGGTAGCAGTCGGCAAGCTGAAAGAGCTGGGTGTCTTCGGTGATGATTACGATACCCCCGACGGAACCGGTGTACGTGACTACATCCATGTCGTTGATCTGGCAAAGGGCCACGTAAAGGCTCTGAAGAAGATTGAGGAGAATGCAGGACTGAAGATCTACAATCTGGGAACTGGTGTGGGCTACAGTGTTCTGGACATCGTGAAGAACTTCGAAGCAGCTACCGGCGTGAAGATTCCTTACGTGATCAAACCCCGCCGTGCAGGCGATATCGCCACCTGCTATTCCGATGCTTCTCTGGCAGAGAAGGAACTTGGCTGGAAGGCTGAGAACGGCATCAAAGAGATGTGCGAAGACTCCTGGAGATGGCAGAAGAACAATCCGAATGGATATGAAGAATAATCTATAGTTTAGTAAATGGAAAGTTAGCATAGCTACGAGCCATGCAGAAATAGAGTGGAACAGCGTCGATGGGAGCTTGCGCACAAGCGACGCTGTTTCGCTCTATTTCTGCATGGTTCGTAGCGTAGGGCTGTCATGCAAGGGAGCCTGCCGCAAACATCCTGTTCATTCCATCCTGTCTTTCAATGCTTTTCGAGAAAAAATCACCACCTTCCGACAATCATTCTTGGAAGGACATTCCATCTGACGTGGGCGTTTTGTGCTTTCTCATAATATCTGTACACTATAGGCATTTCTATTGCTTTGGTGCAAATCGCATCAAAATATCAAAATCAGTACAAAAAACTTCTAAATCCAACATTTTTTGTACTGATTTTATTATTTTTCCCATTTTAGCGAAAATAAGCTCTTATAAAAGGCCAAAATCTCCTGCTTTTGTATTTTTTTAGCAAAAAACGGCATTTTCAATACAAACAGAACTTCCGGAGTGGTGGCAGCCCATACTACAGCTGGTTGTTGACATTTTCTTAAAAAGTGTTAGAAGGCAGGGGCAATGCGGACACGATGTCAGCCGGAGATTTTAAGCTGTGGTATGGGATGCTTGAGTATACAGTGCAGGAGCAAATTTGAGTGTGAAAAATCTTCGCTTTACATTTAGAAACTTTTTACGTTGATAAGCTTATCATTAAGAGAAAAACTGTAAAGTGCATTATTTGCAGACGGAGGAAAATGTCTGTATGGTACGGAACACCTGCTCTACTGTATCCGTCATATTGGTCATGGCATTGTCGGTATGCATAGCCTCATCCAGGGACACCACGTTCCGCAGAATCGGGAAAAAGGCATCAATGCCCTCTGCGTTGCAGGCAACGGCCTCTTTGACCACGCAGCCTGAAAAAGCAAGTACCGGTTTTTCATATTTTTTGGCAATCCTGGCAACACCGATGGGAGCTTTTCCCATAACCGTCTGACCGTCAAGGCGGCCTTCCCCGGTGATCACGACATCTGCATCCCGGATATATTTTTCCAGATGGGTTTCTTCCAGAATGATCTTAATACCGGATTCCAGTGTGGCATTGCAGAAGGTAAGAAAAGCAAATCCCATACCGCCGGCAGCACCGGCACCGGGATATTTGGCATCGGCATGAGGAAACTGTTCTCTGGCCAGAGCGGCATAATAAGCCAGCCATTTGTCCATCTGCAGGATCATAGTGGAAGTAGCGCCCTTTTGCGGTCCGTAGATGGCGGAACATCCCTGCTCTCCGCAGAGCGGGTTGGAGACATCGCAGGCTATGCGGAAAGTACATTCCTTGAGTTCGGGAAGCACATGATCCGTAGTGATGGATTCCAGATCCTCCAGTCCTTTGGCTCCGAAGCGGATCTGATTTCCGTTTTTATCCAGAAAGCCAAAGCCAAGTGCCTGCAGCATTCCGACACCGCCGTCATTGGTGGCACTGCCACCGATACCGACAATAAAATGCCGGCAGCCATTCTGGATCGCATCTTTGATGACTTCGCCTACACCGTAAGTGGTGGTGTTCAGAGGATTCTTTTCCTCTCCGCTGACCTGGGTAATCCCGGCGGCACCGGACATTTCAATGATTGCGGTATGGGTCTCGTCGACGATGCCGTAAGGACAGACAACGGGGTGACCGGAAGGACCTGTGACCTGCACCTGTGTCATACGGCCGTCACAGCCGTTTACCAGAGCATCGACGGTGCCCTCCCCGCCGTCCGCCAGAGGACGGACGGTAATATGTGCATCTTTATAAACACGTTTGATCCCCGTGGCGGCGCTCAAACCCGCCTGCATGGAGGTCATACTTCCCTTGAAGGAATCGATAGCTATTACTACATTCATAAGGTTCCTTTCCGCTGCCGCCGGAATTCGGCCGACAACTGTCGTTTTCGTATAGATTTTCGGAAAATGGCATAATTTCTGAGGATATTATAGCAACACCGGAACAAAAGAGGAATGGTTCCCGGAGAAAAATAAAATTTAGCGTGGTACAGTGGCAAAAACATCCTATAAGATCATTGCATCTGAGAAAACAATCCAGTATAATGAAAGAAGTGCACATTTAGATGCACATTACGCATAAGAAGTGGAATAACAGGAGGACGAGCATGATTCAGTTAACACAGGGCGGCGCTTACCTGGTAAACGGTACGGACATCGTAGCGGATACCCCGGAAGCAGCCAGTCAGATACAGGCGAAGACCGGCATTACGATCTCCAAAGAAGAAGCAGCGAAAAACACCATGGCATATGGTATTCTGCAGGAGCATAATACCTCCGGCAATATGGACAAGCTGAAGATCCGTTTTGACAAGCTTACCAGCCATGACATTACCTTTGTAGGTATTATCCAGACCGCGAGAGCATCCGGACTGCAGAAGTTCCCCATGCCCTATGTACTGACTAACTGTCATAACTCTCTGTGTGCCGTAGGCGGCACCATCAACGAGGATGACCACATGTTTGGTCTGACCTGTGCGAAAAAATACGGCGGAGTCTATGTACCCCCTCATCAGGCAGTTATCCATCAGTTTGCCAGAGAGATGTTAGCCGGCGGTGGCAAGATGATCCTGGGTTCCGATTCCCATACCCGTTACGGTGCACTGGGTACCATGGCTATGGGCGAGGGTGGTCCCGAGCTGGTAAAACAGCTGTTGAACCAGACCTATGATATCAACATGCCCGGCGTGGTAGCCGTATACTTAAAGGGTGCTCCCGTGAAGGGTGTAGGTCCTCAGGACGTGGCACTGGCTATCATTGGCGCAGTATTCAAGAACGGCTATGTAAAAAATAAAGTAATGGAATTCGTAGGTCCCGGCGTGGCTTCCCTGAGTGCTGATTTCCGTATCGGCATTGACGTAATGACCACAGAGACCACCTGTCTGTCCTCCATCTGGAAGACCGATGACCAGATCCGTGAGTTCTATGAGATCCACGGACGTACCGAAGACTATAAGGAACTGAATCCCGGCCAGGTGGCATACTATGATGGATTGATCGAGGTGGATCTGGACAAGATCCGTCCTATGATTGCCATGCCGTTCCATCCCAGCAATACTTACACCATCGAAGAGCTGAATGCGAACCTGATGGATATTCTGGATGAGACGGAAAAGCGTGCGAAAGTAAGTCTGGACGGTGCGGTAGACTTCACTCTGAAAAATAAAGTAAAGAACGGCAAGTTCATTGTAGATCAGGGTATTATCGCAGGCTGTGCCGGCGGCGGATTCGAGAATATCTGTGCGGCTGCCGACATCCTGAAGGGCAGATACATCGGTGCGGATGAGTTTACTTTAAGCGTATATCCCGCATCCATGCCCGTATACATGGAGCTGATCCGCAACGGCTGTGCGGCTACCATCTTAGAGACCGGTGCAGTCATGAAGACTGCGTTCTGTGGTCCCTGCTTCGGTGCCGGTGATACGCCTGCCAATAACGCATTCAGTATCCGTCACTCTACCAGAAATTTCCCGAACCGTGAAGGCTCCAAGCTGCAGAACGGCCAGATCGCTTCCGTAGCTCTGATGGATGCCCGTTCCATCGCAGCCACTGCAGCCAACAAGGGTGTGCTGACTCCCGCAACGGACTTCGATGGAGATTTCGGAAAATACAAATATCATTTCGATAGCAATATTTACAAGAACCGTGTCTTTGATTCCCACGGTGTGGCAGACGAGAGCGTAGAGATCCAGTTCGGCCCCAATATCAAGGACTGGCCCGCTATGGGGGCTCTGCCTGAGAATCTGGTACTGCAGGTAGTATCCGAGATCCACGATCCCGTAACCACTACCGATGAGCTGATTCCCTCCGGTGAGACCTCTTCCTACCGCTCCAATCCTCTGGGACTGGCAGAGTTCACTTTAAGCCGTAAGGATCCGCAGTATGTAGGACGTGCCAAGGAGATCCAGAAGGCAGAGAAAGAGCGTATGAACGGCGGACATCCCTGTCAGGCAGTTCCAGTACTGAAGGATGTTATGGGTGAAGTAAAGAAACAGTATCCCGATGCAAGTCGTGAGAACACCGGATTCGGTTCCACTATTTTCGCAGTGAAGCCCGGAGACGGTTCTGCCCGTGAGCAGGCTGCTTCCTGCCAGAAGGTATTAGGCGGCTGGGCAAATATTGCCAACGAGTATGCCACCAAGCGTTATCGTTCCAACCTGATCAACTGGGGCATGCTTCCTTTCCTGATCCAGCCCGGAGACCTGCCTTTCAAGAATCTGGATTACCTGTTCATTCCTGGTATTAAGAAAGCCGTGGAAGACAAGGCCGAGGAAATTAAGGCATATGTGGTAACAACCGGAGAAGGCATGAAGGAATTCACCCTGAAGCTGGGAGAGCTGACCGACGAAGAACGTCAGATCATCCTGAAGGGATGCCTGATCAACTATAACCGAGTGTAACTATTCAGAGACATGTGACTAACCATCGCAGATGCGTTTCGCGAAGAGAGGCTGAATAGTTACAATGAGAAGTAAGGAGAAAAAATATGGAATTTAACAAACCGGTATCCAACCCCATGATGGTGGGATCCATTGAATTATTAAAAGCAGAGGACACCCCGGAACACAGACAGATGTTCCTGGATGAACTGCAGAAAGCAAAGTTCCTGTCTCCGGTCGTGATCGATCCGGTGCCTGTGCCCGATGAAAACGGCCGGGTGACCATCGCAAGAGATGCCAAAGTACAGTTCCCGATGCTGTCCACCGAGGACGGTCGGAAGTTCTTCATGGCGTTCACTGACTGGACAGAGCTAAAAAGGTGGAGAGATGAGGAGAATCAGCAGACTTTCGCCATGAACTTTGACGATTATGCGGGAATGCTGCTGCGCAAAGATGCACAGGGCAATATCAGTCCGGCGCTGGGATTCGTGATCAATCCCTTCGGTGGCAACATCGTAGTGACCAGAGAAATGGTAGCCAGCATGATCGCAGCAAAGCTGAAAGCAGCCGGCAGACCGGTGCCTCCCGCACCCGGAACCCCTGGCGCTCCCACTCAGCCCCAACAGCAGTAAATTAACACTAAATAAAATGTCCATAGCGGACGATATAAGTAGCAGAGAGGTGACATGGCCAGTCACTTCCTGCTACTTATTTTTTACAGTTTGATAATGACACCACGGATGGTAATCAGACAGAGGCATATTATATGTATTCTGTTTCTTTACCATCTTTTTTTAGTTTAACAGTTCAGCCATGCAATATCATATGTTCTGCGTGGGTGCTGGCACACAAAGCAGAACATATGATATTGCATGAGCGGAGCGCCGCATGTATGAAATAAAAGATGAGCCGCTTAGCGGCGTCGACTGCGGAGCAGGCGCTTTTATGAATACATGCGGCGGTGAACTGTTAAGCGTTACAGGAAGCGCGCCCTGTTGGTTCGTGGTGAGGTCGGGGAAAGGAGAAAATTACAGATTTGAGAATTGATTCCGCAAGCATAGGAATGGATTCCGCCAGAAGCTATCACGCTTCTAAGACAAGCGTCAGACGATTTGAGATAACGGATTATCAGGCAGGTCTGACAGATGTATCCACTAAGGGACAGAAGACACCGAATGGTGAGGATACCACACAGAACACGGAGGAACAGGAGAACACTGCAGAGAACACCACGATGACAGCCAAAGACTGGCAGAGTCGTTTGCTGGTATCTTCTGCCAGATGGGATATGCGAAGCAGTGCCAGTGAACAGACATTGTCTACCATCCGGGAATATACGGTGCGTTATATTTTTGATTTATTATTCCCGTCCAGGAACAGCACTTTGCGGGACTGGATGCAGGAAAACGGATGGAGCAGCGGTAATCAGACCGGAAACAGCTGGAATACAGGGAATAGCGTAAATAATACCCAGACGAATTCCGGCAGCACACAGGGAACCGCAACACCTGCATCAGACGTGTTCAATCTGGTCACGTCCCGTGTGAAAATATTGAACTATGTGAGCGAGACCTGGAACATAGAACAGGAGGATACCAGTTTTTCCACCGTGGGAAGCGTACGGACCAAGGATGGCAGAGAGATCAATTTTAATGTAAATGTAAATATGAGCCGCAGATGCGAGGAATACTACAAAGAGCAACTCAATGTAGCAGAATTCACGCTCCATGATCCGCTGGTGATCAACCTGGATACTGATGTGGCAGAAGTGTCGGATCAGACCTTTTATTTTGATCTGGATGCCGATGGCAAGGAAGAAGAGATCTCCGTGCTGAATGGCAGCGGCTATCTGGCACTGGACAAGAACGGTGACGGCACTATCAACGACGGCAGTGAGCTGTTCGGCACCCGGAATGGGGATGGCTTTGCAGATCTGGCGCAGTATGATGAGGATGGCAATGGCTGGATCGATGAGAACGATTCCATCTGGTCAAAATTAAAAATCTGGTGCAAGGATGAAAACGGCAACGACGTACTGTACAAACTTTCTGACAAGGGTGTCGGTGCTATCTGTCTGCAAAACGCTTCTACGGATTTTACCCTGCAGGGAGACCGTAAGGCTCAGGACGGCACTACCAATGCCAATGCGACCAATGCTGTGGTCCGCAAGACCGGTATTTTCTTATACGAAAACGGAAATGTGGGTACGGTACAGCACGTGGATATGGCTGCCTATGCCGCACAGGCATAGAATAAATATAACTATTCAGTTACTTCGCCCTATAAATAGCATCAAATGTTCTTACGAATGCAAACATTCGACGCTATTTACATGGCTCTGAATAGTTTCAAATAAATGCAAATTTCATATCGAAGACATTCTGAATAAAACCCATGAATCGGGCAAGACTATAGGATAAACCAGGGAAAGTGGTTGAAACGATTGTATAGCAGGCAGTTGACTCAGGGAACAGGAAGGATGCGGATAAGATATGAGAAGAAATAAAAAGAGCGGTATTAACAAAGAGCGTATTATAATGTTAGCCTCTTCAGCCTTTGTTCTGGCAGCATTGACCATGACAGGGGTCTATATGAAGGGGCAGAATGTGGAGTCCAGGGATGATGGTTATACCTTGGACTTCACTGCGCTTCCCAACAATGCGGATGACAAATTACAGGAGATCACGGAGAATAACGACGAACATCTTCTGAAGGAGGACGAGAACATCCCCGGACTGACGGCAAATAATACAGCGGGAAATGAGATCGCGGGAGCTCCTGTCACCGAGGATGATCTGGATTATATGCCCCAGGAGGTAGGCTCCGGCAACGTAGAGATTCCGGGGCTGACGGATCAGGAGACGCTGCTGGAGGCCGCACAGAAAGAGCAGCAGAATTCCGATGCCGACCGACAAAAGGAAGAGACCGGGGGAAAGCAGACAGCAGGCGGGGATGTGGTCGTTGAGAAGACACTGCACTTTGCAGAAAGCGACGGATTACAGCAACCGGTGCAGAGTGATATTCTGATGCATTACTCTATGGACAAGAGCACTTATTTTGCTACACTGGATCAGTATAAATACAATCCCGCCACCATTTTTTCCGCGGAAGAAGGTACGGCAGTGACCGCCTGTGCACAGGGAAAAGTGACTTCTATCTTCGAAAATGAGGAGATCGGCAAGGCGGTGACCCTGGATCTGGGTGACGGCTATGAGGCCACTTATGGACAGCTGACGGAGATCACAGTGAAAGAGAATTCCTATGTGAATCCCGGCGACGCCATCGGCAGTGTGGCAGCGCCCACGAAATACTACAGCACCGAAGGAAGCAACGTATACTTTGCTCTGACCCACAACGGGGAACCGGTGAACGGGGAGGCATTGTTCCGCTGATGTATATTGTAGGAGGCAGGATCCTGACCATGGCGGGCAGAGAGATCCCCGAAGGAATCCTGCAGATAAGAAACGGGAAAATTGCACAGGTAGGTGCCAGAGGTGAGGTGAAGTTACAGCCGGAAGAAGGAGAGCAGGTAGTGATCGCAAAAAATGCGCTGATCATGCCGGGCATCATTGAGGCACACTGCCATATGGGTATCATGGAAGAAAAAAAGAGCACGGAAGGGGATGACTGTAATGAGACAGTGGATCCCCTGACACCGGCTCTGCGGGCTATCGATGGTATTAATCCTATGGATGCAGCCTTTGACGATGCGGTGCGGGCCGGAATTACTGCAGCCATGATCGGACCCGGAAGCTCTAATGTGGTGGGCGGCCAGTTTGCCATGGTAAAGACTAAGGGACGCCGGATCGACGACCTGATCCTGAAATCACCGGCGGCCATGAAGGTGGCTTTTGGAGAGAACCCCAAGGTCAATTATTCCGGGCAGAACAAAAGTCCTGTCACCCGTATGGCCATCGCCGCCATGCTGCGCAGGGAACTCTGGGAGAGCAGAGAATATCTGCGGCAAAAGCAGGAAGCGGCGGAGAAGGGAGAGTATTTTGCACCGGATTTTGAAAAAGAGTGCTATCTTCCGGTACTGCGGGGAGACATCCCGTTAAAAGCCCATGTCCACCGGGTGGACGATATTTTCACAGCAATCCGCATTGCAAAAGAATTCGGTATAAAAATGACGATGGATCATTGCTCGGAAGGTCATCTGGTGGCGGAAGAACTGGCGAAGGAAGGATTTCCGGCCATTGTGGGACCGGATCTTACCAGCCGGAACAAGATCGAGGTGCAGAACATGTCTTTTAAGACCGCCGGAGTGCTGAACCGGGCCGGTGTGATGGTCGCCATCACCACGGATCATCCGGTGTCACAGATCCAGACACTGCCGTTGTGTGCCGGACTTGCGGTAAAAGCGGGACTTCCAATGGAGGAAGGTTTCCGGGCCATCACCATTTATCCTGCGAAAATCTGTGGCGTGGCAGACCGCATTGGCAGCCTGGAAGTGGGGAAAGATGCAGACATTGCCATTTTCGACGGAAATCCTATGGAAATTTTCACACGAACCCTTTATACTATTATCAACGGGGAGATCGTGTACTGTAATGTCCCCAGGGAATGACCGGAGGAATATCTTGAGATACAGCAGGAAAAGTGCAGGGATCCTGTCCCTGCTATTACTATTTAACAGTATAGGTATGACCGCCTGCGGGCAGGCAACGGCAGAGACAGGGCATGTAAGCATAAGTATGACCGGCATGGAAAACACACCGGTCATCAACTATACAGTGCCTACACTGACACCCAATGTGCTGGTGGATCAGCAGGGGTATGCCGCGGTCGGTGAAAAACAGGCAGTGGTGAAGGGCAGACAGTCGGTAGAGACTTTCCGGCTGGTGGACCGGGAGACCGGAGAGACGGTCTATGAAGGCACGGTAAAGCAGACTGATTACAACGGGGAGCTGTCTCTGTACATCGGAACAGCGGATTTCACGGACTATACCGGGGAAGGTGAGTTCTATCTGGAGTGTGACAATGTGGGAAGATCCCTGACGTTTTCTCTGAAAGAAGACCACTATCAGGAACTGTTGGAAGCGTTGTGCACGAATGTTCATGACAGATGTCAGGATCGCAGTATTACCGAGGATGAGATCATCACTTTGCTGGAGGCCTGTGAGTGGTATCCGCAGGTGCTTGCGGATGATAATGGCAATGATATCCCGGATCTGCTGGAATCTATTGCCGACTGGCTGGAAAAAACGGCCAACGACACAGAAAAGCCGGAACCGGAGAACATGTGTTACGTGGCGGTGATGGCAAAATTCAGTTATCTGTACCAGAAATATGATGTGCAATATGCCACACAATGTCTGCAGCATGCGTCGTCGGTGTACACCAAGCTGATGTCGACATCCGGCAGAGATGCGGAGAAATTCATGGCGCTGACGGAGCTTTACCGGGCGGCGGGACTATACACTTACCGCAATCAGATCCTGGAGTATAAGGACTTTTTCGAGGACAATACCAGTTATCTGGAAGAAACGGCCTATCTGTATGGCTCCATGACGTATCTGGCCACCAGACAGCCGGTGGATGTGGACCTGTGCACTGTATTCATGGAAAGCATCCGGAATCGGGGCGAGGAGCTGGCCAAACGTTCCCATAACATGATCGATGCCGTAATGAATGTCAACAATGGAACCGAGGATCTTCTGAAGCGGGCAGAAGAATTGTCCTGTGCTAATTATGTGTTATACAGTTATCAGTACACGGAGATTTTAGAGGATTTTCTGCATTACCTGATGGGACGGAACCGGGATTCGGTGAGTTATTATCCCGAAGAGGGAGACGCTGCGGATTATCTGTTACTGATAGCCCAGCAGGTCTCCCTCGCGGATAGACATTAGAAAGATCAGATCAGTTCTTTGTTTTTGAAATAAGTTTCGGAGATAATATTCTGTACATAGGTGCCCATGCTCTTGCGAGTCTCCTTGTCCAGTTCCTTCGGATAAATAGGCTTACCGTATTCAATGACTACGGTGGCCTTTTTTATTTTCGGAAAATGATCTTCAAATACCGCAGCGGAATTCACAATAGTCATGGGGATAATGGGAACATTTGCTTTCTCTGCGATCTTGAAACTGCCCTCGTGGAAGGGAAGGAAGGTATCCGGGGTCTTGTTGCGGGTGCCCTCCGGGAAGATGCAGATGGAAATCCCGTTTTTGGCTTTCTCAATGGCCTGCAGAATGGTTTTCAGTCCTGCCTTGATGTCCTGGCGATCCAGAAAGAGACAGTGAAGATCTTTCATCCAGATGTTAAGCAGGGGCCATTTTAACATTTCTTTTTTCGCAATATAACCGGTAGGTCTGGGAACACGGACATAGGTCAGCACCACATCGAAAAAGCTGCGATGATTGCCGACGTACAGCACAGCAGTGTCGGTGGGAATGTTCTCTTCCCCAATGGCAATGACTTTCGTGCCGGAAAGACGGATGACCCAGCGGAAGGCCCAGTTTACAATGGCCAGGGAACTGCGGTCCTTAAGACCGGGGTTAAATTTGCCGATGATCCATTCCACCAGCATTAACGGCGTGGACAGGATCAGGAATAATACTACAAATAATACGACGAATATAAAACGGATCATAATAATACCAATGCCTTTCAGTAACCTGCAAACTTTCAGGTGCCTTGGCACCTTGTGCAGGCACAAATTTGCGTGTGAAAAATTAATTTTCACACTAAACTCCTTCGGATTTTTTATTTAGCAATGAAAAGTACGCCTAACGTGCCGGGACCACAATGGCTGGAGACTACACCGCCTGCTCTGGTTTCCAGAATCTCGTCAAAGATTCCCAGGCTTTCCAGATAGGAACGAACCGCTTCCACAATCTCCCGGTCGCAGCCGGAGTGGGTGATGAAGACTCTGTCGGGAACTGCATTTTTCAGATCCTCTTCCATATCCTTTGTGTATGAGAGGATGACGGAACCCAGTTTTCCACGGTATTTTTTGGAGGCATCCATGGCACCATCCACCACGACGATCCGGGGATGAAGCTTTAACATACCACCGGCCAGAGCCGCTACCGCGCTGCATCTGCCACCGCGGTGAAGGTAGGTCAGGGTATCTACGACGAAGCTGGCCCGGACTTTGGGACGGATGGCTTCGATGGCAGTAGTGATCTCTGCGGCAGTTTTCCCTTCAGAAGCCAGAATGGCAGCCTGTATTACCTGCAGACCGATGCCGGTGGACAGGTTTGCGGAGTTGATGACGGTGACTTTGTCGGAAGCTTCCAGTTCTTCTGCAGCCAGCCGCATAACGTTGCCGGAGGTGGACATACTGTCGGAGATGGAGAAACAGATGATCTCCCGGCCTTCTTCCACAAAAGGCTGCATGACTTCCATGGCCTCGGTCAGAGAAGGAGCAGAGGTCTTGGGCGTGGTCTTGTTTTCATCGGACCACCGGAAAATTTCTTCCGGCGTAATATCCACGCCATCGCGGTATTCATCCTCGCCCAGCAGAATGTGCAGAGGCAGGATGGTAATGTCATACTTTTCCACTAATTCCTTTGACAGATCACAGGTACTGTCAGAGATGATCTTAACTGTCTGTGCCATAGAATCTACCTTCCTTTTTATCAGTAATTATTCCCCTTTGGCGATCTGCCTTGCAACATAGACACCGCTGGCGGATGCATGGGACAGGGAATGAGTCACACCGCTGCCGTCACCGATGATGTACAGGCCCTTGTGACAGCTTTCCAGATGTTCGTCCAGTTCCACTTCCATATTATAGAATTTGACTTCCACACCGTAGAGCAGGGTATCGTCATTGGCGGTACCGGGTGCGATCTTGTCCAGTGCGTAGATCATTTCGATGATACCGTCTAAGATACGCTTGGGCAGTACCAGGCTTAAATCACCGGGAGTTGCGGACAGGGTAGGCTCTACCATGCCCTCGGCAATACGCTTCGCATTACTGCGGCGTCCTCTCACCAGATCGCCGAAACGCTGTACGATAACACCGCCGCCCAGCATGTTGGAGAGACGGGCGATACTTTCACCGTAGCCGTTGCTGTCCTTGAAGGGCTCGGAGAAATGCTTCGCTACCAGCAGGGCAAAGTTGGTGTTCTCTGTCTGCTTGTCGGCTCCTTCGTAGCTGTGGCCGTTTACGGTGACGATGCCGTTGGTGTTCTCATTTACGACGATACCGTGGGGATTCATACAGAAGGTACGCACGGAATCCTCGAATTTTTCAGTGCGGTATACGATCTTGCTCTCATAGAGTTCATCGGTCAGATGAGAGAAGATGACTGCGGGCAGTTCCACCCGGACGCCGATATCCACGCGGTTGGACTTGGTGTTGATGTCCAGATCTTTACAGATCTGCTCCATCCATTTGCTGCCGCTGCGGCCTACGGAAATAATGCACTTGTCGCAGTCGTAAGAAGCGTTTTCGCAGCAGATACGGTAACCGTCACCAACGGTCTCCACCGTTTTCACCGGGGTATCGAAATAGAAAGTCACTTTATCCTTCAGTTCTGCGTACAGATTTTCCAGCACGATGAAGTTGATATCTGTACCCAGGTGACGTACGGAAGCGTCTAACAGGTTCAGCTTGTTCTGCATGCAGATTTTTTTGAAAGAGGTGCCAGCAGTGGAATACAGCTTCGTGCCTTCACCGCCGAACTTCATGTTGATGTCATCCACATATTTCATCAGGTCGATGGCCTGACTCTTGCCGATATACTCGTAGAGAGTGCCACCGAAAGCGTTGGTGATATTGTATTTTCCATCGGAAAAAGCACCGGCACCACCGAAACCGCTCATGATGGAACAGCTCTTACAGTTGATGCAACTCTTGATCTTGTCACCGTCGATAGGACAGTGGCGCTTCTCCAGAGGGTGACCGGATTCGAAAACGGCAATTTTCAGGTCGGGATTCTGTTGCACCAGTTCATAAGCGGAGAAGATACCGCCGGGACCGGCACCGATAATGATTACGTCATATTTCATAGGGATAAGTTTCCTTTCTCTTTGTTCTCTTGTAAGGATTTGTGGGATGTATACTCATTTTGAACCCCCAAAAACATTCAAAATATAGTATATCATATTTTCAGCTAAAATGGGGAATAGAAATATAGCAAAATATGTGATAAAATCATAAGTTATAGCGGTTCTTCTGCAGATGCGGATGAGCGGTGCGGGAAAATAACGGGATTTGGAAGAGAATTGCAGGAAATGAAATTATGGAAGCAACACAGAAGAAAAACAAATATGAAATAGATATGTGCAACGGCACGATTATGGACAAGCTGATCTCCTTTGCACTGCCCCTGATGGTGTCCAGCATTTTGCAGCTGCTGTTCAATGCAGTGGATATCATTGTGGTGGGACGGTTCACCGGAAGTCAGGCGCTGGCGGCTGTAGGTTCCACCACGGCATTGATCAATATGTTCGTCAATCTGTTTATCGGCGTTTCTCTGGGAGCCAATGTATTGTCCGCCAGATTCTATGCTGCCGGGAAAGAGCGGGAGATGAGCGAGACAGTACATACAGCTATGACCTTTGCATTGATCAGCGGTATTGTCATGGTATTCGTAGGGCTGTTCTGCACCCGGGGGGCGTTGGAATTGATGGATACCCCGGCGGATGTTATTGATCAGGCGGCATTATATATGAAAATTTATTTCTGCAGCATGCCCTTTTTCATGCTGTACAATTACGGAGCTGCAGTTCTGCGGGCAGTGGGAGACACGAAGCGTCCGCTGTTGTTCCTGATCATATCCGGAGCCATCAATGCGGTATTGAACCTGTTTCTGGTCATTGCTTTTTCCATGGGTGTGGCGGGGGGAGCCATTGCTACAGTGATCTCTCAGGTGATCTCCTGTGTGCTGGTATTATGGTGCCTGTTTACTACGGACAGCTGTTACCGGCTGCAGATTTCAAAGCTGGGAATAAAAGGGGAGTACCTGCTGCAGATCTTTCAGGTGGGGGTTCCGGCGGGGATCCAGAGCGTAGTCATCAATTTCTCCAATGTTCTGCTGCAGTCCTCGGTGAATTCCTTTGGCTCCATCGCCATGGCAGGCTATACGGCGGCCAATAATATCTTTGGATTCCTGTTCGTGTCGGTGAATTCCATTACCCAGGCGTGTATGAGCTTCACCAGTCAGAACTACGGTGCCGGGAAGAAAAAACGTATGGACAGGGTACTGATCGATTGTATGATCCTGTCGGTGATCGTAGCGGTAACGCTGGGCGGAAGCGCCAATCTCTTCGGTCCGCAGCTGCTTCACATTTACACAACGGATGCGGACGTTATTGCCTGTGGAACGGAGATTCTGCTGTATACGACGTTGACTTACTTTTTATGCGGCATCATGGATCTGATTCCGGGAGCCTTGCGGGGCATGGGACATTCGGCGGTACCTATGATATTGTCCATTATCGGTACGGTGGGAACGAGAATCTTCTGGATCTACGGAGTATTCCCAATGCACCGGTCGTTGATGGTACTGTTTTTATCTTATCCGGCCTCCTGGCTGGCAACGATCCTGCTGCAGGCGGTATGTTTCTATTTTGTCAGAAAGAAAGTACACAGCACCATGCCGCAGGAAGAACCGTTATAAGCGGTCGGTTTTCGGGAGTGAAAGTCCCGGGATGATCGAGCGTAGGTAGGGATTATTTAGAAAATTGAGGGAAATTATGTTAGCAAAATTTAAGAAAAAATATATTGGAGACTGGGATTTTTACCAGAAGTATCTTTTACTGGCTATTCCCATGATCCTGCAGAATGCCATTACCAATCTGGTAAGCTTTCTGGATAACATCATGGTGGGACAGCTGGGAACGGAGCAGATGTCCGGCGTTGCCATTGTGAATCAGCTGATCTTTGTATACAATCTGGCAATTTTCGGAGCTGTGTCAGCTGCCAGCATCTTCGGTGCCCAGTATTTCGGAAAGGGCAATCATAAGGGACATATGTATTCCTTTCGGTTTAAGCTGTATGCCACGCTGTTGGTGACAGGCGGAGCGATCCTTCTGTTCCTGACGAAAGGTTCCGCACTGATCTCCCTGTATCTGACGGATACGGTGGGGAACGGGGCCACGGACTTGGCACTGCAGTACGGACTGGAATATCTGGCCATCATGATGGTGGGACTGATCCCTTTTGCGGTGAACCAGTCCTACGCGACAAATATAAAAGAGACCGGGCAGACCTTTATCCCGATGCTGGCCAGCTTTGTGGCGGTGGGTACTAATGCGATTCTGGACTATCTGATGATCTTCGGCATCGGTCCTTTCCCGGAGCTGGGAGTGCAGGGGGCGGCGCTGGCTACCGTTATTGCCCGTTACATTGAGGCACTGATCGTGGTGATCTGGGCACACATCCATCGGGGAAAAAACCGCTATCTGGAGGGAGCTTACACCGGCTTTGGTATTCCGCTTGCGGAATTGAAGGCGATCCTGATCAAGGGATTTCCGCTGATGATGAACGAGGTGCTGTGGGCAGCGGGCATGACAACGGTGACCCAGTGCTATTCTGTCAGAGGTCTGGACGTGGTGGCGGGACTGAACATTGCCTCCACCATCACGAATCTGTTCAATATTGTCTATCTTCAGCTGGGTTCCTGTATCAGTATTGTGGTGGGACAGTATCTGGGTGCAGGTAAATTGGAGGATGCCAAGGATGCAGACAACAAGATGATCGTATTCAGCGTCTTCTGCTGTGTGATCATGGCGGCATTGATGTTCGTGGTAGGAGGATTTTTCCCGGGTATTTACAATACCACGGAGGAGATCAGGGAACTGGCTACCAGTTTTATTGCGGTATCGGCCATCATCATGCCCTTCTGCGCCTTCAGCCATGCGTCGTATTTTACCCTGCGTTCCGGTGGTAAGACGGTGGTGACTTTCCTGTTTGATTCCGTATTTACCTGGGTGATCGTGGTGCCGGCGGCATATCTGCTGGCGCATTTCACCGGCCTGGGGATCGTGAGCATCTATTTTCTGGTGCAGGGCACGGAACTGATCAAGGTGATCATTGGTTACCTCATGGTGAAGAGTAATGTCTGGGTGGTCCAGATGGTATAAATTACTATTTGTGCCGCCAGCCGAAGGCTGCTGAATGGAGATTGGCATGAAAAATAGGAGAAGGGCGGGAAACTGACATGAAAATGAACATGGCTCAGAAAGTTTTACTGATCATAGGAGGCGCATTTGCGGGGATCGGCGCAGTGCTGACAATGATATTCGGAGGCATCGGCATGGTGTTCCGGCCCATGAGGGCATTTCTGGCATTGCCGCTGTTTTTCCTGATACTGGGCATTTGTTTTATCGCAGCAGTATTATTCGGGCAGCATAAAAAGTCACTCATCGTAAAAAACGGAATCAGATATGCCGCCAAGATCTACGGTTACGTGGAGAATACGGCGTATATGGTAAACGGCAGATTCCCGGTGAATGTGATCGTGCATTATTTTGACAAGAATCAGATCGAGCGGGAGGCAGTGATTCCCACCGCGTTTGAAAAGGGCGCTTCGACCTATCCCATCGGTATGACCATGGATATCTACGAATATCAGGGAAAATACGGCTGGGATCCGGATTCCGTCCGGGATGAGATTCTGCCGGGAGAGCAGGAACTGATGGACGATAAGCCCGTGGATCCTTCCAAGCTTCGCATGACCGCCGTGCAGTGTCCGAACTGCGGTGCTTCCTATCAGGCGGCAGCAGGATATACCGGACGCTGCCCGTATTGCGGAAGCTATCATAATGTAGAATAGCAGAATAGTTGAGCTGGGGTGGATCAGTGGATCGTTTCCTGCAAATACCGCAGCATCGTCTGTGACACCACGGAGTTGGCGGTCTTGGAGAAAGCCAGTCCCAGCGTACGGTGACAACTGGGAGATAAGGGTCTGGAGACCACACCCCGTGCGAAAGCTTTTAATACCAGTTCCTGAGAGATGGTGACACCGAGACCGTTCCGGACGAAGGACATGATCAGGGTATCGTCCCGGAAGCTGTAAGAGATCTTTGGGCGGACAGGGCATTTGGTCAGCAGATGCTGGATGTCGTTGTCACAGCCGGGGGTCTCGATGATCAGAGGATATTCGAACAGTTCCGGCAGGGTGACGCTGTTTTTGGCAGCCAGCGGATGTCCCTCGGGGAAAACAGCGCACAGCGGATCATTCAACAGTGGATAAAAGGTCAGATCATCCGCCACGATGGAGGATAAAAATCCACAATCCACCTGCCCGTGAATGATCCAGTCCCGGATCTCATCATAATTGCCGTCAAAAATTTCTACATCCACTTTCGGATAATTTTCCCGGAAAAAATGAACCACATCCGGCATCCACAGAGCGGTGATGCTGGAAAAACTACCGACCCGTAGTTTTCCCTCAATCTTATTGTTGATATTGAAGGCGGCCTGGCGCAGCTTGTCTTTCTGGTTGACCATTTCCTGAATGTAAGGGATGAGGCGGGCACCGTTGTCGGTGAGGCTGACACCCCGTTTAACCCGGGCAAAAAGCTGCACACCCAGTTCTTCCTCCAGTCCCGCCATCATCTGGCTGATGCCGGACTGGGTATAATTCAGTGCTTCCGCCGCCTTGGAGAAGCTTCCCGTTTCACATACTTTTAAAAATATCTCGTAACGGTCTTTTTGTTCTTTCATGATCTTCACCCTGTAAATTTATGAATTTCAAATTCATCGTTCACCAATTATGCGAGCAGATTGGCTTTCTTGTACTCATTATAGTATAAGCTCACGAATTTTTACATCCTGCTTCGCAGGATATTCGTGAGCTGATGAGTCCAAAAAACAAATGTCTGCTTTGCAGCCACTTATTTTCTCTTGAGACTTATCACATTACAAAAACTTATGTATACCAATAAAAACATTCGTTTTACTGATAGTATAGCATATGCTATCCTCATGTCACAAGTGTTTTAAGGAGCGTGAATCATATGGAAAAGAAAGCAAGTAATTTCTCCGGGCAGATCGGTTTCGTGCTGGCGGCGGCCGGAAACGCGGTGGGTGTGGGCAATCTGTGGAGATTCCCTTATCTGGCGGCCAAGGATGGCGGCTGTCGTGAGACAAGGATGTGATTCTTTCGGTAAGATTAGAGTATCCTACGATGCGGGGGCTCTGAAATCTGCATCCAGCTCAATACAGTTGGACTGCCTTTGTTCCAACAGGGGCAGTTTCTCCTGAGTTGCAGGTTGAGTTTGTTCTGGCAGGATCAGAATATCCTGAGTCACAGGTGCACCGAAATCCGTATCCAGCTCGATACAGTTGGACTGTCTTTCTTCCAACAAGGGCAACTTGTCTTGGGGAGCGAACTGCGTTTCTTCTGGCAAGGGCAGAATGTCTGGAGTCGTTGACTGCGTTTCTTCCGGCAAGATCAGAATATCCTGCGTCACAGGAGCTTCGAAACTTGTATATTGAAGCTGGATGGTTTCGAGGATGCGGTTGAAATCTGTTTCCAGAGTGTACCAGTCTGTTAACGGAATAGTGGCTTCCAGCTGTAGGGTATTTCCCTGTAAAGGGACATCGGGATTGGATAATGTAATGTAAATCCAGTATTTTTGTTCTGTCTGGTAGATCTCGGTATTTTTCCAGCCGTTTAAGTTGCTGTTGGGCAGAGTGATCTCCTCGCTGGTGACGCCGGTGCCGCAGATTCCCGGGACGGGAGCATAGATAAGCGTAAAGGTATCCTCCGGGTACGCGATGTTCCAGAAGATGATAGCATCGGTCGTGGTGGTACCTGCGAAAGTTAAATTGCGGATCTCATAGTCCCAGGTCTCCGGAAGGGACAGGGAGAACTGCACCGGTCCCAGATCACAGATAGCTTCATTCCCCATGGATATCGCCAGATCGTCGGCAGGCCCGTTTTCCGGGCATTCTGTAGGAACGAGGCTTTCCGCGATGACCGGGGCGATTGGCCCGGTGGGGGCCGTGGAATTTTGCACCCCTACAGAATCCTCCAGGCCCCCGGTAGAACCACATCCTGCCAAGGAAAGCGTAAGAATCGTTGTCAGTGTTGATAGTAAAATAGTCTTCTTCATAAAGATACCCTCCCAAAATCGTGAAGTGTTATGGTGATCACATTATAATAAGACGAATATTGGGCGGGGAAGTTTCGGTAAATAGAAAGTTTGGTGTAAAAAGCCCCAAAACAACGAATTCCGTACAAAAAAGTTCCGAAATCAGGATTTTTTGTACGGAATTTCTTTATTTTGCTTGTGTAGCGAAAATAGAGACTTTTTACATAGCAAAATCTTATGTTTTTGTATTTTTTTCTTAGAAATTGGCGTTTTGAATACAAACAGAACGCCCTCA
>NZ_QUIU01000003.1:145780-226660 GCF_003480225.1 Clostridium sp. AM34-9AC
TTAGAAATTGGCGTTTTGAATACAAACAGAACGCCCTCAGGCAGATGTCTGTCGGAGAGTGTTGATATTTTCTTAACCTGTGGTAAAAAGTCAGGGTGGAACAAACACGATGTTTGCGACAGGCGGTCGGCGACATGGATGTCGCCTGGAGCCGTGCCCGTTTGGATGAGAAATACTTGATCCACGGGTTTAGAAAATTCACACTCGGAGACCGATATCTGCCTGAGGGCCTTCTGCCGCTCTGGGAGTGCGTCCGATAAGGCGGGACGCACGGTATAAAAATAGAGTGAACCAGCCTCGCTTGCGCACAAGCGAGGTGTTCCACTCTATTTTTGCATGGCTCGTAGCTATGCTACATATAAATACATAAAAATGAAATGACATACGCTTCCGCCCATGACGAAGAGGTGGAACACTTCGTGGGAGCCGAAGAACTTATGTTTCGCATTGAAGATCGGCAGCTTCAGGGCATAGATGACACCGCCCACGGTGTAGATGATGCCGCCGGCCAACAGCCAGAGAAAAGCGGGCGTGGACAGAGTTTTCAGCAGAGGCCCGAATACCAGGACACATACCCAGCCCATGGCAATGTAGATCACAGAGGAAAACCACTTGGGACAGGTGATCCAGCAGGCTTTTACGATCATGCCGACAGCGGCAATGCCCCAGACAAGAGCCAGCAGTGTATATCCCAGCTTACCGCCCAACACAATGAGACACACCGGTGTGTAAGAACCGGCGATCAATACAAAGATCATCATATGATCCAGCTTCCGGAAGACCCGGAGACTTTTACCGGTGAGGTCCACGGAATGATAAGTGGCGCTGGCACCGTATAACAGGATCATGCTGCCCATGAAAATGGCCATGGCCAGGAAATTCTCCTGCCCGGACTGTACACCGGCTTTCACTAACAGTGGCACAGCTGCGAACACTGCCATCATCATGGCAATGAAATGGGTAATGGCACTTCCCGGCTCTCTTATGGTAATCTGCATAATAACTCCTCCTTTTCCCGACAGCAGCTGCCGTCTGCAAATCGAATCTATTTAAGATCATTTTATCCGACAATAGTATTTACTATTCCAAATAACAACACGTATTCTGAAATGCTTTTATATGTAGTTTTCAAAACTACATCTGACAATGCAAATACTACTGCACAAAAAAGGAAAAGTCAATAGTCATTCAGATATTTGGGAGAAAAGTATCAATAAGGATTGGCAGGAAGTCTGTAGATCAACAGGCCTTCATCATCAACCAGTAACTCCGCATTCTCTACCAGACGGGCATTTACTTCCGGATTTGTTGCAATGTAGCCTTCAGAACCTTTATCCCATACAATATATTCAGGCACTTTGTCCGGATAGAGCGTCCAGTATTGGAATAAGCGCTCATCGATGGTCGGAGTGCTGATGGTGGAATAGTTGCAGATCACGTAATCCTCCTGAAGATACATAATGCTCTTATGGCTGGCAATCAGTACTTTGCTGCCCCGGGGAATGAATTCGTCTAACAGACGTCCTCGGATATTATACTCGTAGCCATCGGAATACCGGCCGTAGATTCCTGCCATGGGGCCCTCTTCCGCTTTCTGCCGTGTGACGAAAATGGTGTCGTGACCGTAAATATTATACAACAGAAATCCTTTGTGAATGACGGCAAGTCCCACAAACAGCAGGACAAAAGATTTCCAGAAAACGGGAGATTCCGATGTTTCCCGCTCTGCATAGCATAAAGAAACCAACATACCGATAGCCATATAATCGGCAGACTCGTAGAGCATTGTATTGCTGGCTGTAAAAGCGGCAAGGAGCAAAAACAGAGAAGTAATACTTCCAAACCAGAACAATGCCTTATAAACAGGGGCCAATTTGCCAGAAGACTTTTTACGGCGGAAATAACAATAAATGCCCCACAGCGGGAACAGAAGATAGACGAACCCGGGATACTCGATATGCTTTTGCAACCGATACCATACAAAAAGCTGTTCCAGAATCAGGAAAATAATCAACAACAGGAAGAAACGGTAGTTTTTCCGGCATATGAATCGGAAAAAACACCAGAATACCAAAGCAATCACCAGAGCGACCAGCAGATAAGGAAAGGTTTCGCCGAGGCAGGAAAGGTTATCTTTTAATTTCCCAAGCAGTCCGACATCGTGGGAGCCGTCGGTCAGCATTTCTGACAAGCCATCCAGAAACTGCCGGAAAGACATATGAAACAAAAAGTAGGCCAACCAACCCAGACCGCAGACACCACAGGTCCCGAGATAAATCAGAAGATTTTTCAGACGGTTTCCGGCAGCAGATAACAGCCAGATACCGATACATCCGGGAAGTACCACGAAAATACAGGTGGGATAAGAAAGCACAAGAAGGGAAGTGCTTACTCCGGCGGCAATCAGGAAAAAGGCAGGACGGCGTGCAGAGGTACCGCGATTCAGACTAAATTCCAGAAAGCTTAAGAAGACCAGAGTACTGAACCACAGAAGCATATTGGAAAAATCGGGAACGGTACTGTTCTTGGGAATGATATTGTAGTAAAAAACAGCAATGACAAAAGCAGTATTCTCAGTTACAAACTTACGGAAAGTCCGGTAGGTCAGAATACTGATGAGCAACTGTGTAACGACACCTACGATTCGCAGAAAGAGACGGAGTATTTTAAGGTGTGAAACAACTGCATATACAGCCATAAAAAGGCAGCAGAAAAGAACGCGGAAGTCTGATGAGGCTCCCACATTTCCAGAAACATTCTGTCTCCCTGTACCAGACGGTAAGCCATAGATACGGCATACTGCTCGTCAATGTCGAATCCGAAGAAAATAATCTTGACGGTAGCAACTATAGATGCGGCAAGCAACAGATATTTCCACAGATTATGCAGCAATGCGGTTGCAAAATTTTTCTCTTGTGCGGAATAATTGCTGTTCATCTTAATCCTCCTCAATGATCTGGATCTCCAGATAGTCAAAATCGATGGACTCTACAAAACTGTCCTGGGTAAAACGGGTCTTGTTGTGACGTTTAAAGTCTGCAATATTCATATCCAGCCAGATGGGCGTACCGAGATCAAACTGATGGCAGACTTCGTCCAGAGAGTGAAAAACTTTATGGGTACGGGTATCGTCACTGCCGTCCTCGATGCAGGTGTCTTTCAGCATATGATTATTTTTAAAAATTTTGGCCCACATACGGAACATAGAAAATCTCCTTACGCAAAAAATCAGACATATTGGTCGTTAATAATAAATTATAATAGGAAGAGGTTTCCCCTGCAAGCAAAAAAAGTCACACAACCATCAGATCCATCTTACATTGTATATGGGATAGCTTTCGTCCGCCGAATCGGCACGTTTGCGAAAGCGTACTATAAAACTGCCCAATCAATCTTAAAAAATAATAAAGGTTTTGTTAAAATTATACATTTTTAAAAGGAGGTATGCTATAATTATCATAAATATCAACGTACGAATGCAGAATTTCCGTAACGAAAAAGCGTCTACGGAAGTAACAAATATGAAAAATGGTCGCAGAGCCTTCTGTGACAGAAGAGATTGAGAGGTAATATGGAGTTTAAGGTAGAAAACGGGGATGGAATCGACAGCTGGAAGGAGGTCACGCTGGTATACAGCGCCGCACTGCGTCAGATGGAGACAAAGATGCAGATTCTGAACGACGAGTTTCAGCATGTACACCAGTACAATCCCATCGAACACATCAAGGCACGGATCAAGACCCCGGAAAGCATTGTGAAAAAGCTCAAACGCTACGGGCAGGAATCCACCATAGATAACATGGTAAAATACATAAACGATATTGCTGGCATCCGCATCATCTGTTCCTTTACATCGGACATTTACCGCATTGCGGATATGATCCGGGATCAGAAGGATATTCAGGTGATCGCGGTGAAGGATTACATTACGTATCCCAAAGCCAGTGGCTATAAAAGCTATCATATGATCGTCAGTATTCCGGTCTATCTGTCGGACCGCACGGTGGATACGAAGGTGGAGATACAGATCCGGACGGTTGCCATGGACTTCTGGGCCAGCCTGGAGCATAAAATCCATTACAAATTCGAGGGCGATGCTCCGGAGAGCATTAAAAATGAACTGGTGGAGTGTGCGAGAATGGTGTCTGATCTGGATGCGAGGATGCTGTCTCTGAACGAAGAGATACTAGCCATCAGCCAAAAGAGAGAAGAGGAAAAACAATTAAATAGCGTAACATCCAAATAATCCAAAAGCTTCTGCCGGTGTAGTACAAACGACAGAAGCATTTTTAATTCATAGGAAATTTCTTCCTATGAATTAAAAATGCTCCGCAGGGATCGCACTGCGGCGGTTATGAAATATGTCGCAAAAGCGACCCGCCGCAGGCGGAGAATCTCGCAAGCGAGATTCTTTTTTATGGTCAAAACAGTAATGGGATGACAGGAAAATCCCCATAAAATGAGGAGTGCCCAGACACCTTTCGGCGCCTGGGCTATTATGAAAAAATTTATCTTATATGCTTTGTTATCCGGAAGTCTTATCTCTTCCTTGACTGTATTTAAAGTATACCAACCAATTATGAACAAATTATGAACACGATGTGAAAACTTGGTGAATTTTACGAAAAAGTACAGAAACCAAAAAAGAAACTGTACAAATTGCATAAAAATGTGCAAACCATGAAAACACAGTATTCATGGGGTTTTGGTTGTAACCGGGGAATAAACATGGTAAAATAGGGACAGTTGAAAAGGGAAACTGTTCACATGAGGGACGAAATATGTTTGGAGGAAGATGGATGGATACTTTTATGGATAAACTTGCACAAAAGCTGAATGCCCAGGAAATGATCAAGGCGAATTCCGCGGCTGATGCCGAAGAGATGGATCAGCTGAAAAGCCAGCTGCGGGAATACGACGAGTGCCTGGCACAGATGCAGCAGGTCAATAAGGAACTGAAAGCGATCAATCAGGAGATGGAGAAGCTGATGTCCGAGACCATTGCTCCGGAAGTGACGAAGCTTTCCGAGGAAGGCGTGGCTGCCCTGCAGAAGCTGCAGCAGGAGAACACAGAGAAGCTGGAAGCTCTGGGACAGCAGTATACTGCCAAACTGGAAGAACTGCAGCAGAGTACCGAGGTGTTGGACGAGCTTCAGAAGCATGTGGATGAGAAACTGAGCACTACGGAAGAGAATGTACATAAGGAATGCGTAAAGGTATACCGTAATGTACAGGCGGTTGTGGTAGAAGAGAACGAGAAGCAGACCGAAGCCATCGCAGCAAAAGTAAAGGAAAACCTTGGCGGTAAATTGAACGGTGTGCTGGGAGTATCCATTGCGGCAGTAGTTCTGACGGTTGCGGATATTGTTCTTCATGTATTGAGCATTTTGCACATTTTCTAAAAAGGCAGATAAAGTATTCATTTAAGAATGCTGAAATTGATAAGAAAGTAACGGAAATGAGGTTTTACGGAAATGGGAAAACAACTTTGGAAGCCGGGAAATATGCTGTATCCCCTGCCGGTGGTCATGGTGAGCCTGGCTGACCGGGACGGCCGCCCCAATATTATCACGCTGGCCTGGGTAGGAACCGTATGTACCAATCCGCCCATGGTGTCGATCTCCGTACGCCCCGAGAGATATTCCTATCCGATCCTAAAGGAGAGCGGAGAATTCGTGATCAATCTGACCACGAAGGAGCTGGCATTTGCCACAGATTACTGTGGCGTGAAAAGCGGACGGGACGTGGATAAATTCAAAGAAATGGGACTGACTCCCATTCCGGCATCTGAGGTGAAAGCACCGATGATAAAAGAGAGTCCGGTGAACATTGAATGTAAGGTGCGACAGATCCTGCCGCTGGGATCCCATGATATGTTCCTGGCGGATGTGGTGGCAGTACATGCCGATGAAAAATATATGGATGAGAAGCACAAATTCCACCTGGAGCAGGCGGAACCCATCATCTATTCCCACGGTTCCTATTTCGGCTGTGGCGAATTGCTGGGAACCTTCGGATATAGTGTAAAGAAGCGATGAGTAACACAGGTAAAAAATTACTTGACGTTTGCCCTCCGTTTCGGTATCATAAGTCATAAATAAGAACATGGTAAATTTTACTACGAAGAAGTAGCATCAGACGGGAGTCTGATGCTTTTTTTATGCGGTGGCGGGAAAATATCTGCCGGGTACCGCAATCATGGGAAAGTCCGGGTGAAGCATATGACACAGATCGATAAAAACATAGCATTCAATCTGAAAAGAATCCGCAAATCCAAAAATATGAGTCTGGATATGCTGGCGGAGCGTACCGGTGTCAGCAAAAGCATGCTGGGACAGATCGAGAGAGGAGAATCCAATCCCACGGTGTCCACTATCGGGAAGATCGTGGAGGGATTGAAGGTACCTTTTGAACAGTTGATTTATAATAGGAAAGAAATCATGGTGGTGCCGTCTCCGGAAGAGGCTCCGGTATGCAAGGCAAAGGAAGGGGAATACCGGATCTATGTGATGCTGCCCTACGATGCCGGAAGAAATTTCGAGATATATCAGGGCGAGCTGACCAGAAATGCCCGGATGGAAAGCGAATCCCACGGGGAGCAGACCTGGGAATACCTGACGGTGGTATCCGGGGAGGTCGAACTGATTCTGGAAGATTCCAGTTTTCTGGTGAAGACAGGTGGTTCTCTCTATTTTGCCTGTGACAGGAAACATGTCTATCACAATGTGGGTGAGACCAAGGCGGTACTCAACATGATCATTACCACGCAGCGTTAGAGAAAACGCCCCCGCTTGATGGCATCCTTGCCATATTTTGCCCGGATATTATCCAGTGCGGCATCCAGCTTCTGCTGTTTCTCGGAACGGGGAGCCGGAAAATCAAACAGGCTGAGCTGAACCGGTTCGTCTTCCGGCACCAGCTTGGAAGTGCGGATCCCCAGAAGCCGTATGGGAGTGGAATCCCATAATTCGTCGAATAATGCACAGGCATCTTCGTACAGGAGATTCACGGAAGCCGTGGGAATGTCTATCGGCATTTGGTGAGAAACGTTCCGGAAATCACTGTACCGGATCTCCGTGCAGATCTGTCCTGCCAACTGGTGGGAGGCCCGTAGACGCCTGCCCACGGATTCACACAGAGACAGCAATACTTTACAGGCTTCCTCTTTGGTGGTGGCATCGCTGCTTAAAGTGGTGGAGTTGCCGATCCCTTTTGCCTTGGAAGGAGCCAGGACTACTGTGGAATCGTCGATGCCGTTGGCATACTGCCACAGACAACGACCGTGACTTTTTAAATGTGCTTCCAGGATCGCAGGATCCGTCTTTGCCAGATCCCCGATCGTGAGAATACCTAATTTGTGGAGAGTCTCCGCACTGGAATGTCCGCAGGTGAACAGGGCGGAAACAGGCAGCGGCCACATTTTCTGCGCTATTTCCCGCTGATACAAGGTGTGAGTCTTATCCGGTTTCTCAAAATCAGAGGCCATCTTGGCCAGAACCTTTCGATCCGAAATTCCCACATTTACCGTAAATTTAAATTTTTCAAAAACAGAGTGACGAATGAAAGCAGCGGCTTCCTCGGGAGAGACGTAGTTCGCCGCAATGGGCGTATAGTCCATATAACATTCATCGATGCTGACCTGTTCGATGTCGGGGCAGATACCCGCCAGATGTTCCATAAGCATCTGGCTTTTCAGACGGTACATATTATGATCCGGAGAAGCCATGACCAGATGCGGACATTTGCGCAGGGCATTGACCACCGGTTCACCGGTAGTGATGCCGAAAGCCTTGGCGGGAATGGATTTGGCCAGCACCACACCGTGTCTGGTGGAGGTATCACCGCCTACGATGGAAGGGATCGTGCGCAGATCCACAGGATCCCCCTGTTCCAGACGGGCCAGCGCCGTCCAGCTTAAAAAAGCGGAATTGACATCAATATGAAAAATGACCGGTTCCCTCATGGCGTCTCCTTTCCGGATCAGACCGTTTTATTTACCTCCAGTATAGCATAGATCGGTTCGGGAGAAAACAAAAAAATCGAACAGACATTCTTTCTTTACAAGGCATATAAATGCTGATAGAATCTATATGTTACAAAGTTATTACAGTAAGACAGGTATACAGAATGCCCGAAGGGGGCATACTGTTTTCAGATACGATAGATCGAGAAGGAATTCATGAAGAAACTGACATCTTACTCGAAAAGAGTAAAATATACATATGTGAAAACAACGCTGGCCACTCTTTTTGTGAGCCTCTTTTTCCTCAAAGGGTATGCAGCGTTTGAAAAGACCGGAGAGAATTACTTCCACGTGTTCTTGAACGGCAATGAGATCGGAACGGTGGGCGAAGCAGACAGAGCGGAGCAGCTTCTGCAGGAAGCCAGAAGGAATATCGCTTCCCAGAGTGATGATATGATCTTTATGGACGCAGATTTAAAGCTGGTCGGTGAAGAAGTGCTGTGGGGAACACTGGACAATGAGGACAATCTGCTGGCGGCCATGGAACGGGAACTGGAGAGCAGTATTCGTGAGACTTCCCACAGATCCTATACAATGAAAGTAAATGAATATATGGTCAACCTGTCCAGCGTGGAGGATGTGGAGTCTCTGCTGCAGGCAGCAGTGGACAAATACGACAGTGAAGACAAATTCAGCGTGGAACTGACTCACGATGCACAGAAGGAATTCAATGTTCTTACCACCGAGGTAGTCAATAAACAGGAACTGACCGCTCAGGAAGAACAGAAGGAAGAATCCATCTATGCAGGCGGTGTACAGTCCGTACTGGATCAGGCGGGCTCCCAGGCAGACCAGCAGGGGGAAAAAGATTTCGAAGACTATGATCTTGGGCTGATGACCATGGACTTTGCGGAAAAGGTGGAAATCGTAGAGACCTATCTTCCGGAAAGCATGCTGACTCCGCTGGATCAGGCAATCGAGGATGTGATCAAGGATCAGGAGACCCCCGGAGAATATGAAGTAGTCAGCGGAGATACCCTGTCGGAGATTTCGATTAAAGTAAATATTCCGATGGATCAGATCATTGCCATGAACAGCGAGACACTGACCGATGAAAATTCTACGATCCGCGTAGGGGACAAGCTGATCATTACCGTGCCGCAGCCGGAGCTGTCCGTGGAGCGCATGGAGCAGAATTATTATGAAGAAATCTATGATGCAGATGTAATTTATGTGGACAACGATTCCTGGTATACGACCCAGACCAAGATTTTGCAGCAGCCCTCCGCCGGTTTCCGTCGGGTAGTGGCGGATGTATCTTATCTGAATGACAGAGAGGTCACCAGGGATATTCTGAAGGAAGAAGTGGTCATGGAGGCAGTTCCCAAGATTGTGGAACGAGGCACCAAGATTCCTCCGACCTATATCAAGCCTATTTCCGGTGGACGTCTGAGTTCCAATTTCGGACGCAGAAAGTCACCTACCAAGGGTGCCAGCAGCTACCATAAGGGTGTGGACTGGTCGGTTCCTACCGGAACTGCGGTATTTGCATCCTGCGGCGGTACAGTGGCCAGAGCCGGATGGGGAAGTGGATACGGTTATTGTGTCTATATCAACCATGAAGACGGCAGACAGACCCGATACGGACATCTGAGCAAGGTGCTCGTCAAGGTCGGCCAGACGGTAAAACAGGGAGAACGTATTGCACTGAGCGGTAATACCGGCGTAAGTACGGGACCTCATCTTCACTTTGAGATCCTCATTAATGGCAGCCAGGTGAACCCGTTGAAGTACCTGAATTAGGGCGTTGTATTTACAAATGTGCGAAAATGTGGTATAAGTGCATAAGAAGGTTTTTCTGATCTGAGAATGACAGAGGTAAGAAACAATGGAACAATACGCAATTAAAGGCGGTAATCCATTAGTCGGTGAAGTTGAAATAGGAGGTGCCAAGAATGCGGCACTTCCTATTCTTGCTGCTTCCGTGATGACGGATGAGACTGTTTATATAGAAAATATGCCGGATGTAAGAGATACGAATGTCCTTTTGAGCGCCATGGAGAACATCGGCGTGATCGTAAAGAGAACCGACCGTCACAAAGTGACTCTCAATGCATCCAACATCAGTGAACTTGTAGTAGAAGATGAAAATATCAAGAAGATCAGAGCGTCCTACTATCTGATCGGTGCTTTGTTAGGTAAATACAAGCATGCGGAAGTGGCACTTCCCGGTGGATGTGATATCGGCTGCCGTGCCATCGACCAGCATATTAAAGGCTTCCGTGCTCTGGGCGCGGACGTGAAGATCGAGCATGGCCTGATCAAGACACAGGCGGAGCATCTGCGCGGCAGCCATATTTATATGGATGTGGTCAGTGTCGGCGCTACCATCAATATCATGATGGCTGCGGTAATGGCGGAAGGCACCACGATTATCGAGAACTCTGCCAAGGAGCCTCATGTGGTGGATCTGGCGAACTTCCTGAACAGCATGGGAGCAAATATCAAGGGTGCCGGTACGGATGTGATCCGTATCAAGGGTGTTTCCCATCTGCATGGCACAGAGTATGCCGTGATTCCCGATCAGATCGAAGCCGGTACGTTTATGTTCGCAGCGGCAGTGACCAAGGGCGATGTGACGGTGAAAAATGTGATTCCGAAGCACCTGGAGTCTATTACGGCAAAACTTCTGGAGATTGGCTGTGAAGTAGAGGAGGCGGATGACTGTATCCGTGTGGTAGCGTCCAAGCCTCTGAAGCATACCCAGGTGAAGACCCTGCCTTATCCCGGATTTCCTACGGATATGCAGCCCCAGATCACAGTGGCGCTGGGACTTTCCAAAGGAACCAGCATCGTGACGGAGAGTATTTTCGAGAACCGTTTCAAATATGTGGATGAGCTGACCCGTATGGGCGCCAGCATCAAAGTAGAAGGCAACACCGCTATCATCGACGGTGTATCCAGATATACCGGAGCCAATATTTCCGCACCGGATCTGCGGGCGGGAGCAGCACTGGTACTGGCTGCCATGTCTGCAGAAGGATTCTCTACTGTGGATGATATCCGCTATATTGAGAGAGGTTATGAGGATTTCCACCTGAAATTACAGGGACTGGGAGCCCAGATCGAGTTGATCGAGACGGAGCGGGACCTGCAGAAGTTCAAGCTGAAGATCGGTTAATGAGTGGATTTCTCATAAACCACAACAGAATGACATTTTGAAAAAAATGTCTGTTGACAAAACAGGTAACTCATAGTAAGTTAATTAGCGTAGAAAAGTTCATATAGACTTTCCCTTATTCAGAGTGGTGGAGATACATAGGATCGATGAAGCCACGGCAACCCCGCAGAATGCGGAAGGTGCCCACCTGAGCGAGCAACTGTCGAACAATAAGAGGATTTGATCAGATAATAAATCAGTCCGCTTATGAAAGCGGACTTTTCTATTCCCTAAAATTCAGTAACAGTAACTTATACACCAATAGACCCTCTTCCCGCAAGGAAGCAGAATGGAGGACAAATGGAAAAACGTTTATTTACATCGGAGTCCGTAACCGAAGGACATCCCGACAAAATCTGTGATGCCGTATCTGATGCGGTACTGGATGCGCTGATGGAGCAGGATCCCTTCAGCCGTGTAGCATGTGAGACCTGCACCAATACCGGTTTCGTACTGGTTATGGGTGAGATCACCACCAAGGCAAATATTGATATTCCCGCTATCGTTCGTAAGACCGTAACCGAGATCGGCTACGATTCTTCCGAAAAAGGATTCGACGGCAATACCTGTGCGGTTATGGTATCTCTGGACAAGCAGTCCGCAGATATCGCCATGGGCGTTGACAAGGCGCTGGAAGCACGTGAGAGCCATATGACCGATGAGCAGCTGGATGCCATCGGTGCCGGAGATCAGGGTATGATGTTCGGTTATGCGACCAACGAGACTCCCGAACTGATGCCGTATCCCATCTCTCTGGCACACAAGCTGACCAGACAGCTGACCAAGGTTCGTAAGGACGGTACTCTTTCTTATTTAAGACCCGACGGAAAGAGCCAGGTATCCGTAGAGTATGACGAGAATGGCAAGCCTTTCCGTCTGGAAGCGGTTGTTCTGTCTACCCAGCATGACGAGCATGTATCCCAGGAGCAGATCCATGAGGATATCAGGAAGTATGTATTTGATCCCGTTCTGCCGGTAGACATGATCGATGCAGACACCAAATTCTTCATCAATCCAACCGGACGTTTCGTAATCGGTGGACCTAACGGCGACAGCGGACTGACCGGACGTAAGATCATCGTAGACACCTACGGCGGATATGCGCGTCACGGCGGCGGAGCATTCTCCGGCAAGGACTGTACCAAAGTGGACAGAAGTGCCGCTTACGCAGCACGTTACGTTGCCAAGAATATCGTAGCGGCAGGACTGGCTGAAAAGTGTGAGATCCAGCTGTCTTACGCTATCGGTGTGGCACATCCTACTTCCATCATGGTAGATACTTTCGGTACGGGCAAACTGCATGATGATAAGCTGGTGGAGATCATCCGTGAGAACTTCGATTTAAGACCTGCAGGCATCATCAAGATGCTGGACCTGCGCAGACCTATCTACAAGCAGACCTCCTCCTATGGTCACTTCGGACGTACCGATGTGGATCTGCCTTGGGAGAAGCTGGATAAGGTAGAACTGTTGAAGAAATATCTGTAAGAATATTGCTGAATAATAAAAACCGGTGTCTGAAGAAAGACTTCAGACACCGGTTTTTTATGGATAGACAGAATTATTTGGTTTCGGTTGCTTCTTCGGTATCCGCAGGCTCTTCCTGACCGTACTCGCCGATATGGAACAGCTGTTGTTCTCCGGAGGTGGTGATATGCACACCTTTTTCTTCCAGTTTCAGATCCTTGACATACATGGTCTTCGTTGTCTGAGGCAGAGCAGCCAGATCAATCTCAATGGGATCCAACAGATGTGCGGGGTCTGCTTTGTAATGTACTTCCGACAATTCCGCTTCGAAGATACCCTGTACCTTGTCTTCGTTCACATAGACAATGGGAACAGTAGCGGATACGATTTCGCCGGCTACCAGAGCCTGAAAGTCCAGAGCCATATATTTCTTGGTCAGAGGATCAAAATCAATATTTTTTACCAGAACATCTACATTCTTACCATCCAGTTCCAGATAAGCCTGGGTGCCTTCTTTTGCATTCTTGATAAAAGCGGATGCATCCTTCTCTGTGAATTTCAGGGAAACATTCTCTTTCATTTCTTTTCCGTACAAAACACCGGTGATATAACCGTCTCTTCTTAATTTCTTTGCTTTTTCGTCTGGATTTCTTTTTTCAGCTTTTAATGTCAACATAATGATGACCTCCTCGATCTCTACGTTTGTTTCGTGTAGATGAGAGCTTTTAGAAGTTCTTTTTGCACTATGGTTATTATAACACATATAGAACAAAGTAAACAGTTAAAATGTCACAAAAATAACAGAAAAAAAGTGGGATTTACAAGCAAATTTCAGAAAACAATGTGAAGCGGCACTCTTTGGCATCTACGACATGAAACGAAAATATGTAAAACACATGGAAATATTCGTTTCAAAATTGTGTGCGTATGATGATATATCTGAGAAAAATTTACAACTGCATTACAAGAACACGTTACAACAATAAAGTAAAAGGTTGCGTAAAAAGGTAAAATGGGGTATACTTGTCACAAATACATTTGAATTTACTGGGAGGACATAAGGATGGATATGAATATTGTATGCCTGGATCTGGAGGGAGTACTGGTGCCGGAGATCTGGATCGCTTTTGCGGAGGCCAGCGGAATCCCGGAACTGAAGAGAACCACCAGAGACGAGCCGGATTACGATAAATTAATGAAATGGAGACTTGGTATTCTGAAGGAACACGGTCTGGGACTGAAGGAGATTCAGGAGACTATCGCAAAGATCGACCCCATCCCCGGGGCGAAGGAGTTTCTGGATGAGCTGCGTTCCATTACCCAGGTCATCATTATCAGTGACACCTTTTCACAGTTTGCCGGTCCTCTGATGAAGAAACTGGGTTACCCCACCATCTTCTGTAATTCCCTGGAGGTAGCTGACAACGGTGAAATCACCGGATTTAAGATGCGTGTGGAGAATTCCAAGTATACTACGGTGAAGGCGCTGCAGTCCATCGGCTTCCAGACCATCGCCAGCGGTGACAGCCACAACGATCTGGGCATGATCCAGGCCAGCAAGGCAGGGTTCCTGTTCAAGAGTACCGAACAGATCAAAAAAGATCATCCGGAGCTTCCAGCCTATGAGACCTATGACGAACTGATGGCAGCCATCAAAAAAGCATTATAATCTCCTATATTACTATTACTATGAAAAACTCTCCGGACAGATGTTATTCTGTTGAGGAGAGTTTTCTGTGTATACAGTGAATGCGTTTAATGGAGAATATTGATCCGCCACACACGGAAAACAGGGAAAAGACAAATAAAATATAAAAATATAATCGAAATTAAAAAAGTTATTTACATATTTTTACAAAATGTTACAATATTATAATATGACTTGTTATCACCAATAGTAAGGAGAGGAAAATGTTCGAAAATTTGAAAATCAGGCAGCGCCTGAAAAAAGCTTTTGCCATTATTGTAGTTATATCATCTATTGCAGGAGTGCTCGGAGCACTGGCAATGATCGTTACCATGAACCGCTATCAGCATGCATTGACCAATTACGGTTTTTCACAGGGAGATATCGGTAAGGCCATGACTGTATTCACGGATGTAAGATCCGCAACCCGTGGAATCATAGGATATAACGACCCGGATCTGGTGGACGGTCTGATCACGACTCACGATGAGAAGAAGCAGGCTTTTCTTGAATACTGGGAAGTTGTCGGCGAGACTGTTGTTTCTTCAAAGGAGAAGGAACTGTATGATCAGGTAAATGAGCAGATTCAGCAGTACTGGGAGCTGGATCAGCAGGCCATTAATACCGGTAAGGTGGATATGGAAGAGAAGCGTATGCAGGCACAGGAGCTGATGCAGAATCAGGTAGCACCGCTTTATAATGAAATTTATGATACCATGCGTGAACTTATGAACGAGAATGTCCGTGAAGGAGATTCCCTTTCTTCCATACTGAATATCATGGGATTTATCTTCCTGCTTATCATTGTTGGTGTGATCGTGCTAGCAATTATCATTGCAACGAGAATGGAACATGCAATCTCTCAGGGAATCGCAGCACCGCTGGATGCATTGGCAAAGCGTCTGGAGACTTTTGCACAGGGTAACCTGTCCGATCCGTTCCCGACACTGAACAGTAAGGATGAGATCGCTGACATGATTCATTCTGCAAATGAAATGGCAGAAAAGCTGAGTTTTGTCATTGCCGACACCGGAGAAGTTATGAGCCAGATGGCAAACGGCAATTACAACATCACTTCCAAGAACCCGGATATGTATCAGGGTGATTTTGAACAGTTGTTTCTGTCTATCCGTAACATGAAGACACAGATGGTTCAGACACTGCGTTCCATCGAGGAGTCTTCCAGGCAGGTATCCGCAGGTGCAGCTAACCTGGCAGATGCTTCCCAGAATCTGGCAGAGGGCGCTACCGAGCAGGCAGGTGCCGTAGAAGAACTGCAGGCTACCATTACCAACATTACTTCCAATATTGAGCAGGCTGCTGAACAGGCACAGGAGTCCTATGAGCAGGCCAGAAAATATGCGAACGAAGCAGATAACAGCAGAGCAGAGATGAAGGCTATGGTGGATGCTATGGCCAGAATCAGTGATACTTCCAACAAGATCGGCAATATCATTTCTGAAATCGAGGATATTGCATCCCAGACCAACCTGTTGTCCCTGAATGCTTCCATCGAGGCAGCCAGAGCAGGTGAGGCAGGCCGTGGATTCGCTGTGGTTGCTGACCAGATCCGTCAGCTGGCAGAGCAGAGTACCAAGTCTGCTGTAGATACCAGAGACCTGATTGAAGGTTCCATGCAGGAGATCAAGGAAGGCAACCAGGCTGCAGACAGCGCTGCTGCTTCCATCGAGATCGTAGTAGACGGTATCGGCAAGATTGCAGAGTCTTCCCGCAGTATCAGCGAGATCTCCAAGGACCAGGCCAATGCCATGGATCAGGCAGAGCAGGGTGTCAACCAGATCTCCGAGGTAGTACAGTCCAACTCCGCTACCGCAGAAGAATCTTCCGCTACCAGCCAGGAATTGTCTGCACAGGCAATCTCTCTGGATGAGCTGATCAGCAAGTTTATTCTTCCTCAGGAATAAGAACGGCTGAGACATTGAGAAAAATATAGTACAGCTGGAAAAGCAGGTATCGGCAACGATGCCTGCTTTTTTTCTCTGACAGGAAGTGGACAAGGCTGCCCGGAATGGGATATAATTACAGGGAAACAGAATTGCGGACACAGAGAATGAAATAATGAAATGAGGTAAGCATAGGAATGGATCAGGAGCAGACACCCCACAAGCGCCGGGTGCGTTATAAAGGAAAATATCCCAGAAAATTCGAGGAAAAATATAAAGAATTACAGCCGGAAAAATACGGGGATACCATAGCCCATGTGATTCAGAAGGGAAACACTCCCGCAGGCATGCATATCTCCATTATGGTAAAGGAGATTCTGGATTTCCTGAAGATCCAGCCGGGAGAGACCGGATTTGATGCAACACTGGGCTACGGTGGGCATACGAAAGCCATGTTGGATCAGCTGCAGGGGCGTGGGCATATCTATGCCACAGACGTAGATCCGGAGGAGTCTGCCAAGACGAAGAAACGACTGGCAGAGGCCGGTTACGGAGAAGAGATTCTGACCATCAAATTACAGAATTTCTGCACTATAGATGAGATTGCAAAAGAGGTCGGAGGATTTGATTTTATTCTGGCAGATCTGGGAGTATCCTCCATGCAGATCGATAACCCCAGCAGAGGTTTTTCCTTCAAGGTGGACGGACCGTTAGACCTCAGACTGAACCAACAGCAGGGCATCAGTGCGGCAGAACGACTGGATACCATCACAAGAGAAGAACTGGCGGGAATGCTTTATGAGAATTCCGACGAGCCCTACTGCGAGGAGCTAGCGAGGGCCATTACCGATGAGATACGTAAGGGACATCGGATCGATACCACGACGAAACTGCGGGAAGTCATTGAGAAGACTCTGGATTTTCTCCCGGAAAAGGAGAAAAAAGATACCATCAAGAAGACCTGTCAGAGGACGTTCCAGGCTCTGCGTATTGATGTGAACCGTGAATTTGAAGTATTGTATGAGTTCATGGAAAAGCTGCCGGGAGCCTTGAAACCCGGCGGAAGAGTAGCTATCCTGACTTTCCATTCCGGCGAAGACAAGCTGGTGAAGCAGGCATTGAAGGAAGGCTACCGGAACGGCATTTATGCCGATTATGCGAAAGACGTGATCCGCCCTTCTGCGGAAGAATGCGTACAGAACGGCAGGGCCCGTTCCACGAAGATGCGCTGGGCAATCCGGGCAGAAGCATAGACTGACAGATGGAACAAAGGAGGTGTGGGAATGACTGTTATGGAATTTATCAATGCACACAGGGAGGATATGGAACCCTGTGAGTGTGTGATCCTGCCGGACGGCAGTGTGGAAGAGCCACAGCCTTCTCATATCAAAAAGCTGGAGGAAATCTCCGGCGAAGATAAACTGACACTGAACAGCCGTATGGAGAAAAATATGGAGCCTATATTTTTCATGGTGGAGTATACCGGCTGTATGTTAATATGGAGTACCCGTGTAGTGGTGCCGTCACACCCGACACCGGCACAGGAAGAGACGTTGGAGACATTGCATTTTGCGGCAATGCTGGCCCCCGGTTATCATAGAGAACAGGTGGGACCGGTCTACGAGGAATGCGTCAGAAGAGCAAAAGAACTGCACTAGAAAGGGAACGACAAAATGGCATTTACACATCTTCATGTTCATACAGAATATTCGCTGCTGGATGGATCCAATAAGATCAAAGAGTATGTGGCCAGAGTCAAAGAGCTGGGAATGAACAGTGCGGCAATTACCGACCATGGTGTCATGTACGGTGTAATCGATTTTTACCGTGCCGCGAGGGAAGCCGGCATCAAGCCAATCCTGGGCTGCGAGGTGTATGTGGCGCCGAATTCCCGTTTTGACAAAGAACTGACCGGCGGAGAGGATCGCTATCATCATCTGGTGCTGCTGGCAGAGAATAATACCGGTTATGCGAATCTGATGAAAATCGTCAGCCGTGGCTTTACGGAAGGATATTATTATAAACCCCGTGTGGACATGGAAGTGCTGCAGGAGTTCCACGAGGGAATTATCGCATTGTCAGCCTGCCTTGCAGGTGAAGTGCCCCGGTTTATTCTGAAGGGAATGAAGGACGAAGCGAGAAAAGCGGCTCGCAAATACGAGGCCTGCTTCGGCAAGGGCAATTATTTTCTGGAACTGCAGGATCACGGTATCCCGGAGCAGCGTACGGTGAACATGGAACTGCTCCAGATGAGCAGAGAACTGGACATTCCGCTGGTAACCACCAACGATGTGCATTACACCTATGCTGAGGATGCGATTCCCCACGATATTCTGCTGTGTCTGCAGACCGGCAAAAAGCTGGCGGACGAGGATCGCATGCGTTATGAGGGCGGTCAGTATTACGTCAAGAGCGAAGAGGAAATGAAGGGACTGTTCCCCTATGCATGGGAGGCCGTGGAGAATACCCAGAGGATTGCAGACCGTTGTAATGTGGAGATAGAGTTTGGCGTGACGAAGCTGCCGAAATACGATGTGCCGGAGGGGTACGATTCCTGGAGCTATCTGAACAAGCTTTGTAATGACGGACTGGCAGAGCGTTACGGTGACGGTGACCAGCCTGCCGGGGAGACCGGACAGACCCTGCGGGAACGTCTGGATTACGAGCTGGGTGTCATCCGCAGAATGGGATATGTGGACTATTTCCTGATCGTATGGGATTTCATCAACTATGCGAAAGAGCACGGGATTCCGGTGGGACCGGGACGAGGTTCCGCTGCGGGAAGTATCGTGGCATATTGCCTGAAGATCACCAACATTGATCCCATTCATTATAATCTGCTGTTTGAACGTTTCCTGAATCCGGAACGTGTGTCCATGCCCGATATTGATGTGGACTTCTGCTTCGAACGGAGACAGGAAGTCATTGATTATGTGGGCAGAAAATACGGCAACGACAAGGTGGTGCAGATCGTTACGTTCGGTACCCTGGCAGCCAAGGGTGTCATCCGTGATGTGGGACGTGTGATGGATCTGCCCTATGCTTTTGTGGATTCCATTGCGAAGATGGTTCCCAACGAGTTGAATATTACCCTGAATAAGGCTCTGGAAATGAATCCGGAGTTCCGTAAGCTGTACCAGGAGGACGAACAGGTACATCATCTGATTGATATGTGCAAGCGTCTGGAAGGACTGCCCAGACATACCTCCATGCATGCAGCGGGTGTAGTCATCTGCCAGAAGTCGGCGGATGAATTTGTTCCTCTGTCCAGAGGCTCCGACGGTTCCATCGTTACCCAGTTTACCATGACGACATTGGAGGAACTGGGGCTTCTGAAAATGGATTTCCTTGGGCTGCGCACGCTGACAGTGATCCATGATGCGGTAAAATTCATTGAAAATACCACCGGCAGACATATTGATGTGGATGCGATTGACTACAACGATCCGAAGGTGCTGGCATCGATCGGCACCGGCAGAACGGAAGGAGTGTTCCAGCTGGAAAGTGCCGGAATGAAGAGCTTCATGAAGGAATTGCGTCCCCAGAATCTGGAAGATGTGGTGGCTGGTATTTCCCTGTATCGTCCAGGTCCTATGGATTTTATCCCGAAGTATATTCAGGGTAAAAATCATCCGGATGCGGTAACTTATGCCTGTCCCCAGCTGGAGCCGATCTTAAAGCCCACCTACGGCTGTATTGTATATCAGGAACAGGTAATGCAGATCGTTCGTGATCTGGCGGGCTATACACTGGGACGAAGCGATCTGGTGCGCCGTGCCATGAGTAAGAAGAAACAGTCCGTCATGGAAAAAGAGCGGGCCAACTTCATCTACGGCAACCCGGAGGAAAATGTCCCCGGCTGTATTGCCAACGGCATTGACGAGCAGACAGCCGGACAGATCTACGATATGATGATGGATTTTGCCAAATATGCGTTCAACAAGTCCCATGCGGCCTGTTATGCGGTAGTGGCTTACCAGACAGCGTATTTGAAATACTATTATCCCGTAGAATTCATGGCGGCGTTGATGACTTCCGTCATCGATAACCCGAAAAAAGTATCGGAGTATATTTTGAACTGCCGGAACATGAATATCGCCATTCTGCCGCCGGATGTAAATGCGGGAGAAGCCGGATTCTCTGTGACAGACGGCAAGATCCGCTATGCCCTGACAGCTATCAAGGGTGTGGGACGTCCCATCATTGACAGCCTGGTACAGGAGCGTAAGGAAAGAGGCCCTTTCACGAATCTGAAGGACTTTATTACCCGCATGTCCGATAAAAAAGAGATGAATAAGCGGGCTATTGAGAACCTGATCAAAGCAGGAGCCATGGACGGACTGGGCGGTACGAGAAAACAGTTCATGAGTGTCTATGTGCAGATCGCGGACCATATTGCCCATGATAAAAAGAACAATCTGGCCGGACAGATCTCCCTGTTTGACATTGCAGGGGAAGAAGATAAGGAAGAATTCGATATCCGGATGCCGGATGTGGGCGAATACAATAAGGAGATGCTGTTGGGCTTCGAAAAAGAGGTGCTGGGTGTCTACGTCAGCGGTCATCCCCTGGAGGAATATCAGGAGCTGTGGCAGAACTGCATCAGCAATACTGCCGGGGATTTTGCCCTGGATGAAGAGACCGGAGAGGTGCAGTTAGTCAGGGACCAGGCCAATGCAGTCATCGGAGGATTGATCGCGGACAAGACAGTAAAATACACCAAGAATGACAAGATCATGGCATTTTTGAATGTGGAGGATCTGATCGGTAATGTGGAAGTCGTGGTATTTCCACAGGTGTACGAGCGCTACAGTACCTTGCTTGTGGAGGATGCGAAGGTGTTTATCCGGGGCAGAGTATCCCTGGAAGAAGACAAGGACGGCAAGCTGATCTGCGACCAGATCATCAGTTTCGAGGATGCGCAGGCTGCGAGAGCGGCGAACCAGCCCCTGTTCCCCAGAAATTACGGAGGCCGGGGCGGCAGCAGCCGCGGCGGATCCTACGGAAACGGAAGTGGAAATGGCGGTGCCGGTGGATACCGGAATGCCGGGAACGGCTACGGACAATACCAAAATGACGGTATGAACAGCAGCAGTATGTCGGTGGGACAGACCGGTCAGGCAGCAGGACAAATGCAGTCCGGGCAGCGTACACAGGCAAATGGAACCCCTCAGAAAAAAGGCATGCCGGCGGGAGCCTGGATCCAGTTCCCCAATATGGAGGCCTATAAGACCAGAGAGCAGGAACTGCTGCAGGCCATTGCGGATTCCGACGGGGATGACGATGTGGTGATCTATCTGCGGGACATTAAAAATATTAAGATCCTGCCCCAAAATCTCCAGGTAAAAGCCGACGGGGCATTAATGGAAAAGCTTACATTGCTGTTCGGAAAAGAAAATGTTAAATTTATAACGAAACCTATTGAAAACCGCTCAAAAATAGATTAAAATAAGGAATCGAGAAGAGAAAATTATTCGTTCGTTTACTTAGGAGGTAACAGTCATGGCAAAAGAGATTAAGACGATCGGCGTATTGACCAGCGGCGGTGATGCACCGGGAATGAACGCTGCTATTCGTGCAGTTGTTCGTACAGCCATTGCAAGAGGACTGAAGGTTAAGGGAATCAAAAAAGGCTATCAGGGTCTTTTGAATGAAGAGATCATAGATATGGAAGCCAAGGACGTATCCGATATCATTCAGCGCGGTGGTACGATCTTAGGAACCGCACGTTGTCTGGAGTTCAAGGAAGCGGAAGGACAGAAGAAGGGTGCTGAGATCTGCAGAAAGCACGGTATCGACGGTATCGTTGTCATCGGCGGTGACGGTTCTTACCGTGGTGCACAGGCACTGTCCAGACTTGGTATTAATACCATCGGTCTTCCCGGAACCATCGACCTGGATATTGCATGTACCGAGTACACCATCGGTTTCGATACTGCTGTCAACACAGCAATGCAGGCAATCGACAAGGTTAAGGATACCTCTTCCTCTCATGAGAGATGCAGTATCATCGAGGTAATGGGCAGAAATGCCGGTTATATCGCTCTGTGGTGCGGTATTGCCAACGGTGCCGAGGATATCCTGCTTCCCGAGAAGTACGATTACAACGAACAGAATATTATCAATAATATCATTACCAACCGTAAGCATGGTAAGACCCATCATATCATCATCAATGCCGAGGGAATCGGACATTCCACTTCCATGGCCCGTCGTATCGAGGCTGCTACCGGTATTGAGACCCGTGCTACGATCTTAGGTTACATGCAGCGTGGCGGAAGCCCTACTGCCAAGGATCGTTACTATGCATCTATCATGGGTGCTTACGCAGTAGATATCATGCTGGAAGGCAAGACCAACCGTGTCGTAGGTTATCAGCACGGTGAGTTCATCGATTTCGATATCGAAGAGGCTTTGCAGATGCAGAAGGGCATCAATGAGTACCAGTTCGAGGTATCTCATCTGCTGTCCATCTAATTTAATTTAACAGTTCAGACTGCGAAGCAGGCACTTTTATAAATAAGAGTGTCTGAACGGATATGAAGACAAAGGCGTTTCCCATTGCGTGGAAACGCCTTTTTGACTATAATAAACTCATCCATAGAATGCATCCCGACTGCTTGCAGGCAGGGGATCATTCTATGAGAGGAGTAAACAAACATAAGTAAGTAGGGCGATTAGCCCGGATTACGCATGTTTGTTATGGTTTCGAGAGTTCGCAGAACGGAGAAACCATATTATTATGATGTTTAGGAGCGGTTAGCAGACAGATATGATCACAAGCAACAACAATGCAAAAGTAAAACAGGTGGTGCAGTGGCAGACCAAGGCAAAGGAGCGCCGCAAGGATCACGTATTTCTGGCAGAAGGTATCAGAATGTGTGAGGAGGCTCCGGTAAAAAACGTGCGGGAGGTCTACCTTACGGAAGAACTGGAGCAAAAGATCCGGCAGAATGCCCAGAACGGAGACACAGCATTCTGGGACAAGCTGCAGCAGACCGGTTACGAGACCGTCTCCACGGAAGTCTTTGCCAAAATGGCGGATACCCAGACCCCCCAGGGCATTCTGACAGTGCTGGAACAGCCGGTCTATGATCTGACACAGCTGTTGGAACAGCCGGATCCTTTATTTCTGATGCTGGAAAATCTGCAGGATCCGGGCAATCTGGGAACCATGATCCGTACCGGAGAAGGAGCAGGGATAACGGGTGTTATCATGAACAACCAGACGGTTGATATCTTTAATCCCAAGACCATCCGTGCCACCATGGGGTCTATTTTCCGGGTGCCTTTTGTCTACGTGCCGGATCTGGCACCGGTGCTGGAACAGATGCATGCAAAAGGTATCTACACCTATGCGGCACACTTGAAAGGACAGGAATACTACGATTCCTTTTCTTTCCGGGAGCCTACGGCGTTCCTCATCGGCAACGAAGGAAACGGCTTATCCAAGGAAATCTCCGACCAGGCAGGACAGTATCTCAAGATCCCCATGGAGGGCAGGGTGGAATCCCTGAATGCCTCCATTGCAGCGGCCCTTCTGATGTACGAGGCCCACAGACAGCGAAGCGCAAGACTGTAACTATCCCGGACTCATTTGCCTTATAGATATTATCAAATGCCAGGCATTCGATGCGCAGCCGATAATATTTACATGGCTTTGAATAATTATATAATAATGATGCCAGGGTCAAAAGGTCTAAGCCCACATGAGCTTGCTCATAGGTGGGTGAAAGACCTTAGGACCCGCCCCGATATGAGCATAAAAGTGGGATGATAATCCCACGATATGCGAATATTGGGTAGGATTGTGGGAGTGCGTAGCACGGAACAATCCGTAGGCATCAAAGTCGGGGGCTTTTGACCCCGACATCATAATAATAGAAGAAAGACAGAACAGGAGGAAAGGTATCATGAAGATCGGATTTATCGGACTGGGAAATATGGCCACTGCCATGATCGGAGGAATGTTGCAAAAAGGAATTGCAGCTCCGGAGGACATCATTGGTTCAGCCAGAACGGAAACAACAGTAGAAAAAGTTAAAACAAAATTTAATATTAACACAACAACGGATAACAAAATCGTAGCGGTACAGGCAGACATTCTGTTCCTGGCAGTGAAACCCATCTTTTTCCCGGAGGTGATCGACCAGATCAAAGATGTCGTGGCAGAGGATACCCTGATCGTCAGCATTGCGGCAGGAAGAACTCTGGACTATCTGAAAGAGGCTTTCGGCAGACCGGAATTGAAGCTGATCCGCTGCATGCCCAATACTCCGGCACTGGTACTGGAAGGCTGCACCGGCGTCTGTGCGGAAGAAAACGTCACGGAGGAAGACATGGAGCAGGTACTGGCACTGTTACGTTCCTTCGGCATTGCCAGTGTGGTACCGGAACGGCTGATGGATGTAGTCGTAGGTGTCAGCGGTAGCTCCCCGGCCTATGTGTTCATGTTCATTGAAGCCATGGCAGACGAGGCAGTAGCCGCCGGAATGCCCAGAAAACAGGCTTATGAATTCGCGGCACAATCCGTCCTTGGCAGTGCCAGGATGGTGCTGGAGACCGGCAGACATCCCGGAGAACTGAAGGACATGGTGTGCTCCCCCGGTGGAACCACGATCCAGGCAGTCAAGGTACTGGAGGAAAAAGGCATGCGCGCCGCTGTCATGGATGCCATGGATGCCTGCATTGAGAAGTCCAAAAGCATGTAGTGACAGATCGACCATGAACAGAGTCGAGAGCAAAAGTCATGTTAACATGATTTTGCGAATGGCGCAAGCCGAGCTGTTATGGCTAAATAGCGCCCAAAGTCCCAAAACTTGACAAAAATTTTGTCATCTGTTATGATATCTCGCGTAACAAATTTAATATTTTTGTAACAAACCGGTGAAAATCTTAATAATTTCAGCATATACTATTCACTGGTGAGATCCACAGGTATCACACCCATCGGGGAATCTTCCTGTGGGAAAGGCGTGTATCAAGATGACAAAAAGCAGAAGAATGCTGGTTGTATGCGTAGGACTGCTCTGTTCTCTCTTCCTGAGCATGCAGATGAGCATGACCGCACAGGCGGGCAATACAAAAAATTATGTAAATGATCTGAACGGTGGTATTGCATCCATCCTGGATCCCGGTTCCAGGAACAGCACTGAGGTGATCAACGCTACGGTGAAGGAACTGAACCTGACCTTCCCGGCAGAGGAAGAGATCAGTTCCGGTCTGGTCATGGCGAACGTAAGGGATGCCGTGAATGTAAGAAGCGATGCTAGCGAGGAAGCATCCAAGGTCGGTAAACTCTACAAGGACTGTGGAGGTACCATCCTGGAGCGTAAGGACGGCTGGACCAAGATCCAGTCCGGCACTCTGATCGGCTGGGCAAAGGACGAATATCTCCTGTTCGGAGATGACGCCAGAGCACTGGCCAACGATGTAGGCAGGATGATCGCACAGATCAATACGGAGACCCTCCGTGTGAGAACGGAAGCGGATCAGGAAGCCGGTGTCCTGGGACTTCTTCCCAAGGGAGACATCGCAGATGTAGTAGACAACAGCAACCCGGAATGGGTCTGTATTGACTACGAAGGCGCAGACGGTTATGTGGCTGCGGAATATGTAACTGTAGATTTCCAGATCGACTCCGGTGAGACACTGGAGGAGATCAAGGCAAGAGAAGCCGCAGAGCGTGAAGCAAAGCGTCACGTCAACTACGGCGAATATACCACCGATGCGGATACCACGCAGCTGCTGGCCGCACTGGTACAGTGTGAAGCAGGCTGTGAAAGCTACGAAGGCCAGCTGGCGGTAGCGTCCGTAGTTATGAACCGTGTAAGAAGCGGAGCATATCCCAATAGTATCCACGGTGTTATCTACGCCTCCGGACAGTTTACTCCAGCACTGAACGGTAAGGTAAATACCGTATACGAATCCGGCAGGATCTCCGCAAGCTGTGTTCAGGCAGCCCAGGAAGCCATCTCCGGTGTCTCCAATGTAGGAGACATGACCCACTTCAGACGTAACAACGGCCGTGACGGACTGGTCATCGGTAACCACGTCTTCTACTAAGTGGCACACAAAAGAACAGCGCATACAACAGAGACGGTATCCCGGAACAGGGGTACCGTCTTTTAACGTACAGGCAGGAGCCGATCCGCCGGATGAAATGAGGAATGAGAAGAGCACAATAGAATCCCGTATCGTGCACCAATAGCTGTTGTCACAGAAGAATATTTGTAGTACACTGGATACAACTACAAAACCAAAGGAGTGATCACATGAGTGAAATGGTAACCTTGTGGCTTGTGGTATTGATCGTATCGATCGGTGTGGAGGTCGCCACTCTGGGACTGACGAGCATCTGGTTCGCCGGAGGCGCCGTTGTGGCAGTGATTGCCGCCGCATTGCAGGCACCGATCTGGTTGCAGATCCTGTTATTTTTTGCAGTGTCTCTGCTGCTGTTATTTTTCACCAGACCTGTCGCAGTCAGATATTTCAACAAAGACCGCGTAAGGACAAATGTGGAAAGTATGATCGGCAGACAGGCGATTGTGACCAGTGAGATCGACAATCTGCAGGGCATCGGACAGGTAACGGTGGGCGGCCAGGAGTGGAGCGCCAGAACCGAAAAAGACGGACTGAATCTACAGCCCGGAACGGTGGTAGACATCGTGGCAGTCAGTGGTGTCAAGCTGATCGTCAAGGTGGATCCGCAGATGACGAAGGTCATCGGGGAAGTACCGCAGTCACAGAATTAAGAATCGTGTAACACGGATACATGAGGGAAAAGCGCGTACAGAGGTACGCAGCGTACACGAATGTACGCAGAAGGAGGAAAAATGGTAGCATTAATCATTATTGTCGTTTTAGTATTATGGATCTGTGTATCCTGTATCAAGATCGTGCCTCAGGCACAGGCCTACGTGATCGAACGTCTGGGTGCTTATCAGTCCACCTGGAATGTAGGATTCAATCTGAAGATCCCGTTCATCGATAAGGTAGCCAGAAAAGTCAATTTAAAAGAGCAGGTAGCGGATTTCCCACCCCAGCCCGTAATCACCAAGGATAACGTAACCATGCGGATCGATACCGTAGTCTTTTACCAGATCACAGATCCCAAGCTGTTCACCTACGGTGTAGAGAATCCCATGATGGCTATTGAGAATCTGACCGCCACCACCCTGCGTAATATCATCGGTGACCTGGAACTGGACCAGACCCTGACTTCCCGTGAGACCATCAACACCAAGATGCGTGCGGCACTGGATATCGCCACCGATCCCTGGGGTATCAAGGTCAACCGTGTGGAGCTGAAGAACATCATCCCTCCCGCAGAGATCCAGAATGCCATGGAGAAGCAGATGAAGGCAGAGCGCGAGAGACGTGAAGCCGTTACCCGTGCAGAAGGTGAGAAGAAGGCTAAGATCCTGGAGGCAGAAGGTGCCAAGGAGTCCGCAATTCTTCGTGCAGAAGCAGATAAGCAGGCAGCCATCCTTCGTGCGGAAGCTGAGAAGGAGAAGATGATCCGCGAGGCAGAAGGTGAAGCCGAAGCCATCCTCAAGGTACAGCAGGCAAATGCCGACGGTATCAAGATGCTGAAGGAAGCAGGCGCAGATGCAGCAGTCCTGAAGTTAAAGAGCCTGGAAGCTTTCGAAAAGGTAGCTGACGGCCAGGCCACCACCATCCTGCTGCCCGCAGAGCTGCAGGGCATTGCCAGCGTGGCAGAGACCTTCAAGGCAGCCGCAGGCAAAAAGGCAGAATAAGTAAACTAAAAAACGATAAACCAAAGCCACTTTCCGGGAAATAAGGAGGGTGGCTTTTTTATGTCGGATTCACAAAAAACAATGACGGGGGATAAACGCGAGGGGTTGAAAAACACAGAATAATGAAGTATATTGATTACATATAGCTTGTTACAGGCAACGTTCGTAACAGGGATATCAATGGACAAAATCAGAAAACAGAGGCTGCGGGCGCAAGGCCGGAAAGCTTCGGAAAAGAGGAGTATTATGGATTTAAAGGGACGCGATTTTTTGAAATTACTGGACTTTACACCGGAAGAGATCGAATATCTGCTGGATCTGGCGGCAGACCTGAAAGATAAGAAGAAAAAAGGAATCCCCGTAGATACTCTCCGAGGCAAGAATGTAGCGCTGATCTTTGAGAAGACCAGTACCCGTACCAGATGTGCTTTTGAAGTGGCAGCCCATGATCTGGGAATGGGAACGACTTATCTGGATCCCACCGGATCCCAGATCGGCAAAAAGGAAAGCATTGCCGATACTGCCAGAGTACTGGCAGGCATGTTCGAGGGTATCGAATATCGTGGCTTCGGACAGGATATTGTGGAGGAACTGGCAAAATATTCCAAGGTGCCCGTATGGAACGGCCTGACCAACGAATTCCATCCCACCCAGATGCTGGCAGACCTTCTGACCATCCGTGAACATTTCGGACATCTGAAGGGAATCCGTATGACTTACATGGGAGACGCCCGTTACAACATGGGTAACTCTCTGATGGTAGCCTGCGCGAAGATGGGCATGCACTTTACCGCATGTACCACCGCAAAATATTTCCCGGCGAAGGAGCTGGTAGCGGAGTGTGAGGCCATTGCGGCACAGACCGGCGGCAGTATTACCCTGACCGAGGATGTGAAGGCGGGCACGAAGGATGTGGATGTGATCTACACTGACGTGTGGGTATCCATGGGCGAGCCCGACGAAGTATGGACCGAGCGTATTAAGGAGCTGTCTCCTTATCAGGTGAATAAAGCAGTCATGGACAATGCCGGCGAGCAGGCCATTTTCATGCACTGTCTTCCTGCATTCCATGATCTGAAGACCAAGATCGGTGCCCAGATGGGTGAGCGTTTCGGCATCACCGAGATGGAAGTGACCGATGAAGTATTTGAATCCGGCCAGTCTCTGGTGTTTGAAGAGGCTGAGAACCGTATGCATACGATCAAGGCAGTGATGGCGGCGACTTTATGAGTATGAAAGCAAAGATTTTAGAGCTTCTTCGGGAAAAGAAGGATCGGGTGGCAGCAGGAGCACCGGAAAGCGAGGCCTATGTCTCCGGGCAGGAGCTCTGCGAGCAGTTCGGTGTATCGAGAACTGCGGTATGGAAAGCCATCGGACAACTGAAAAAAGAAGGCTATGTCATTGAAGCGGTACAGAACCGCGGCTACCGTCTGCTGGATCAGGCGGAGGAAGTCTACAACCAGGCGGATATCCAGAGCAGATTAAAGACGAAATGGGTGGCACATCCTTTACTGTTTTTTGACAGTATCGATTCCACCAATATCCGTGCCAAACTGGAAGCGGAACAGGGCGCGGAGAGCGGCCTGTTGGTGGTGTCGGATATGCAGAGCGCCGGACGCGGCAGAAGAGGCCGGGGCTGGGAGAGCCCCGCAGGGATAAATATTTATTACACCCTGATGTTAAAACCGGATTTTTCATCGGACTGTGCACCGATGCTGACGTTAGTCATGGCACTGGCGGTGGCGAAGGGCATCCGGCAGACACTGCGCCGCGACAGCGAAGAGGTAGCGGCCAAGGTCGGCATCAAGTGGCCCAACGATATTGTAGTGGATGGTAAAAAGGTTTGCGGCATTCTCACGGAGATGAGCATGGAGCAGGGGTACATCCAGCACATCGTCATCGGTGTGGGCATCAATGTGCGTAAGCAGGAATTTCCCGAGGAGATCCGGGACCGGGCGGCAGCCATTGATGAACAATGCGGCTTCCGCATTTCCCGCAGTCAGCTGATTGCGGATATTATGGAAGCCTTCGAGGAAGATTATGAGATCTTTTTACAGACCCATGACCTGAAAGGTCTGCGGGCCTCCTATGCGGAACTTCTGGTAAATCAGGACAGGGAAGTCTGCGTGCTGGATCCCAAGGGCGAATACCGTGGCATTGCCAGAGGCATCAACGACCAGGGAGAGCTTCTGGTGGAGAGACCGGACGGCACCGTGGAGGAAGTCTATGCCGGAGAGGTATCGGTCCGCGGAATCTATGGGTATGTGTAGGCAGGTATAGCATTTTCCGGGATGGCAGAAGGCAGGACGGACAGCCGGATGGAAAGACCGGAATAAAAAGACCGGAACAGATAGTCCGTGACAGAATTGAGACAGAACAGGATATAGAACTATGGACGAGAACAAGATCGTACTCTGCGGCGCCAACGCCTATGAGAAGAAATATTATTTTAACGAAGAACAATTTAAGATGATTCCGGATTCCATCAAGCAGGAGCTGCATGTGATCTGCGTGCTCTTCACCGAGGAAGTGGGCGGTGTCTTTACCATTGCCTTTGAGGAGGATGGAAATGTGGTCATGGAGACCAATGCGGATGATGATGACATCTATTATGATGAGATCTCTTCCGGACTGTTGATCTCTGAGATCCGTAGGAGCAGACAGGAGCTTTTCGAGTCCCTGAGTCTGTATTACCGTGTGTTTATCAAAAAAGAAGATGTATCCGCATTGCTGGATGAGGAGGACGATGAATGATTTTTGTCATTGATGTAGGCAACACGAATATGACCATGGGTGTCTTTCAGGGGAAAAAGATGGAAGCCACCTTCCGGATCATGACGAAGACCCCCAGAACCTCAGATGAATACGGGATCATGATCACCCAGCTGCTAAAAAATAACGGTATCGAAGTGACGGACATCGAGGGAACCATCATTGCCAGCGTAGTGCCGGATGTGATGCATTCCCTGACCAGTTCCATCATCCGTTATCTCAAGCTAAAGCCATTGATCGTGGGTCCCGGTGTGAAGAGCGGCATCAAGGTCGCTACCGAGGATCCCCGGGCCATCGGTGCAGACCGTATCGTGGATGCGGTGGCAGCTTATGTGAAATACGGCGGACCGGTGCTGGTACTGGATTTCGGTACGGCGACCACCTATGATCTGATCACGGAGGACGGACGTTTTACTGCAGGAATCACTGCTCCCGGTATCCGGATCAGTTCGGAGGCTCTGTGGAAAGAGACGGCGAAGCTGCCGAATATTGAAATCCGTAAGCCGAAGACCATCCTGGCACAGGAGACCATTACCAGTATGCAGGCAGGACTCATGTACGGTCAGATCGGCCAGACGGAATACATTATCCGCAAGGTAAAGGAAGAGAGCGGGCTTGCGGAGCTGAAGGTCGTGGCCACCGGAGGCTTAGGCCGTGCCATTGCGGACGAGACCGACAGCATTGATATCTATGACAGTTCTCTGACACTGGATGGACTGCGGATCATCTACGACAAGAACAGACGTTGATAGGGGAATGACATGATAAAGCTGGAAAAAGCAGCAACAAAGATTATGGCAGCCATCGGAACAGCAGTAATGCTGTTCCTGCTGTTTTATTCCTGGAAATATACGAAGAGGCTGGTGGAACCGGAATATTATCTGGATGAAAAAGACAGTATCCTCTGGAATGCTCTTGTCGGCGTAGTGCTGGTGGCGGTATGCGGGGCTCTGTCCGGAGTGATGAAAAAGATCCCGGCGTGGGCACTGCATCTGCTGGCAGTTCTGGGAGCTGTGACAGCAGTGATTCTAGGGATAAGGCTTGCGAGGGCCGCCGGAGCGGAGAGCATTGCGGACCAGTATTATGTGCAAAGAGCAGCTATGGCACTGGCGGACGGTGATGCGGAATGGGTGCTGGCACAGGATTACTATGGTATCTATCCGTTCCAGCTGGGATTGGCGGAGATCTTCGCCTTAATCTTCCGTGTGGCAGGCTCCACGGAACGGCTCGTGATCCAACAGGTACAGGCGGTCTGCGGAGGCATCACGCTGTATGTGGGATTCAGGATCGTGCGGGAACTGTCGGGAAGCCGGGCAGCGGAACTGCTGTATCTTGTGGCGGAGCTTTTGTTCCTGCCGGTGTATTGCTATGCTTTGTTTATCTATGGTGAGAGTATCGGAACCTGCAGCGTCCTGTGTGCCATCTGGTGTTACCTGATGGCCAACCGGCCGGAGGGAAAGGTGTGGCAGAAGGGACTGCTGTGGAGTGCCGTCGCGTTGTTCATGGGACTGGCGTATGCGACCAGAAATGTATTGCTGGTGGTATGGATCGCCATGGTCATCATGCAGATCCTGGTGCTGCTTCGCAGTAAAAAATGGCAGGGGCTGCCGGCTCTCTGTGTGGTACTGGTAGTTATGCTGCTGGGGAAAACGACTCTCTGTCACATGGCGGAAGGACAGCTTGACCGGGAATATGGTTCCGGTGCTCCGTATGTTCTGTGGGTTGCCATGGGAATGCAGGAGAATCCCGACGCCCTGAAGGGGCCGGGAACCTACAATGACTATAATCTGGACACTTATCTGCAGGCCGGGTATGACAGCATAGAGGCAGCAGAAGTGGCCAAAGGAGATATCAGGCAGTGTCTGGCAAAATGGCAGGAGGATCCCGTGGCAGCCGTTACGTTTCTCAAGGAGAAACTGCTGATCCAGTGGATTGAGCCTACTTATTGCAGCTTTAACCAGACCAGATACCAGTACCGGCCGCAAGGCTGGGTGGAAGACCTCTATACCGGACAGGCCAATGAAAGAGCACTGGCATTCCTGAACCGTTTTCAGGGAATGGTATATCTGGCGGTTTTCGGATATTATTTGAGGATCCTGCTGGGAAAACTGAAAGGTGTACAGGTACTTCCGGGGATTATTTTTCTGGGCGGCTTTTTCATTACGATCCTCTGGGAGGCCAAGAGCCGTTATGTGTATCCCTATATCGTCATGATCCTTCCCAGCGCGGCATGCAGTATGGAGTATTACGGCCGTCTGCTGGCGGGTGGCATCGGGAGGATCGCAGGGGGTATTGTGAGTAGTAGGGAAAGGAAACAGAAACAAAAAGAAATAGGAAGGACAGCATGAAAAAATTACAGATTGGTAATGTGACCCTGGACAACCCGGTGATCCTGGCACCCATGGCGGGAGTATCCGACCTGCCGTTCCGCCTGCTTTGCAGGGAGATGGGAGCGGCGCTGGTGTGCATGGAAATGGTCAGTGCCAAAGCCATATATTATAACAATAAAAATACGGACAGTCTCATGGAAATCCATCCCGAGGAAGTGCCGGCTTCCCTGCAGCTGTTCGGCTCAGATCCCCAGATCCTTGCGGAGATAGCAAAACGGATCGAGGAACGTCCTTTTTCCATACTGGATCTGAATATGGGCTGCCCGGTGCCGAAGGTCGTGAACAACGGCGAAGGCTCCGCGCTGATGAAGGATCCGAAGCTGGTGGAGCAGATTCTGACCGCACTGGTAAAAGCCATCGATAAGCCGGTGACAGTGAAGATCCGCAAGGGCTTTGATGATGACCATGTCAATGCCGTGGAGATCGCGAAGATTGCGGAAGCCTGTGGTGTGGCAGCGGTGGCGGTGCACGGACGGACCAGAGCCCAGTACTACAGCGGACAGGCAGACTGGGATATCATCGCACAGGTGAAGGATGCAGTGAAGATTCCAGTGATCGGCAACGGGGATGTGGACAGCCCGGAAAAAGCAAAAGCCATTCTGGAACAGACCGGCTGCGATGGTGTCATGATCGGCCGGGCGGCAGAAGGAAATCCCTGGATTTTCCGGGAGGTGGTATCCTATCTGGAAAACGGCACGATCCCGGCAAGACCCACGAACCGGGAGAAGCGGGAAATGATCCTGCGCCATGCGGCATTGCAGCTGGAATACAAGGGAGAATACACCGGTGTCCGGGAGATGCGCAAGCACCTGTCCTGGTATACGGTGGGAATGCCCCATTCCGCTCATTTCCGCCAGACCATCAATACCATGGAGAAAATGGACGAACTGATCCGGGGAGTGCAGGAAATCTTTCCGGACGAAGTGTAGTGCGGATTTTGGATACAGCAATGCATTATGAGGCAGACCTTGCATGATATGATGTTGTGCGCGGTGTGGTGCATATAATTGGGATGACTGCATACAATGAAGCATGGACACTATTTTGTATCTCTATCCGGCGCGACGGACAGCGATGTGCGGGACACCGCCGGAGGAAAAAGCGGAACTGCGCCGGGGAAAACTGAAGAAATTTTTGCCCTTCCTGTGGAAAAAGGGAGAAGACCGGCGCCCTGTGGTGACTGTGAGCCGGACGGAATATTTTTTCCCGGACTATCATCTGGTCAGAGTGTCGGTAGCCAGAACGGAAGGCATGGAAGAAAAACAGGCGGAACTGGCACTCACGGAGCTAAAGCTCACGGAGCTAAAGCTCCGGGAACAATTACAGGAACTGACAGAGGATCCGGATCACACCTATGTGGTGTGCCGTGAGCCTCTTTCTTTTTATTTCGGAAGGGAATTCCGGGATTATCTGCAACAGGAGTGGATCGAACATCTGCTGCGCTACGGGGAGAGAGCGGGCGGCTATCCGGCGTGGCCGGATCTGGTCCTGCTGGGGAGAAATCCGTATCTGCCTTATGTCGTGCTCCGCTATGCTGCCAGATTGCAGAGCATGAAATGGTATCTTACGGAAAGAGAATACCGGGAGGAGGAAGAGTGGCTGACCGGGGAACTGGAGGATGAGTACGGTCTGATCCCGGAGATCCGGCTGCTTGCGGAAAATGCGGACTACGGACGAGTACGTCTGCAGGGGACGAAACCCTGCGTGGTACTGGATTTTTGCGACAATGAAAAGGTCTACGGCGGCGGACTGGCAGCAGGCAGTATCTGGCTGGATTTTCCGGCATCGGAGTACAAGGAGCACCGGGCCCTGGTACAATGTCCGCAGATCCGTTATTTTTCCATGAAAAAAGAGTGGAAAGACCCTCGAAAAGCCCGGGAATACCTTGACACCATCAGCAAAAATGGGTATAATAACTCGGTTGATTAGGCTAGTATAGTTGCCGGGAGTGTCGGCAGTACAAAATATAGAAAACAGGAAGGTGCGGTATCATGCAGGAAAAGAAAAACATTTTGACCTACGAAGGCCTCAGAAAATATGAGGAAGAGTTACACGATCTGAAGGTGGTAAAGCGTCAGGAAGTAGCCCAGAAGATCAAGGAAGCAAGAGAGCAGGGAGACCTGTCCGAGAATGCTGAGTACGATGCAGCGAAGGATGAGCAGAGAGACATCGAAGCCCGTATCGAAGAACTGGAGAAGATCCTGAAGAACGCAGAAGTCGTTGTAGAGGATGAGGTAGATCTGGACAAGATCAACATCGGATGTATCGTTAAGATTCTGGATGTGGAGTATAGTGAAGAACTGGATTACAAGATCGTAGGTTCCACCGAGGCCAACAGCTTAAAGGGTAAGATTTCCAACGAAAGCCCCGTAGGTAAGGCACTGATCGGTCATAAGGTCGGCGATACCGTAGAAGTAGAGACACCCGCAGGTGTATTCGCATATAAAATTCTGGAGATCCAGAGAAGTAATGTTGACTAAGTAAGATAGAGTAAGGAGTGGAAAAAAGTGGCAGATACACAGAACACAAAGGTACAGGAACAGGACATTCACCAACTGTTGAAGGTAAAGCGTGAGAAGCTGGCGAACCTGCAGGAAGCAGGCAAGGATCCTTTTCAGATCACCAAATATGATGTGACCCATCACAGCACCGATATCAAGAACAATTTCGAGGAACTGGAAGGCAAGACCGTCCGCATCGCCGGACGTGTGATGTCCAAACGTGTCATGGGTAAGGCATCCTTCTGTAATGTACAGGATCTGCCCGGCAATATCCAGGTATATGTGGCTAGAGACAGCATCGGTGAAGAGTCCTATGCGGATTTCAAGAAGTACGATGTGGGCGATATCGTAGGTATCGAGGGTGAAGTCTTCAAGACCAAGACCGGCGAGACCTCCATACATGCGGCAAAGGTAACACTGCTGTCCAAGAGCTTACAGATCCTGCCTGAGAAGTTCCACGGCCTGACCAATACCGATATCCGTTATCGTCAGCGTTATACCGACCTGATCATGAATCAGGACGTTAAGGATACTTTCGTAAAGCGTTCCAGAATTATCAGTGCCATCCGCCGTTATCTGGACGGACAGGGTTTCCTGGAAGTAGAGACTCCCATGCTGGTATCCAATGCCGGCGGTGCAGCTGCAAGACCTTTCGAGACCCATTACAATGCGCTGGATGAGGACGTGAAGCTGCGTATCTCCTTGGAGCTGTACCTGAAGAGACTGATCGTCGGCGGCATGGAGCGTGTCTTCGAGATCGGCCGTGTATTCCGTAACGAAGGTCTGGACACCAGACACAATCCGGAATTCACACTGATGGAGCTGTACCAGGCATACACCGACTATTACGGAATGATGGATCTGACTGAGAACATGTTCCGCTATGTGGCACAGGAAGTATGCGGTACCACCGTGATTCCTTACGCAGAAGAGACCATCGACCTGGGCAAGCCTTTCGAGAGACTGACCATGGTAGATGCTGTCAAAAAATACGCAGGCGTTGACTTCGACCAGATCCCCGACACCGCAGCAGCGAAGAAGCTGGCAGACGAGAAGGGTGTACACTACGAAGAGCGTCATGCCAAGGGCGATATCCTGAACCTGTTCTTCGAGGAGTTCGTAGAAGAGCATCTGATCCAGCCTGTATTCATCATGGATCATCCGGTAGAGATATCTCCTCTGACCAAGAGAAAGCCGGATAAGCCCGATTATGTAGAGCGTTTCGAACTGTTCATCTATGGACGTGAGATGTGTAACGCTTATTCCGAATTAAATGATCCCATCGACCAGAGAGAGCGTTTCAAGGCGCAGGAAGCTGCACTGGCAGCCGGCGATGAGGAAGCCAACACCACCGATGAAGATTTCATGAACGCACTGGAGATCGGTATGCCTCCTACCGGCGGTATCGGATACGGTATCGACCGTCTGGTAATGCTGCTGACCAACTCCCCTGCCATCCGTGATGTTCTGCTGTTCCCGACAATGAAGACCCTGGAACCAAAGCGGGCTGAAAACAAAGCCGAAAAAGCAGCGGTAAATGGTTCTGCAGAGGCTGCAACCGTGTCCGCGCCAAGCGTACAGATTGATCTTTCCAAGGTGAAAATCGAGCCTTTGTTTGCAGATGATGTAGACTTTGAGACATTCAGCAAGTCTGATTTCAGAGTGGTTAAGATCGAAGCCTGTGAGGCAGTGCCGAAGTCCAAGAAGCTCCTGAAATTCACACTGAATGACGGAACAGACCGGAAACGCACCATTTTAAGCGGTATTCACGAGTATTACGAGCCGGAAGAGCTGGTTGGTAAGACCTGTGTGGCAATCACAAACCTGCCGCCGAGAAAGATGATGGGTATTGATTCCGAGGGTATGCTGATTTCCGCAGTGTACGAGTATGACGGACGGGAAGGCTTAAATCTTTTGATGCTGGATGACAGTATTCCGGCAGGAGCAAAGCTGTACTAAAGAGGTCATTTACTACAAAAAATCGCGTTACTACAACTTTTCTACAACTTTTGCGCGAGACCCTACGAAACCGGATGAAGCAATATGAAAGGCGGATCTGCTTATAAAATGCAGATTCGCCTTTCTTTTTACATCAGCTTCATGTTCACACTAATGTTTTTTGCCTTCTCCTGCATATTCTCTTGTGTGATATGGGTGTAGATGTCCATTGTAGTAGAGAAATCGGCATGCCCCATGACTTGCTGAATGAATTTAACATCGTTGGTGCTTTCGCAGAGCCGGGTACAGAAGGTGTGCCGCAAGTTGTGAACACTAAAATGAGGGAGCAGATCCGGTTCACGGTCTTCCAGTTCAGCCTGATCCATTTCCTCCATGTTGTAAGTTACGCTGATTCTCTCAATCGCCCGATTGATATTGTGGGCGCTCATGAATGAGCCGGTTCGGTTGCGGAAAACAAAACCGTGAACTCCTCCTAACACCAGTTGATCGTCTGGATACAATGCGTCGATGGTTTCAATCTGGAGGCGAAGCTGCTCGGCCACCTCTGGATAGAGGATAGGGATAATTCGTGTACCGCTCTCAGTTTTGGGAGTGGTAATGTGAAATCCGGCTTTTCCGTCAATGACCCGGTAGATTAAGTTGTGGTTGACCGAGATTGTGTTTTCGCTCAAGTTAATATCGCTTTTGGTAATGCCGGTACATTCTGCTACACGCATTCCTGTTCCAAGGAGCACAGTCATGATGGGGAGCCAATGGCTGTATGTAGGGGACTTGGCAATAAAACGCAGGAAATTCTGCTGTTGCGTTTTAGTGAGTGCGATCCGCCGTTTAGGCTTTGGAGCGCTGCCGTCCGTCTTGAGCTTGCGGTAAATGCCCTTGCTGGGATTTTTGCGGATGTAATCGTCGTCCACGGCCATTTCAAGCGTAGGGTGAACAATGGTGTTGATGCTCTCCAGTGAGTTGATAGCAAAACCGTGTTTCAGCAGTTTGGTATAAAACGCGAGAATATCACTTCTGTGGATTTGTGGCAGAGGCATGTTAGCGAAAGGCTCTTCTTTCACATAGAAGTCCCACAGGTAAAGATAATTTGCTCTGGTAGAGGGCTTCAGTTTGATGTTGTTATTCATGTAGACCTTGAACATATCATTCAGGGTAAGCTTCATGGCTTCCTGAGTACGGATGCCATCATCCTTATCTTTGTTGATCTGCTTTTCTTTGACACGAAGACTTGCGAGATCGGAGTCGTAAAGATATTTCTTTTTAGTGCCTAATTTGTAGACATACATATAGCTGCCATCTGCCCGTTGTGTTTCTCCAGGCCGAAGATTTCGTCCTTTGTTGTCTTTTCTCACTTTTGCCATTACTGGTACCTCCTGATTATAAAAGTGTAGTGCGCCTTACTGGCATGGTTATTTAGCCGGAAATATCATAAAGATATTCTTTGATACGCTGGACACTCCATAGGACACGGGTGTTCATGGTAATGCGTGCATTGGCAAGATCCCCAATCTGTACTGCAGTGTGCCTTCCACAGCACAACAGTTTGCAAAGGGTATCGGTATCAACAGCCAAGCACTGCTCCGGCGGTAGGTCATTCGGTTTTCTTTTCTCCATAATCGTCCTCCTTTTTTCGATTACAATGATCCCTTACGATTTGTAGAAGAAGGTTTTCAACAAAAACAATGAAAACGGTCTTGAGGTCAGGAGGTATTGAAATAACAAAAGAACTCTAATGGGGCCATTTCCTACGCCAGAACGGTTCTGCCGTGTATTTCAGGCTGCTGCTGTGCAGCACTTCGATTATGGGCGCGCTTCTGTGGTCATCGCACACTGTCCAGAATTCCTGTATAACTCCCCATAGAGGTTATGAACTTGTCAAGGTACTAAAAGAGTGTAGGGATCATCCGGTATTACCAAATGATCCGATACATCCTATAAATAGGCAGGGAAGAAAGAACTTCTGCAAAGAGGAAAGAAAATTTAAAGAAAATCCAAAAATCAATATATAGAATATTTGAATTGACAAGCACTATATATTGTGTTAGAATTGCAATGTAATTGATTTTTGTGCGTTGCCCGTCAGGGTACACAGGCTTTAGGGCTTGTGTTGCGGAGTAATGACTGCATTGCACACGCTGTTAATTTTGTACTTGTGTCAGTAGTATCACTGCGCCTTTTCAGGCCGGTATATTGCTGGCTTTTTTATTTTATGGGATTTACCCACCATTGCGAGAATGACATCGGTTCATAGGCAACTATGGGCGCCAGGCTTTATGCCGTCTGTCATTCTCGCTTTTTTATTGCCTGTAAGCCTGAAAGGGCTTTATGGATAAATCAAAACTGAGAAAGGCAGGTCATGTACATGAATGTGAAGCAGAAAAGAAAGCAGAATGGTCGGCGGGTCAAGCCGGCACATTCCACGGACTGGAAGATGAAGAGACAGGCAGTATCTTCGCTCCGGCCCCGAAATGTTGCACCAATGGCGAGGGCAGTTATTTTGCCCCGAAGATCACGAAGGGGGATTTGATATGTCCGGCAGCAATAGTGCTGAACGAAAGCGGCATGAACCGCTGGTGCTGGTAGAAACGGCAGATATTTCAGAAGAAGACTGGCTGGATTACCGGCGCCGTGGAATCGGCGGCAGCGATGTATCGGCGATCTTTGGCACTTCTCCATTCCGGACAGCCAGGGATCTGTACTACGACAAACTGAACATAGCGTCAGTGGAAGATGATGAGGGCAACTGGGTTGCCATGGAAATGGGGCATTTGCTGGAGCCTCTGGTAGCAAAGATATTCGAGCGGAAAACCGGATATCGGGTCTACCAAATCAAAAAGATGTTCCAGCACCCACAGTATCCTTGGATGCTGGCTGATGTGGACTACTTTGTGGAACTGCCGGATGGCACCACAGCGATCCTTGAGATCAAGACCACAAACTATAATGCCAGAGATAACTGGTGGATGAATGGGAAGGAGACTGTTCCAGTCTACTATGAATCTCAGGGGCGTCATTATATGGCAGTAACGGATCTTGACCGATGTTTCTTTTGCTGCCTGTATGGTAACAACGAGGAGGAAGTTATTATCCGGGAGGTCAAGCGTGATTTCGAGTATGAGGCTGAGATGGTCTTTTTGGAGCAGTATTTCTGGGAAAACCATGTGCAGCGCCATGTGCCGCCGCCCTATACAGAAAGTGGGGCCTTGATTATTGAGAGCGCACGCAAACACTTTGGCCCGGCAGATAAAAATGCCCCGGCCGTTGCACTCGACCTGGATATGACTGCAAAACTCATGCAGTATTTGCGGCTTCTGGATGAAAAGAAAAATGCAGAGGTGTACTCCAAAGAAATCGACAAGGATATTCAGCGTCTGAAGGCGCTGTTGATTGCGGAAATGGGTACCAGCTGTACTGCAGTCTGTGAGCAGGAGGGAGTGAACTATACGGTTACCTATACCCCTGTTCGCAAGTCCATCATCGACAAGGATAACCTGCTTCGGTTGAAACTGGAGCATCCGGATATTTACGAACAGTTTGTTACAGTATCCGAATCCAGACGGTTCAGTGTTAGAGCCTCGATTATGGAGGCCGCTTAGTGAGGTGAAAAAGGATGAATTGTATTGGTACCTACGACGGGACGATTTTTTATAATCCTGCCAATAAGTTTTGTATCGTCAGTGTAAAAACCGCAGACCAGAGCGTGCCAGCTGAGGCCAGGTCAAACAGGCGGTACAAAGACCATTTGATCCGCTTTACAGCTGTGGGGTATGAGATTCCACGGACAGATGCGGTAGAGTTGGAACTGGATGGGGAATGGGCAAAAGGCAAGTATGGTGTCCAGCTCCAGGTGGAGCAGTGGCGTGAAATTGTGCCCAGAACAAAAAACGGCGTAGAGGGCTATCTTGCCTCCGGGCTTATCAAAGGGATTGGTCCCAAAACCGCCGCAGACATTGTGGAGCGGTTCGGTGTGGACACACTGGATATTCTGGAACACCAGCCGGAGCGGCTGTTGGAGATCCGGGGCATTACGGAAAATAAATTGGAGGACATCAAAGCTTCTTATGCAGAAAACCGTATGCTCCAAGGAATTATGACCTTGCTGGCACCGTTTAAGATTACTCCCAAGACGGCATTGAAAATATATCAATATTTCGGCCCGACCAGCGTAGAGATTTTGGAAAAGAGCCCATTTGAGCTTTGCCAGATCTCCGGCTTTGGATTTCGGCGGGTAGATGCAATCGTACAAAAGAGCGGGGGCAATCTCCATGACCCTATGCGTATCAAAGGGGCTGTCTTTTGTGCGCTGGATGAGGGCAAGAGTAAACGAGGCCATCTGTACATCAGTTCTGAAGAACTGGAGAAATCAGCGCTGAAACTGCTCAATGAGAAGATACCTGTACCGGAGCTTCGCCTGCATCAGCAGGAAGTCAGGGATATGATGCAGGAAATGATCCTGAATGGAGCAATCGTTTCCGTGAAGGATAATATCTATCTTCCCAGAGTGTTTGCCCAAGAGGACGAAACGGCGCGCCGGATCGCCCAGCGTCTGGTCGCCCAGATGCCAGTAGAGCATATTGCGCCGGTACTGGAACAGGTCAAGGTTGAAATGGGACTGCGCTTGTCTGCACAGCAGGAGGCTGCGGTCTATGCAGCATTTAGGCATGGCTTGTCAGTGATTACGGGTTCTCCTGGTACTGGTAAAACAACAGTGCTGCGGACGATACTTGAGGTTTACCGGCGGCTGTACCCTGATGGCAAAATTGCTCTTATGGCACCTACCGGTCGGGCAAGCCGCAGGATGTCGGAGAGTACCGGCTTTGAGGATGCCCGAACATTACACAGTGGTCTGGGACTGACCAGTGAAGAGGATGAGGGTAGCCGGAACAGAAAGTCAGAGCCACTGTCGGCCGATTTAATCATTGTGGATGAGTTTTCCATGGTGGATATGTGGCTTGCTGAGAAATTTTTTGAACGCATGAAGATAAATGCCAGAATCGTGCTGGTAGGCGACCCAGATCAGCTTCCGAGCGTAGGAGCCGGAAATGTGTTTCGTGAAATCATCGAAACCAAAATCGTCCCAGTAACGGTGCTGGATCAGATTTTCCGTCAGTCGAAGGATAGTCTGATTGCCTATAATGCCAAATTTATCAACGAGGGCAATACCAAACTGTTTTACGGACCGGACTTTGTTTTCGTGTCTGGTGATAGTCAGGAAGACACCGCTGAAAAGATTACAGAACGGTATTGTTTGGAGATACAGGAGAGTGGCATTGAGAATGTGCAGATTCTTTCACCTTTCCGTTCAGAAGGCGCCGCGTCGTCGGAACAGCTGAATGAGACCATTCGTGAATTGGTCAACCCATTCCGCTCTGCGGAGGAGGAAATCAAGTTTGGCCCCAAGATATTCCGGATCAATGACCGCATCATGCAGACCAAGAACACAGAAAAGGTATCTAATGGTGATTTGGGTTTCATCCGGTATATTAAGGACACTGACCAGGGCAAAAAGATCGGCATGGATTTTGGTGCTGGCAGGACGCTGGAATATGGCGTAGATGATTTGAGCAATGTGGATCTGGCTTATGCTACTACGATCCACAAGGCTATGGGCTCTGAGTATGAAACAGTCATTATGCCGCTGCTCAAAGCGCACACTATCATGATGTATCGTAATCTGCTCTACACTGGAATCACGCGCGCTAAAAAGCGGGTGGTGCTGATTGGGCAGAAACAGGTATTGTTTATGGCAATCCATCGTAATGAGATTGGAAAGCGAAATACGCTGCTGGGTATGCGTATCCAGATGTATTTCAAAGCCTACGCAAAGAAAGCCGGTATCCCCATTCCAGCTGCATTGGAAGAACAATTGAAGAACGCAAGTTAAAAAAGAGAGGTCAGATGCAGAAATAGCACTTGGCGTCTCCTATTTTTATGTCAGAAAGGAGTTTCCAACATGAACGAAAAAAGTAATCCGATGCCTATGATGTACAAAACAATTCCGGCAGTGGCAGAACTGAACAAGGTGCCGGGCTTTGACCCGCTCAAATTTCTGCGCCATAAGGTGTCCAGAAAGACAAATGAGGAAATGCTGCAGTTGGAATTGCCTTATCAGAAACTGTGGTTCCGTCTGCGCCACCCCCAGGGCCGCATGAAACTGACTACCCTGCGGATCACGGAACAGCTTGCGATTATGGAGGCCAGAGTCTATCTGGACCGCAGTGATGCAGAGCCCATTAGCAGTTACATCTCGCAGCACAGTGCGGAAGAAGGTACCGACTATGTGCAGGCTGCCCAGGATGAGGCATTGAGTGCTGCGCTGTCGGATGCCGGTTTTGGTCTGCAGTTTGCCGATGTTGCTGTTGACAGTACGGGCAAGGTGTTTGGAAGCAGTATTCCGCTTTCCGGGACAGCTCATATCCAGCAACCGATGCCAAATGCGGCGCAGAGGCCCGTAGAAGCCCCTGGAGCGGCGCTGCGGCAATCTGGTGGGGAAGTTCATGCCCAGCTGGAGAGAACGCCTCAGAACGCCGTAGAGCGCCGTAATGCGCCTGCTCGTCCGGCGCCTATTCAGAAACCTGCGGCAAAGCCGGTTCAGAATGAACAGTCCCCGGTTTCTCCGGTACAGCCCACTGTCCAGCAGATGGCTGCAGAAGAGAAGGAGAATATGGATACGCTGCCTGTCGGCAAGGTAGAGGAGAATGCTCCCAATATGGAGCTGCCGGTACCCAACCGTGAGGTTACATTGGATAGCAGTCCAAAACAGGATGATGTGTCTGAGCAGCCGGCCGCACCCGTATTCCAATCGGATGAACCGGAAGAACTGCCTGTGGCGCCTGTTGTTCAGCAGGAAGCACCTAATCAGCCCCTGGCGCCTTCTTATACGGAGAGCACTCCGGTAGAAGATATCTTGAAGGTAATGACCTTTGAAGAAGCGCAGAATGTGGTGGTGGATAGCGGTCTGAGCAAAGGAAAAACCATGGCAACAGTTGCCAAGGAGCGTCCGGTGAGTCTGAAATTCTATCTCACCCCTGGTAACAAGAGTACCAACAATATCGTTCGTGCTGCGGCGCAGATCATGCTCGATGGTATGGCCGCACAGAAAGCCGGATGATAAGCAGCCCCATCTATGGGGCCAAGAAGGGAGGGAGAACAGATGGACTCATATCCAGGAGATTTTCCGTTCGGTATTATGGATGTAGTGGAACTTCTACATCTGCGAATCAGACGCCGACAGGCAAACAGTGTATATGTGGATTGCCCGTTTTGTGGTGACCGCCGCGGCAAGATGAATGTGAATTTCGTCAAAAATGTCTGGCGGTGCAATTATTGTGATGAGCATGGCGGTATGCTTGCGCTTTATGCGCGGCTAAACAATACGACTACATCCGATGCGTATTGGGAGATAGGAGAAGCCCTGTGCAACGATTTTCACAGGGAACGGCCGAACTCTGGATATGAGATGGCAGGAAACCAGCAGGCTGGTACTGGGTCCCCGGTTTCGGGGACTCAGACCGACCTTGCCGGATATGAGAGGAGGGGCGAACTAAAAACAGTGCAGCAAGCAGAACGGGCCAGCGGACAGGAAATCCATCAAACGCTTTCGCTGCTGCTCGCTATGCTGCCTCTTCAGCCTGCCCACCGCAACCATCTGCACTCCCCAAAACGGGGACTGTCGGATGAACAGATTGATAGGATCGGGTTCAAGAGCACTCCACCCCCATTCCTTTGCCGCTCCATTACCGAGCGGCTGATGAAACAGGGATGCAAGGTGGAGGGAGTGCCCGGCTTTTATCTGGATGACAGCGGGCGCTGGACCATGAACTTCTACCGAAAAAACGCAGGGATTTTGATTCCGGCTGTGGGATACGACGGTATGATACACGGCCTGCAGATCCTTTTGGATATTCCGCTCAAGCAAAAAGATGATCCGCCGAATAAGGCAGGAGCCAAATACATCTGGTTTTCGTCCTCGTCCAAAAATATGGGTGTTACATCCGGGAGTCCGGTACATTTTATAGGAGATCCATCTGCCCGGGTGGTCTATGTCATTGAAGGACTGCTGAAAGCAGACATCTCACACTGCCTGACAAACCGGACTTTTGTGGCGATTGCCGGTGCAAACAACACCAGCCAGTTGGATACGCTGTTTGCACTGTTGGCACAGAATGGCACTGAGGAGATCATTGAGGCTCATGATATGGATAAGTACAGTAACCAAATGACCTCTAATGGGGCATCTAAGATCTATCTGATGGCCCGAAAAAATGGAATGGCATGTCGTCGGCTGACCTGGAATCCGAATTATAAAGGGTTTGATGATTGGCAGCTTGCCCTTCGGGAGAAAGAACAGAAGGAAAAGGAGGTGCAGAGAATGAATTTTAAGCAGCAATATCTGTGCGGTAAGTGTGATTTTACCTATATAGATGGCTGCGTCGAGCTTTGGCACACCAGAGCGGAGAAAGATTTGGACCTGACAGAGTATCTGGGGCTGACAAAGGAAGAGTATCAGATATTTCTTGCTCAAGGCAATCAGGCGCTGAAGGATATTCTGGACAGCCAGAGAGTTTTCCGGAGATTTTGCATTTACCAGCTTTGCCTGGGTGAGACACAGACGGTACCTTTCGCGTTCAAGCAACTGGATGCACTGCGTAAGGCTGGATATGAACAGCCGCCTGCCGCCGCCTATCAGACGGTATGGAGCGCAGAGGTCTGTTGCCCAAAGGGTCAGAATGACATGGAAGTGCTGGGGCGTCTGTTCCTGGACTACAATGAACATTTGCCGGAAGATTACAGAGGTCGTCCGTTGGCTCCATCTGATGTGGTGGAACTGGACTGCCAAGGCAAACGCACATACTTCTATGTGAATGACTGCCGGGATTTTGCACCGGTACGCTTCTCCCCATTCTTGTGTAAAAGACTTCCGGAGCCTGCTCAAAAACAGGAATGAAGGGATAGGGGTCAGATGCGTATTGCAGAAAAGAAGAAAAGTCAGATTGCAGCACTGTATGAGCAGTGTTCCGGCCTTCCGGCAGATGTCAGAAGTTGTCTGGAGAATGGCTACTTTACCGTAACGGTACCTCCGCCATGGAATATGAGCAATCAAAAGGTTGCGCAGGAGGTGCAGGACAAAATCAAGGAATGGTCAAGGCAGTATACTGGCGTGGTCTGCTACTGTTTTGACAGCTTCAGCACACTTTTATATGTGCTGTGAGCAACACACAATGGCATGGAAAGGATCATAACGGCCTGCTCCATGCCTTTTTTGCGAAAGGAGATTTTACAATGGGTGTTTTTTCAGAAATAGCAATGGAGCAGCAAAACGGTATGTTCGATTCGTCTGCAGCCTTTGAGGATGATGAAGCCTTTGAGCTGGAGGAGATGGAATCTTTGCCTGTGCCGCCTGTAGGTACAGACACTGTCCCAGTATCGGCGGCTTCGGTTTGTGCCGGTGAGACTGCTTTGGCTGATGCAGAGGAGGAACCTACGGATGAAGTAGCGCCTGCTGGGGAAGAGAAGTCTGCTGAGGAGGGGAATTCGGCACAACCGCCCGCCGCAGAAGATGAAGAAAAAAAGCGTGCGGAGCATGAGGCGGCTGAAGCCCAGCGCAAAGCGGAATTTGACGCCAAACAGCAGGCGAAGAAAGCCGCAGAGCAGGAGCAGATCGCCCGTCTGGAAGCGATGAGTGATGAAGAAGTAATCGCGGCCTCTACCCAGCGGGTAAGTACTGATGTGGAAAAACTGACGCGGCGCAATATGAAGGAGTGTGTGTCCGAGCATATTCAGATGCTCTGTATGGAAGATACGGCGTTTGCCCGTCTGACAATGCATCCGAAAAAGAACATGATTCGCTGTTTCCAGTACATCAACCGGAGAGCCTGGGATTATGTACAGGATGAACTAAAAGCAAGCGGAACCCGCCCTGGTCCCGGACAGCAGGCGTATGGCTGCGATGTGCCGGATGATCTGTGCTATCAGTGGGCGGAAGATTATTTCCGTGACCCTGATGCCAAGGAAGACCATGAGGATGAGGAAAAGTTTGTTCCCAAGCCGTATGCTGGGAAGTCCTCTGCAAAGAACAAACCCAAGAAGGCGGCAGAGAAGAAAAAGACGGAACCCAAGTCGGCACCCAAGCAGGAGGAAAAAAAGCCTTCTCAGGATGGGCAGATGTCGCTGCTGGATTTTGGTATGGCAAAGGCAGGCTGAACCGGCAAAGGAGGAAAAATGCAGAATGATTGCTTATAAGGGCTTTCGCCCCGGGCTGATATGCCGTGGCTATCAGTTTGTGATGGGGCTCAATACGACTGAAAAAGCAAATTGCAGGGAAAATGGATTTCACTGCGCGGAGGACCCGCTTGACTGCCTTAGTTATTATTCCAGCCTGGAGCATTCGGAATATTATATCGTCAACGCCGGCGGCGACATCGATGAAGATGAGCATGACTCCAAAATCGCCTGTACGGAGCTGACTGTGATTAAGCGGCTAACCAAAGAGGAGTTGTTTTTACATGGTTTGGCATACATGGTAGATCATCCGCGCAGGGTGTGGAGCTCCCATGTGGCAGCCAACCGGGCAATGGCGAACTGCGGTTATGCGGTGGTACGGGGCAAAGACCCCGTTGCTACCGGAAGACTGGGAGACATCCTTGCTTTTGCGAAGGAAGCTCCGGATTCGGAAAGTATCGTACAGGTTGCAGTGGGCCGGATTGACGGCGTTACATTACTGCCTGATGTGTGGTATGGCGTAGATTTGACAAAGAGGATGGTGAATTGAGATGAAAAAAAGAGCCCTGATGGCACTTCCCAATCTGACAGCGACGGATGAAATGAAGAAAATCGCGACTTCAGACCTGCCAAGAAAGGAAAAAACTGACTACGGATATGTTCGGGAAGTCTGTGAGTATTATACCTATCTGAGATGTATCAAACAGGATGGAATATTGAAGGTGGCTTTCTTTTTCCCAGAGCATCTTCGCTTGGATGGGAGTAATCCGGCCTATGAAGTGTATCTGGATAAAGAAAAGCGGCAGTTTATTACCTATAACAGCCTGATACAGAAATGGTGCGAATCCAAGTTGGACAGACTGGACTGGAAGCGGCAATACTGGTATACCAAAGCCTACTGGATCAGCGAGGAAGATGAGACATCTATACAGACATATCTGAACATTGATAAAAAAGCGGTAGAGGCCATCCTGCAGTTTCAGCGGGATGTGCGCGATGAACAGCTCGAACAGCGGCACCGGCGGGAAACTGATCCATGGGATAAAGATATGGAACAGGTGCCGGAACTTCCGAAGGACTGGAGTCGATGGGTGGATAAGGTTGCCATCCGGCAAAATTACATTTACTACCACTACAAAAAGGGCGGCGCCAAAACAGGTTATTGTACCTACTGCGAAAAGGAAGTACCGATCAAGGTACATCCACATCACAATCAAAAAGGCCGCTGTAGTTGTTGCCGCCATTCGGTGGTATTCAAAGCCTATGGACGAGCGGGGTATATGCAGACAGAAAAACATTTTGCCTACCTGATCCAGCGATGCAAAGTTGGCTTTGTAGTTCGTGAATTTCAGGCTGACCGGACATACAGAAAAGAAAGCCTTCCAAACTCCAGACTTTATTGCCAGGAAATCCGGCGCACGATTTATGACAAGGAAAGGAAGCCAAGAACCTACTATTGGGGGTTGTATAAGCAGCGCAATATGCGTTGGATTTCCGGATCCCCCTGTTCTTACAACTGGTCTGGTTCGCATAATGGACGGGTCTATGGCAAAACGCTGCCAACTCTGGAACAGAAGGAACTTCGATGCACAGGGCTGGTCAACTGGATTCGGAAGCAGAAAAGCGTTGATCCGGAAAAATATCTGGCTGTGCTCGAACGGATACCGCAAATGGAACAGATCAGCAAGGCGAGCCTGCCGAAGCTTACCAGAGAATGTTTCAGTTCCTGCGGAACGGTCAGTGAACTTATCAAAAACCGTAGTACAGGGAGCCTGATCAAAGCCTTGGGACTTGACAGCAGAAGGTTTCAGCGCCTTCGGCTCCATAATGGAGGCTGTGATCTGCTGCGGTGGCTGCAATATGAAAAGGGCACCGGCAGGGAAATCCCGGATAATGTCCTTTTGTGGATGTATCAGCAGGATATTAAGCCCAGGGATGTCCAGTTCATTGCCGACCGCATGAGCATGGTGCAGGTCTATAACTATGTGCGGCGTCAGATGCCATCTTTCCGGCGAAACAGCCATGAGGTACTGCGTACATGGGAGGATTATCTTTCCATGGCAAAGAAACTGCACATGGATGTTTATGATGAGATCGTATATCGCACCAGAAAGCTGCGGCGGCGCCATGATGATCTGGTGCTCAAATGCCAGGAGAAGGATATTGAACTGCAGGCCGAGGAGATGGAGGAGAAATTCCCCCATGTTAATGCCATCTGTCAGGAAATCAAAACGAAATATGAGTACGCCGATGCGGATTATATGGTAGTGGTGCCAAGCGGTATTCTGGATATTATTACCGAGGGGCGTGCGCTCCATCACTGTGTAGGAAGCAGCGACCGCTACTGGGATCGGATTGAGCGGCGAGAAAGCTTTGTGATGTTTCTGCGTAAAACGGATGATCCTTTCCATGCCTATTACACGCTGGAAGTGGAGCCGGATGGAACAGTGCGGCAGAAACGGACGGAATATGACCGGCAGAAGAAGGACATTGAGCAGGCAACAGAGTTCCTGCAGAAGTGGCAGCGGGTGGTTACCGCCAGGCTGACAGAAAGCGACAAGGCGCTGGCTGCAGAGAGCCGTGTCCTTCGTGAGAAGGAGTTTATCCAGTTGAAGAAGGATCGGGTCATCATCCATACCGGCCATTTGGCAGGAAAACTTTTGGTGGATGTGCTGATGGCAGATCTGATGGAGAACACGGATAGCATCCAGTCTCCGGCGCTGGCTGCTGCAGCGTGACAAATGAGAATGGCCGGGCATCCTTTGGGTGTCCGGCTATTGATGAACAAGGAAGGAGCAGAGCATGAAACAAATTGGAAATCTGGCAGTGGTTTGCGCCAGGCGACAGGATGTGCTGCTGCAGGTTGGCAGTGAAAAGGTATGTGTCCATGTGGGAGCCGGACCAGAGCGGAATACGCTTCACGCAGCGTGGGACGATGATGACGCCATTCAGCGTATTGTCCATGAATTGAATTTTGGCAGGTATGCAGCCGGCAGAAATGGGCTGCATACCGCACAGCAGGATTGCCCTGTGGGGCGGGGAAAGGAGAAAAGCGCATGATCAAAAACCTGAATCAGCTGCGCAGGACACTTCGGGAAGGGACGCAGTTGGAGATATTGGATCACTGCCGGCCGGAATGTATTGGACAGATACGGAACATTACGCTGGTAAACACGCAGGGCTTTTATAGTACCGTAGCGAATCAGCCAGATGCGTCTGCCAACAGAGGGAACGGCGGCCGCGGCCCAATCCTTTGGTGGGGCAGAGCCGCCCACTGGCAGTTTACAGACGGTGTTTGCAGTGTTTTCGACAGTGAACAGAAGCATACGGAAGAAGAACTGGTTATGTCCTTCCGGGTACTTGAAAAGGAGGCAGCATAATGGAACGGAATATTTTTGAAAAGCAGAGAGAATTGAATGACCGGCTCAACCGTTATCGGGATGAGTATTATAACCGCAATGCGCCCAGTGTGTCAGATGAGGTCTATGACAGACTCTTTGACGAGTTGAAAGAGCTGGAACAGGAAACGGGAATCCAAATGGCAAATTCGCCAACCCAGACAGTAGGCTATCCTGCGGTAAGCAGACTGGAGAAAACCAGACATGAGATCCCGCTGTTGTCTTTGGATAAGACTAAGAGCAGTATGGTTCTTCTGAATTTCATGGGTGAGCAGCAGGTGATGCTGATGCTCAAACTGGATGGCCTGACTGTAAAGCTGACCTATGAGAATGGAGAACTTCTGGAGGCGGCTACCCGTGGCGATGGTGACGAAGGGGAGATCATTACCCATAACACCCGAGCCATCAGCGGTATTCCTTCCCACATTACCTACAAAGAGAGACTGGTTGTGACGGGTGAGGGCTTTATCAGACCCAGTGATTTTGAGGAACTGAAGACCAGCCTGCAGGACAGCAGCGGTAAGCCCTATAAAAACGGCCGCAATCTGGCTGCTGGTTCCATCCGTCTGATGGATGCCAAGACATGCCAGGAGCGTCGGCTGGTTTTCATGCCGTTTGGTGTGCTGGAGGGCTTTCCGCACCTGACCCGGAAATCAGATAAGCTGCGGGAATTGCGTGCGCTGGGGTTCCAGCCCTGCAAGTATCTGGTCACAAAGCAGAAACTGACATTGGAAAATGTGGAAGCCGGTATTTATCAGCTGAGGCAATATGCCACTGACAAAGATATCCCCATTGACGGTATCGTGGTTTCGTTTAACGACATCGCCTATGCCCAGAGCTGCGGCCGCACCGGACATCACTATAAGGACGGTCTGGCCTATAAGTTTGAAGATGACCTGCATGAGAGCCTGCTGCAGTACATCGAATGGACGCCGGGCAGAACTGGAGAGATTGCTCCGGTAGCAGTGTTTACGCCGGTGGAAATCGATGGCTGTGAGGTCAGCAGGGCCAGTCTGCACAACCTGTCCTTTATTGAGGATCTGGAACTGATGGCTGGAAATCGGATTCTGGTAAGCAAACGAAACATGATCATTCCCCACGTGGAAGAAAATCTGGACAGAGGCGGCTTCTCTATGGTGGATACGATTCCCCGTGTTTGTCCCTGCTGTGGACAGCCTACCCGCATCCATGAATCAAGTGGAAAGGGCGAAAATGGCGAGGATCGCATCATCAAGACGCTGTACTGTGATAACCCTGACTGCGAGACACGTCGGCTGAAAAAGTTCGTCCATTTTGTCAGCCAGAAGGCAATGGACATTGAAGGGCTGTCGGAGGCTGCATTGGAAAAATTCATCGGTCAGGGATTTATCCATAGTTATCTGGATATTTACCGTCTGGATCGTTACCGGGCTGAAATCGTCCGCATGGATGGGTTTGGTGAAAAGTCCTGGCAGCGCCTTTGGGACGCTATCCAACAGAGCCGAAACACCACCTTTGAGCGGTATCTGATTTCTATGGATATTCCTATGATCGGCAACACTGCCAGCAAGGTATTGGGTCGTGTGTTCCACTATGATTTGGATGAGTTTCGGGATGCGGTCTATGGCGGCTATGATTTCCGGCAGCTTCCGGATTTCGGGGAGACATTGCATAACAATATCCACGACTGGTTCTGTGTAGAAGATAATTTTTGTATTTGGGAGGAGTTACAGACTATGATGAATATTCAAAAGCCTGCTGTGGCAGAACACAGCGAAGACAGGGTGCAGGATAATCCCTTTGTAGGAAAGACTATCGTAGTTACCGGCAAGGTGGAACCCTACACCCGGGACGGAATCAATGACCTGATCGAATCACTGGGCGCCCATGCCGGCAGCTCGGTGTCCAAGAAGACGGATTATCTGGTCTGCGGCGAAAATGCCGGCAGCAAGTTATCCAAGGCCAGGGATTTGGGCGTTACAGTGCTGTCGCCTGCGGAGTTTTTCAGTATGGCTGGTGCTGAGTAAGATAATATAGCATACCATCGGTGTGCTGTCAGTTAATCAATGGGGAGAGAGCCGAAACAGGGCTCTCTCCCCATATCTTTTATGGAAGATTTCAAGTAGGAGGGATTTTAATGCATATCGACAGGATACCGGTTTACCGGGTATATCAGAGGGCTATTGATTTGGAGCTTTACCATTCCTTTGCCGAATTGGTAGTACAGACTTCTCAGGACGATACGGCGAGAAGGACTTACCGACAAACAAGGGCGATGCAGATATGGCAGGTGGAAACGGATGTGTCCGGCTATTTTGAACCATACCATTTGCGTTACCCTGGCGAGGTGTTGGAGCGGTTTGAGGAAAAACTGGGCGATGATGTCCAGGTGTTCCGCGCTCTGGCCCTGGCGCTGGGAAATACCTGTGCGATCCAGTCTGACAATATGTTTGTGGGTAACCAGCGTGGAGCATTCCTCCAGAAATTGCGACGGTCTGCCGGAGAAGATGTGTACCTGCAGGGCGCTCTGTATCTTTTGGAAACAGATGCGGCACAGCGCCATGCCCTGTTGGAGAAACTGGCAGAAAGAGAGTATATGAGAACGGAAGAAGCCCTGTTTGTACTGTCGCTATTTGATGATACGGAACGCGGCTATGAGGCGATGCATACCCAGCTGAGCCGCCTGTTTACACAAAATCGAACACTTTCTCTGGTATATGATTTTGGTGTGCTGGAATGGTTCATCCGGTTCTATGCAGAGCAGGCAAAGAAATACCGCGGGAAAGCCGACCTGGTGCTGCGCACGCTGATGAAACTGCCGTATATGAATGTGAAGCCCGACAGCCGCGAATTTTCGGTTTTGACTAAAGCAGGGTATCGCTGCGATGAAATCATTTTGGCAAACTCTCTCGCTGTATGGGCGGACAGGCTGCCGGATCGGTTGAGTTCCAAGAGCATCACTGCCGAGAAAATCGCAGCGGCGTGTGGGCGGATGCTTCTGAATGCTCCAAAGGATCTTTCGGAAGAATTTTATGAGTATCTTGGCTGGCTGTTTCGGTTCTATGACAGCTTTACGGTCAAGTACGAAGGATTTCAGGGACTCTGGGAAGCGGTTCAATATGGTTTGAACCCCACAGCGCCGAAAACACTGTTATGGATGAATCAAACGATACAGAAAGATTTTCCGTACCGATTTGATGTGTTTGATCCTCAGTACGATGATCTCGCGAAGGAACTGGAGCGGGATAACTATATGGAGTTGTTTACCTTGCAAATGCTGCATTCCAGGCAGGCGATCCCTTTGAAACAGTGGCTTTCCAGATACCAAGAACTAACCGGAGCCGATTATGGAGAATATTTCAGAAGTTGCCATAAGAACAGTGGGCGGGCGTTTGCCTTTCTGGTGGAAAGGAAAGAAATCGATTTATGGGAGTTTTTTGAGCAGCACAGGGATGGTGGCGAATACGCGCCACAACTGAAACTGCTGCGGGAGTATGCCCTAAGAATTTCGAGCTGGAGATGTTTCCGGTTTGTAGAGAGGTTGCTGGCTGAGTATACTTTTCCCCATCTTCAAACGATTTTTGGTGAGCGGTTTTACTTTCACGAATGCTTTGTCAGAAGTGAGGGGTATTACAGCAGAAGAGAATATAAAACATACATCAGCCGGCCATTCCTAACTGCAGAGCAGCAGCGACAGCTTTATGACTGGGTGGAGCTTTCATTTTTCCAAACTGAGCCGGAAAAATATGAGGACTTCGTTTTAAGTGCCTTAAAAGCACCGGAGATCCAACGCCTTTATGATAAAAAAGCGCTGGCAGCGGTGTTGCGGCAGTTTTTTCTCCACAGCGAGTATAACGGCTATGAAATCAACCGGCTGAAGGAAACATTCTATTCCAAGGAAGAGTTGGAGGATGAGCGCAGAGTCGAAGCTGAGAGAAAGGAGCAGGAAAAACGACTGGAGCAGGAAAAACGAACCATACAGAAACGGGAAAAACTGCAGCAGCTTTATAACGGCAGCGCCGAATCTCTGGTTAAATTCATTGGGGGATATTATCATCAGGACGAGAAGAACGAGGTGCTGAATATGGCGTTTGACAAGCTGGTGGAATGGCCTGTCGGTTGTGTACGGACGATGGAAGCCAAAGGCGCACATGCCTTTTTTGAACTGTGTGGTGAACTGGTAAAGTCTGAACCCCGGCCAAGGCATGAGATTTTGAATATGGTACTGACACTGATCGGAGGTGAAGCAGCATGAGAAATACATTAAAACATCTGACCCTATTGACCAGAATGAAAGATGACGGATTGCTCCCGGCGCTTACAGGCAGCTTTTCAGAGGATGCCATAGCGCAGGCATGTGGACAGGTGGAGACACTTCAATTACAGGAACGGCTGCACATCCGAAAGACAAAGCGGATACAGGAAGAACTGGTTCGGGTGCCGAACTTTGCAGCACTCTATGGTGCGTTGTGCAGGCAGGAGATTGGTGATGAAGAAATTGCTTCGGTCTTAGAGTCGGCAGACGGGTATGGAGAGAGACTGACAGCGTATCCCCAAGAGCAGGTGCTGGCAGTCATGGAATTGGAACTGTTGCCTTCCCTGCGGTTTGAATACCTGAAATACTATTTTCCCTTTGTGATGTATGAAGAAGAGGAGCAGGTCATATTGGATAACCTGCAGACTTTTCCCATTGCGGAGTGGAAGGGACTTTCCATGCTGACGGAGCACCAGCGGGATATGATGCGGCAGCCGTTTCTTGGTTCGTATCTGTTTTGCTGGCATCAAAATGAGCGGAAAGCTCTGGAACTGTTGGAACAGAATCGTCCGCTCCAGAGAGTCTGCATCTTGCTTTATCGGCAAGGTGTGCGGCTGTTTCTGTCAGTAGAGCGCCTGAAAGATCTCCGGTGGATGAAAATGACCGATGTGGGAAAATTCCGCCGGCTGTTGGCTGTATTTGAATATGATGCAGAGGATTTGTCTGCTTTTTTTGACCTCTGGCTGGACAACCATGCCGGACAATACGACCTCAACTGGTTTATCTCCCAGCCACATCCTTTAAGCAAGGAACGAAGGAAAGAAATTTTATGCAACCAACTGAGTTATTTGAATGCTCTGTATGCCGGCAGGCTCCATTTGGATTTTAATGCAATCCGACAATTCCAGTTTTCAATTCTCATTTATGCAGTGGAGCATAGAAAAAAGCATTTTCTGGATTTGGTGGATCAGAACAGTGAAGTGTTCCTGTCCTTGGGGAGATACTCACTTTTGTTTGAGCCAGGCTTTTGTGAGCATTGCAACATCAATTCTCTGACGCTGAAGAATTTGAAAGCCAGCGATTCTGTGAACCGCAATGACAGCTTTTTTACGCTTCTGGAAGAAGGGCAGCAGTACACCTTCGAGGAAATGTATCAGCTCTGGCATCAGAAAGAGGTTTACGTTCGGCTATACACCATGCTGACACCTCTTCCTGTGGATCAGCGTTTGCTGACACTTCGGCAGCTGATAAAGCGGGAGCTGGTCAGCCAGTATACAGGAGATACAGAGCTGGAGCAGCTTGGAAAATGTCTGTTGGAAAGGCCATTTAGCGAATGGTACCGGAGTTCATTTGGACATATCCGTGGACTGACCCGGAGGACTGCCATGGAACTGTTACAACACTATACGAAGCTGCAGACATTCATACCGGCTTTCACTGCGGAGCCGGATGCGGTATTTGCCCTCAACAATATGACGGCTCTTTTGGAAAGGACGGATTGGAAGCAGGTACGCAAAGATATTCTGACAACAGATGCAGACTGGCTGGAACTAAAAGACAAGCTGGTCTTCTCGGATGATTTTGTGGAGCAGAACAGGGAGACTGTCACGGAGTTTTTACTGCGGGGTGACGCGGCTATGGTACGCGCTCTCTATGGGGAACTGGACGGGCAGGAGTTGGCTGTTGAAGCGCTGCGACGGATCGTACAGGCTGAATTGATGGGCCAGTTCTATAAACTCAAATATTTTGCCGGTGACCTGCAGCGTGAGATCCGCTACCCTGTCAGCGAGATGCAGGAGAGCCTCTGGAAGAAAAATCTTTCTTTGGCCCGAGGTGCATTTCTGGCAGAAGAGGTGGATGATTTTTACCACACTCTGCGGCTTGGGGAGCTTCCTCATGGTACCTGCCTGTCTTACCGTACTGGAAGCCAGAGAGAGTGCCTGTTAGCCGCCTTTGACTCTAACAAGAAGATTATTCTTGTGAAAAAGGATGAAACAGTGGTGGCTCGCGCCTGCCTCCGTCTGACAAAAGGTGCATTTCAAAAACCACCTGCCATCGATTTTTCTTTTGCTGATTTGTCGCAGGAGAACACGGCTACCGGAAAGTCTGCCGCAGGTGAGAAGGCTGTGTTATTCCTGGAGAGTGTTTATACTTCCAGACTCAATGATATTGAAAAAGAGGAAGTAATGAAACTGGCAGTTTCCCTGACAACACAGAAAGCGGCAGAGTTGGGTGTTGTGGCGGTACTTGCAAGAAAGTATCTTGGTTGCTATGAACGGGATGAGTATGTGCTTGCACCGTTCTATGTGTACATCTCAAAATCCAAAAACGGATGGCAGTATCTGGACTCTCTGGGCGGAGCGGCATATACCTCAGCAAAAGAGGAGTATGTAGAGCATCCATTCCTGGTCACACAGACTGCCATGCATCATACAGGGGCAAATAACAGAAACGAGGTGGATTATGAATAATAGGACAATGGCAACGGTTTATGTGGATCGGGATAGTATTTCCCTCAAGACCCGCTCCAGAAATGGCTGTTCGCCGCAGCAATTTATTATTTTGAAAAAGGAACTGCAGCGGCTGGAGGAGAAGAAGTATTTGATCGCCAAAGATATTCATTCCTATGCAGAACTGCGGCTGTGTGATGCCGTAGACGGTGTCAAAGTGCTGGAGTTTTCCTTCACATGGCTGAAGGATGCTGGCAGAGACAGCGTTTCCGGCTATACCGAACGGATCAGGCTGCCCTATGAGCCGTTTCGCGCATATGCGGCAGGTGAGGAAGAAACCGTTGATGGAACACGGTGGCGGCTGCTGTCCATTCCGGAACAGAACCGGCCAAAGCTAGAGTTTCACAGCCGGAAAAATCTCAAGGCCGTAGTGGAAAATCCTATCCTTCGGCACAAACTGGGGAAGTTTCTGGACCAGCACTTTAACTGGTACAACTATGAGCGCATCGTCCTGACGGATGATTACCTGCCTTACAGCTTCTTTTTTGAGGGCTACATGGTACAGGGCGCAAAGACTTGCGGTGGAGTAATCCTGCATGGCGAAGAGAACATCCAAACGGCGAAATACGGGATACATACATAAAAATCTATAGGAAGATTTTATACATAGTCAACACCGCCGCAATCGTATAGTTTGCGGCGGTGTTCTTGTTGTCCAACATGACATTGAAATTCATATTTTTATTCTTGTGCTGAAAAGTAGGCTATCCTATAATTAAAAAGAAAAATATCGGATTGGGACATTTCTGCAACATTTGATGTTTAGAATATCAGTATGATCGGAAAATTGGGAAAGGAAGTGAAGGCTTTGAAGAAGATTTTAATTGTAGAGGACGATCAGCTTTTGAATCGGACCCTGGCATATAATCTGACCTCTGACGGATATGAGGTCATTTCGGTTTTTAATTTTGACAGCGCGGTAAGAAAGCTGCGGGAAAATGAATTTGATGTGGCACTGTTGGATATTAACCTGCCCGATGGCAGCGGACTGGATTTGTGTGAAGAAATCCGGAATCGCGGTCAGCATACCTATATCATCTTTATCACAGCCAATGATAAGGAGAGCGATATGCTCAAGGGCTATGAAGTCGGCGGCGCAGATTATGTGACCAAGCCCTTTTCTGTGACGGTGCTTTGCAAAAAAGTAGCGGCGGTTTTTGCAAATCTGGAACTGCGGACACCCCGGCATGATCTGTTTGATGATGGCTTTCTGAAAATTGACTTCTCCGAACAAAGTGCGTCCCTTGCCGGAGAATCCCTGGACTTTACACCGAAGGAATACCGCACCCTGTTCCTGTTCGTAAAGAACCCCCGGATTATTCTGACCAAGCGGCAGATTTTAGAGAAGCTGTGGGACATTGATGGGGATTTTGTGGATGAGCATACTCTGACGACGATCATCAGCCGTATCCGTAAAAAAATCGAAACAGACGAGCGGAAATATATTAAGACAGCTTACGGCATGGGCTATCAGTGGATCGGCGGTGAGCCTCGATGAAGCTGCAAAATTTATCTGTCAGGGCATTTTTGAGAAAAATTGTGGCGGGGACTCTGCTCACTGCCGCTTTGCTGCTGTTGATTTTTTTCCTATTGACGAAAGATGTGCGTGTTGTCATCTGCGGCATTATTTTGACAGCTGCATTTTACATTTGGGGCATGGTTTTTCTGCACTATTTTCAAAAGAAACTTTCTCTGTTCACCGATGGTTTGTGCCAGACATTGGATCACATGATGGACAGTACAGACTGGCCCCAGGTAGACTATGAAGCGGAAACACTGCTGTCTCGGATTAGCCATCGTCTGGAACGGCTCTATAATGTGATGCAGAAAACCAGACATACGGCAGAGGGAGAAAAGGAAGAACTGCAATCCCTGGTATCAGATATTTCCCACCAGACCAAAACCCCCATCGCAAATTTGAAGCTGATCAACGATACGATGCTGACAAGGCCATTGACAGAAGAAAAGCGTAAGGAGTTTTTGCAGGCCACAGGCACACAGCTGGATAAACTGGATTTTCTCATTCAGGGAATGGTGAAAACCTCCCGCCTGGAAACGGGTGTCATTACGCTGGAGAAACAGGATGCTGTGATCGGGGATACGCTGGTGAGCGCCATCAATGGTGTTCTGGCTCCGATGGAACAAAAAGAGATCAGCCTGTCGGTGGACTGCCCATCTGATCTGACAATATCCCATGACAGCCGCTGGACTTCCGAAGCATTGTTTAACATTCTGGATAATGCGGTAAAGTACACCTCTGCCGGTGGCAGCATCCAGGTGAGGGTACGGGATTGGGAAATGTATTTGAGGATAGATGTGACAGATACAGGCAGAGGCATCCCGGAGCATTCTCAGGGCACGATCTTCAAACGCTTCTATCGGGATGAAGCGGTGCATGATATAGATGGGGTCGGAATCGGCTTATACCTTGCCCGTGAGATCATTACCATGCAGGGGGGCTATATTACCGTTGAGTCTAAAGTTGGGGAAGGATCAACTTTTTCCGTGTTCCTGCCCATAAAATAATTCTGAGGCAGTCTGTTTTGGCAGGCTGCCTTTTTTTTGAAAAATTTTTAGAGGGCAATGGATTTTAGGACAATTCTGCAACATTTGGGATTTATGCTGACAGCAACATTATGAAATTGGAGGTGGCCTTATGGAAATCACAAAGACATTACTCATCAATGCAGCTTGCTTGCTGATCCCGCCGGTCGTTGTTGTTCTGCTGCTCCGGCACTTCTTTCCAAGAGAAATCAGATGGTCGGCTGGTGTGGTGGCTCTGGTAGATCTGGTGGTCTTCTGGACAGATATTTCTTATTATGAGAGCGTTTGGCTGACGCTGTTTTTTGTTGTAATTCAGTTAGCAATGGTTTTGCTTATATCTATCCGGCTTTATAAAAAAGACACACGAAAATGAATTGTCCTAAAATTGAAGCAATTCACCATGGATTTTCATGCCATTTAGGACAATTCTGCAACATTTGCCCTTTACTCTTTACTCAACAAATTAAAGCACACTTATAACAGGAGAAAACACCATGAAAAAAATCAATTTTTGCAAAGCAACAACAATCATTTTAATAATCAATGTTATTTTATCTATTGTTTTATTTTTCGTTGTTCCTGATAATATAGCAATTCAATGGGCAGGTACATCCCCCAGAAATGCAGTAGATTCTTACTATATATTTTTAGTACCGGTATTGTCAGTGCTTTTTGCTTTTGCTGGAAAACCTATTTTTACAAGGTTCCTGTTTAGATTGTGGAATAGAACTAACGAGTATTTAGTGGCATACCTAAATTTGTGTCTGCAAGTTGTATTTCTTACTTGTGAAATCTATATCGGGTTATATAACTTATGTAATTTTAATGTTGCCATTAGTATAATTCTCATTGTGGAATTTATGATAAATGTGGTGATTGGATTGAAATTATTTCACAATCAATCTATCTAAAAAATCGTGTAGTATGTTTCGGCGGACAGTTATTTCTGGATGCCCGCTGTAAATTTTTTTGAAATGTCCGAGCGTTGTAACATTTCTCGGACATTTGGGTTTTATAATGATCTTATCAACAAAAGCAAGCGTATACATGAAGCAATGCAATAAAAAAGTTGCTTGTTCAATAAGAATATGAATTGTCCTAAAATTGAAGCAATTCACCATAGATTTTCATGCCATTTAGGACAATTCTGCAACATTTGCTCTTTACTCTATACTCAACAAATTAAGAAAGGCAGGTAACTGTTATGAAAATTTTGCAGACAACTGATCTTAAAAAATACTACGGCACAGAGCCGAACATTACCCGCGCCCTGGATGGCGTGAACTTCTCTGTGGAGGAGGGCGAATTTGTGGCGGTGGTCGGCACTTCCGGCTCCGGTAAGTCCACCCTGCTTCACATGATGGGCGGTTTGGATACCCCCACCTCCGGCAGCGTGATGGTGCGGGATAAGGAGCTGGCGAAGATGAACGACGAGCAGCTTACCATATTCCGCCGTCGCAATATCGGCTTTATTTTCCAGAACTACAATCTGGTGCCGATCCTAAATGTTCATGAGAACATCGTTTTGCCCGTGGAACTGGATGGGGATACGGTGGATCAGAAATTCATGGCGGATGTGGTGTCCATGCTGGGACTGGAGGATAAGCTGAAGAATATGCCAAACAACCTCTCCGGCGGCCAGCAGCAGCGTGTGGCTATCGCCCGCGCTCTGGTGTCAAAGCCCGCTATCGTCCTTGCCGATGAACCCACTGGAAACCTGGACAGCAGGACCAGCGCCGATGTGTTGGGGCTTTTGCAGAGAACGAGTCGTGAATTTAACCAGACGCTGGTGATGATCACACATAATGATGCCATTGCCCAGCTTGCAGACCGTATCGTGCGGATTGAGGATGGCAAAATCGTTGGATAAAGGAGGTGGCAGACATGACATTGCCTTTTGAAAATGATACAGGGCCGGTCATTAAAAAATTGGCGTCACGAAGCATTCAGACAGATAAGCGGCGCAACCTGTTTGTGATCGTAACGATCGCTCTGGCAGCCGCTTTGATGGCAGCGATTTTTTGTGCAGGAGCGGGAAGTGACAGAAAACTGGAGGCGGACATTCGGGGACAGTATCAGGCGGTTGTGGTGAATTGTGACCGTGATACGATTGAAAGACTGAAAGACTGCCCGGAAGTGGAACGCTGGGGCCTTTCCCAGAATTACGGTTCTGCCCGCTATGGTGACAGCGTTCTGACTGTGGAGTATGCGGATGCCAACTGGATGGAATTGGGTAAGAAGCCTTCCTTTACTGGGACACTTCCGCAGGCTGCCAATGAAATTCTGGTAGAACGGGCATTTCTTGATTATTTTGAAATCCCCGCAGAAGTCGGGCAGACCATAGAAGTGAATCTTGGAAACGGAAAGCAGACCTATACCGTCAGCGGTATCATGGATGTGGAGAATGACTCCCGTATGTTCCAGCTTTATGTATCTGAAGCATTTGTGGAGGAGATGGCGCAGGGAGAGCCGCTGTTTGAATTTCGGCTTCGTTATACTGGTGCTGATAGTATGGAGCTGGAGCAGCTCAAGGCGGATATTGCAGCATTCCTTTCTGCCAACGATGTCTCAGAGGATCAGATTTTTTACAGTTCCAACTATTTCGATATGCAGGGCTTTAAGTCCGGTGTGATGAAATATTACATTCCCGTGGCAATCCTTTTGCTGGTTGCCTGTGCCGTGGTCATTTACAGTATCTTTTTCATTTCCGTAAAGGGCAAAATGCGGGAATATGGACGCCTGAAAGTGATCGGCACAACACCAAAACAGATCCGGCGGATCGTGCGGCGGGAGGGATTGCTGTTATCTCTTTGCGGTATCCCACTGGGGCTTTTGGTTGGAGGGGCTATCGGGTTTGCTATTTTCCCGGCACATTGGAGCTGGATGGGCAATCTGCCCTATCTGGCTGCGACCGCAGCAGCCTGCGCCCTGACGGTATTTCTGTCCATTCATGCGCCTGTCCGCATGGCGGCGAGGGTATCCCCAATCGAAGCGATCCGCTCCAGTGGTTATGAAACGGCAACAGACCGGAAGGATCAGAAAAACCACCGCATTACGCCGTTCTCCATGGCACAGATGAACTTTAGGCGGAGCAGGAAAAAGACGGTCATCACTCTGGTATCTCTGGGATTGACGGGTGTGTTTCTGGTAACAGCCGCTACGGTACTCAACTCCATCAGTCCCGAAAAGATGGCGATAGAAGCCATGGGAGATCACTGCAACTATGAGGTCAGCTGGATGGATTCGGGAGGCGCGGAAGGATTGCCTGCCATCGCGCGTGAAAATCCATTGACAGAAGAACTTCGTCAGGAGCTTCTTGCCATAGATGGTGTGGAATCTATCACCAGCCATGAAGTAACATCCGCAACGGTGAAATTCCCCCAGGAAAGTGTTGCATTAAAGTTCCCTGTATTTGACAGAGAGCAGATGGAACAATGGCTGCCGGAGGAAAATCTGGAACAGGGCAGCGTAGATTATGAGGAGCTTGCCGCAAACAACGGTGTGATCGTGACTGATTCGGAAGATCATCTTTTAAGTATGTTTTATGGCTATACGCCTGCGGTCGGGGATGTGCTGACCTTTGAATCCATGGACGGTAAGGCCATAGAAGTAACGGTCATGGGGATTGCGAAACCGTCAGTAACATCAGGCACCGGCGCATGGGGCCTGTTTACCCTTACAGAAGAACTGGCCGATCAACTCTACCCGGATATTGAGAACAGGGAGGCCGTTTGGAATGTCCATACCTCGGAGGACTCGGATGCGCTCAGGGCGTCTATTTTCAGCCTGCTGGAAAATCCGGTGCTGACGGTCTTTTCCAGAGCAGACCATGCGGCATCCCTGGAATCGCAGCTAAAGATGATGACCCGCGGTGTTTATCTGCTGCTGGCGTTCCTGTTTGTGTTCTCCATGGTAAATCTGGTCAACACCCTGATGACCAATCTGCTGGCAAGGCAGCAGGAGCTTGGGATTTTGCAGTCTGTGGGAATGACCGGAAAGCAGGTTTCCCGTATGCTGATCGCAGAATGCCTGTGGTACGCAGGGGTTACGGTATTTTTGTCAGTTGGCATTGGCGGAATCCTGGGCTGGATTTTTGACTATGTGATCAGCAGCTTTAATATTTTTGGGGAACTGTCCTATCAATTCCCTTTGATGGAAACGGTTGTTTTTGTTCTGGCACTTTTGGTCGTGACCGGAATTTTCTCTGTGGTTGCTGTCCGTTACTCTAAACGGCTTTCCCTTGTAGAGCGGATCAAGACCATGGACTAACCAGAAGCGGCGGCTTCCGATGTGAAGCCGCCGCTTTGCTGACAGCAGAAATATAAGACTTAAAGGAGATGATCAAAATGACAGTACCATTTGAAAATGATACAGGAAATATTGTCAGGAAACTGGCAAGAAAAAGTTTGAAAAGCGAAAAACGCCGGAATTTGATGGTGGTGATCGCCGTTGCGCTGGCATCCTGTCTGATCTGTTTTTCGATTGTGATGGCTTTGTCTACCCGGCAGATAGAGAAAAATCATGTGGAGGATACTTATGAGGCGGTCTATACCAGGATTACTGAGGAAGATGTGTCCACCCTGAAGGGGCTGGATGACTTCTCAAGGGTAGGAGAGTATTATATGCTGGCTGTGGAACCTGCAGAGCAGGGATACAATGCCTCCTATATCTATTGTGATGAGGAAACGATGTATATTGCCCGTGACCAGATGAAGCTGCTGGAAGGCCGACTGCCCCAAAAGGAGGATGAGGTGGTGGTGAGCCGTTATTTCCTTTCCAACTATGCTGCAGACGCCGGGATTGGCGAAAAGGTTATGCTAAGCAGCGAGAGCTTTCACGGAGAATACACGGTGACTGGCATTATGGAAGGCTATAAGGAAAAAGAGGTAAATGGATCTTCCATCCTTCTTTCCAAAGAAGCCCTGAAAGGATGGAGCGGCTATGACCCCGCTGATTATCGAGCCTATGTGCATTTTAAGAATGAGCAGCAAATGGATGAAACAGAGCTGACTGCCCGCAGCAGGGAGATTGCCAAGGAATATCAGCTGGAAATGCCGATCATGAACCTCAGCTATATGAAGTTCTATAAGCAGCCTGTGAATGTCAGTATGCTGGCGCTGGTTGCCGGAATTGCAGTTCTGGTCATCATCGGAGGGTATGTTGTGATACAAAGTATCTTCCGAATTTCTATCAATGATAAAATCCAAAGCTATGGACAACTGCGGACCATCGGCACAACGCCAAAACAGATCCGCCGTATTGTCAAAAAAGAAGGCCGTTTCTTAGGATGGGCTGGCATTGGTATCGGTATTTTGCTGGGATGTGCAGCCGGGTTTGCACTGTTTCCCCGTGGGTTTAATCTGCTATTTTATGCAGCCGCGATTGTTTTGACTGCACTGCTTGGCTGGTTTATGGTATCCATTGCGATCCGCAGACCGGTAAAGATTGCCGCCAGTATCTCCCCGATTGAAGCAGTCCGCTTTACCGGCAATCAGAGCGGAAAGGCCCACACACATAAGAAGAATATGCGGTTAAATCCCCTCTCCATGGGAATTGCAAATTTCAGGCGTGACCGCAAAAAGACGATCAGTATCGTGGCTTCCCTGAGTCTGGGCGGGGTGATCCTTTTGGTGACAGCTTCTATTCTTTTGGTTCGTTCGCCGGAGCGGATCGCAAGACAGTATTTTCCGGATGGGGATTATAAAATCTATATCCATTCTGAAAAAACAGAATATGAGGTGATGTCAAAAGGAAATCCTTTGAATGAAGCGCTTCGGCAGGAGGTGCTGGCCGTGGATGGCGTAACAGATGTGATAGAAAATCGTCAGGCGGTTCATGTGCGGTTTGAAAATGAGGAAAGTTCTTCCGGCGGAATGTGTGATCTGTTGAGTGACCGAAACAGGGATCAAATGGAAGCGGCGCTTGTGTCCGGAACTTTACCTCAAGATTCCCATAGTATTGCACTTGATATGGCTTATGCAGAAGATATGATCGGTGTAGATGTGGGGTCAGTTATCAAACTTACCATAGGGGATCAAGAGATTCCTGTCACTGTTTCCGGTCTGCTCATAAACGATGGGCTTAAAAATGGTCATGGTCCTCTGGCATTGGACAGCACCTGCATTGTTGCAACCAAAGAGCTATTTCAGGAAGCAATGCCTATGATCGATTGTTTTGATTATTCCTGGAGCATTGTCAGCGATCCCCAAAAGGCGGAGCAGATTGAAAACAGTCTGAGTGCGATCATTTCTTCCAATCCGGATCTTGACTTGGATACCATTGGGATACATAAGGATTATGAGGAAATGGAAAACAGGGTCGTTTTTGGAGGTTTTCAGGCGCTGTCCTGGCTGGTGTTCCTCTTTGGCGTGGTCAATCTCATCAACACCACCCTCTCCAATCAGATGTCCAGAAAGAGGGAAAACAGCGTCTTTCGCGCCATCGGTCTGACCAGAAAGCAGCTCTGTCAAATGACCATCTATGAGGGAATTTGCTATGCGTTTTCTGCTGCGCTGGCAACTCTGGCAGTCGGCCTCCCGATTGCAATGATAGCTGCTCGAAAATTCAGCGAAATGACTTTCCATGGAGCGATCATGCCATATTCCTTCCCCTTCCTGCAAATGGGGCTGTTCGTTCTGGTGCTGTTTGGCCTGGAGGTCATCCTGTCCTTCTGGACAATGCGCAGGCAGAAAAATCAATCGCTTGTGGAAGAAATGCGAGCGATGGAATAAGCATATAGGATCGGCGGGGCGGCGTGTGCTGCCCCGCTTTTTAAGTTTGCTGTTATATTTTGGATCATTATTGACTTCTATTACGGTTAGTGATATATTTATTACAGTAACCGTAATAAGGAGGCAGGTGTTATGCGAGACAATGCGAAAGGCGGTGCGCTCACAGAGGTGACATTCTTTATTTTGCTCTCCCTTTATACCCCGAAACATGGATATGCTGTTATGCAATTTATTGAAGACAATACAAAAGGGCGGCTCACGCTGGGGGCAGGTACTTTATATGGTGCGTTGAACTCGTTGCAGGAAAAAGGCTGGATTGCACCTTTTGGAGATAGTGCGGGACGGAAAAAAGAATATCTCATTACAACGCAAGGAAAAGAAATTGCAGAAAAGGAGCTGATAAGGCTCAATGAACTTGTAGGCGTGGCTAATGGAATTATTGGAGGTGCGGTATGAGCAAAAAGTATTATCGTTTCTTTGGCGGTTTGTTGACTGCCCAGGAACATTGGCTGAATAAAATGTCTGAAAAGGGCTATCGTCTGATTCGGGCGGAAAAAATGTTGTATGAATTTGAGGAGTGTAAACCGGATCAGGTAAAATACTGCGTGGAGTTTATCGGGCAAAAATCGAAGGCCAACGCATCCGATTATCATGAGTTTTTAGAGGGGATGGGTTACAAAGTATTTTATAAAAACATCAACCTGAACTACTCTGTTGGTAAAGTACGCCTACGGCCATGGGCTGAAAAAGGCGGACGCATAGCAACAAATGCCACCACCTTTAATCGGGAACTGTTGATCGTAGAAAAAGATAATGACGGTAAGCCGTTTGAACTTCATACTTCTTATGAGGACAAGGAAAACTATTACAGAAATCTGCGTAATCCGTGGTTGCTGATATTGCTCATGTTCGCAATATTTGCGGTTGCAAAATGTTCGGTAGTTTTTGGTGTGCTTGCCCTGGTTTCTCTGATTCCTGTTCTCGTATATCAAACCCAGGTTATGCAGAACAAACGCGAAGGTAAGACAAAAGAATGGTGAGGTGTTTATATCATGAATGAACGAGAAAAAACAATCCGATTATGGTTTGATATGTGGCTCAATCAGCAGGATATGGGCATTGATGATATTTTTACAGAAGATGTAATCTATACAGAAAGCTGGAGTCCCCAGTATAACAACCGAAAAACAGTAAAGCATTGGTTTCAGGAATGGAATACCCGTGGCAAGGTGGTCATTTGGGAAATCAAGCAATTTTTTCATAAGGGAGATCAAACGATTGTGGAGTGGTATTTCAAAAATGAAATGAACAATGGAAGTATAGAGGAATTTGATGGAATCTCGCTGGTTGAATGGACAGAGGATAATAAAATAAAGGCATTAAAAGAATTTGGGTGTAATCGCAATACCTATAATCCATACCAGGAAGGCGATACCCCTCAATTCAAAGCAGAAAAAGCGAATTGGTTTTGAATTGAGTGCTTATGGAGGTAAAATATGATGTATCGGACAGAATTAGTAGAAGGAATTACCGTGGAAAATGTAACAGAGAAAATCAATGCAAAAATAGAAGAAATGGAAAAGGAAAGCTATCGACTTGTTACGATGTCTTTTTGGGGAACCGAAAGAGCTGTACTGGTTTTCAAAAAAGGGTTAAAGGGTAGTTTGCTTTAACACATAGTTTGCTTTTGAACTGTCGTCTATGGTGCGTTGACAGACTGGTAATCTCGACTATTCGTTAAAGGACTTTATTGTGGACTGTTCGAGCAAGCCATTGGGCTTTGAGGTGACAAATATGAAAGTATTGGTCAGTGCCTGTATTATGGGAGAGAACTGTAAATATAATGGGAAAAACAACAAAAATTCAGCAGCTATCCATTTTTTAAAAGATAAAGAAGTGATTTCTATCTGCCCGGAAGTATTAGCAGGAATGGAAACTCCCAGACCCTGCGCAGAAATTGTGAATGGGAGAGTAGTTGATGAAAACGGAAATGATGTTAGTTTAGAATATAATAAGGCAGTGGCAGTTGCATTATCGAAAATTCAGAATGAAGAGATTGATTTAGTTATATTACAATCCAGAAGCCCTACCTGTGGTGTTAATCAGATATATGATGGTAGCTTCACTGGAAAGTTAGTTTCTGGAATGGGTTTGTTTGCAAAGGCATTAAAACAAAAAGGATATCATGTCATTGATGTTGAAGAAATATAAGTTTACCATTTTTCATTTGTTGAGGGATAAGGTTCCTAACGCATTAAGGCTGCATTTTTATATTCGCCTGATGCAAATGTCAATGGGAGCATGAGCGACTATATCATAGAATATTATTTTTTCACGGAGGCTGATATGAAAGAAAAAATATTGATAATAGAAGATGATCCGTTGATACGGAATGAATTGAAAACGCTGCTGCAAAGCAATGGCTATGAAGCGGCGGCTCCGGAAGATTTTTCTGATGTGATTAATCGGATCAAAGCCGAACAGCCACACTTGATTTTAATGGACATCAAGCTACCGGGAACCAATGGCTTTTCTCTCTGCACCGAGGTTCGCACATTTTCCGAGGTGCCGATTATTTTTGTGACAAGCTGCAACACGGATATGGATGAACTGAATAGCATCATGCTGGGCGGAGACGCTTTTATCACGAAGCCCTATAACACAGCAATCCTGCTTGCGAAAATTGCTTCTCTGCTGAAGAAAGCCTATCCCGCACAGCAACGGGAACAGATCGCCTATGGAGATGCGGTGCTGCATCTGGAATCCAGCAGTTTGGACTATCATGGACAGAGCGTAGAACTTACTAAGAACGAATTGAAAATTCTCTATTACCTGTTCAAGAACGGAGGGAAAATCTGTTCTCGTGGAGATATGATTGAGTATTTGTGGGACAATCAGCTATATGTGGATGACAATGCTTTGAGCGTCAATATCAACCGCATCCGGGAAAAACTGGCGGGCATCGGTCTGACGGATTTTATCAAGACAAAGCACCGACAGGGGTACACGATATGAACAGCAGACGATATTGGAAAAACAGGCTGCCATTTCTGCTGACGAACCTTGTTTGTATGGCTGCACTCACTGTATTTTTGCTGGTGTGCGGCAATTCGGTTTCCGCAGTAGTATTGATCCTGATTGTATGGGCATTGGTTTTGCTGATGGGACTTGTCCTCACTTACTGGAAACGAAAGCGGCAGATGAAAAAACTTCTGGATATGGCAGAGCAGCTCTCTGAGAGATACCTTATTTCCGAAGTGATGGAGCTGCCGGAGCAGGCTGAGGATCAGGTTTACTATCAGCTTTTGAAAATGGCTGGAAAATCCATGTTGGAGCAGATCGGGGAGGTCGAGCGGGAACGCCTGGAGTACAAGGAATACATTGAACAATGGATTCACGAAATCAAAACGCCCATTACTGCCATGAAACTTCTATGTGAAAACCATCGGATGGACTGGACAAAAGAACTTCTGCTGGAACTGGAAAAGACCAATCGCTTTACCGAACAGGCTCTTTATTATGCCCGCAGTGAGCATACAGAGAAAGATTATTCTGTCCGGGAAATGGCACTGTCCCAAGTGGTGCATCAGGCGATTGCAGATAATAAATATCTGCTGCTCCAAAGTGGTATGCGTCTGGAGGTGGAGGAAATGCAGGACACGGTTTATTCAGATGAAAAGTGGGTGCGCTTTATTCTGAACCAACTGATTGCCAATGCGGTCAAGTATCGTACGGAACAGCCGGTTCTCCACATTTCTACTCATAAACGGCAGGATCAGGTTGTTCTTGTCGTGGAGGACGATGGAATTGGGATTGCTGCGTCCGATCTGCCCCGTATCTTTGAAAAGGGATTTACCGGTCAGAATGGTCGTATGGTCCAGCAGTCCACAGGCATTGGCCTGTACCTATGCAAACGGCTTTGTGAAAAGCTGGGCATTGGCATTACGGCGGAGTCGTCGGAACATGGCACAGCAATTTCCCTTTCTTTTCATATTAACTGTTTGATTCATGAAGTGCAGAGCTGAGAACCGTTCTGCACTTCTTACATTTTTGTTAGAACTTTGTAAGAAAACTTGATACAAACGAAGCCGCTCTTATTTTACAATAGAGATCAGAGGTGATAACAATGAAAGAAATTTTGAAACTGGATCATATCCAAAAATATTACGGAAATAGTGGGAATGTTACAAAAGCAATTCAGGACATCAGCTTTTCCGTTCAGGAGGGGGAATTTGTAGGAATCATGGGAGCATCCGGTTCCGGCAAGACCACCCTGCTCAACTGTATTTCCACCATTGATACCGTCAGTGCGGGACATATCTATCTGGATGGAACCGATGTGACGGAAATCAATGAAAAACAGATTGCCCGGTTTCGCCGGGAAAATCTTGGATTTGTGTTCCAGGATTTTAACCTGCTGGACACGCTGACCATTTCGGAAAACATAGCCCTGGCGCTGACCATCAACAAGGTTCCAGCAGGCGAGATTGATGGACGGGTGCGGGAAATGGCCGGAAAGCTGAATATCATGGATATTCTGGATAAGTACCCATATCAGGTGTCCGGCGGCCAGAAGCAGCGGTGCGCCTGTGCCAGAGCCATTATCAATCAGCCTAAGCTGATTTTGGCGGACGAGCCTACCGGCGCATTAGATAGTCATTCGTCCCAGATGCTGCTTTCTACGATCCAGAGTATCAACGAAGATCTCGGAGCCACAATCCTGATGGTGACACACGACGCTTTCTCGGCAAGCTATGCCAATCGTATTCTCTTTATGAGGGACGGGGCGATCTTTACGGAAATCCGTAAGGGTGGTGATTCCCGCAGGACTTTCTTTGAAAAAATCCTGGATGTCCTCACCATGATGGGAGGGGGCATGAGTGATGTACGCTAAACTCATTTTCAAAAATGCAAAGCGGTCTGTGAAGGACTATTTGATTTATATTGTGACCATGACACTCTGTGTCACCCTGTTCTATGCGTTTTTATCTATCAGCAGCACCCATTATCATCCGACCATTGGTGCGGAATATAATATTTCCCTGCTGGCTGGAGGTATGAAACTGGCAATTTGCGGGATTAGTCTGCTTCTTTTGTTCCTGATCCACTATGTCAATCGTTTCATGCTGAGAAAAAAACAATCGGAGTTTGCAGTTGAGGCAACCTTGGGAATGGAGCAAAAAACCATAGGACTGCTCTTTTTTGGAGAGACTTTTTTCCTGCTCATATTCTCTGTGTCGGTGGGAATCCTTCTGGGGATGATCGTTTCTCAGGTCATTACGGCTATGCTGCTTGCTTCTTTTGGGGAACCCTACGCTTTTTCTTGGTCTTTTTTTCCAGATACTGTGCTGCTGACCGTGGGCTTCTTTGTTGTTTGTCAGATTCTGGTTGGAGTCGGGAATGTCAGAATTCTCAACAAAAGCAGGATTATTGAACTTATGACGGCAAACCGTCAGAATGAAAAACCGCTTCATAAAAGCAGATGGATGCCGATGATCTGTATTTTCTATGGCATTATGCTGCTGTGGATGCTGGAGGTAGGTGCTGTAAAATATCATTTTTACTTCGATCCCAGACATCCGCTTCCTGTAAAGCTCATGTATTGGGGGAATGTCCTTTTCCCTGCACTGACGCTGCTTTGGGCAATCGCAGGTGCTGTTTTACACAGAAAAATAGGATTTTCCCGATATCTTTGTGGGCTTCTGGCTGGTGCTGTATTGACCGCTATCCCGATTTTTTCCATCGCAGAACTGGAAAAAGCCTACTTCCTTGGATTTGACGCCCCAACTCTGAATCAATATTTGCTGTTTGGGGTTGCGGATATTTTGTTTATCATTTCCGCAGTCATTTATTTATCGAATGCGGCGCTCCTATACTGGAAGGAGTCTAAAGTGTCCCGCAAATATCACAATACGAGTTTATTTCTGTTTGGACAGCTTTCCTCTAAGCTGGCTACCAATACGAAAACGATGACGATAATTTGTGTGACCCTGACTTTTTCTATCTGCTTGTTTGTCATTGCGCCAGTTTTGACAGGATGGAGTCTGGGCTATTTGGATAGTCGGGCAGTCTATGATATTCAAATTTCAAGCCGCTACAACGATGTTTATGAAGTGGAAAATCTTCCGGATACAGACTATGGGGAAATTACTGCGTTTATAGAACAAAACAACATAGCGATAAAGGACGATTTGACTTTTTCGGAATATCTTCCCCAAAAAAGCGACTTTCACCAGCGGGTAAAGTACGATTTTCCTCCCTTGGCAATTGCACTGAAGGATTATAACGCTGTTCGGAAAATGTTGGGATATGAACCTATTACCTTACAAACGGATGAATTTGCTACCCACTGGCATCGTGCGGCAGAGGACAAGGATATTGAAAACTACATCGCTAAGCATACCTTACTGGAAACTGACGCAGGCACCCTGAAACTCAGTGAGAACGCCGTGTTTCAGGAGCCTGTGGGGGAATCTATCTATAATCTTTATACAGATGTGGTGTATATCATACCTGACGAGATAGCGCAAGTCTTGCTTCCGGTACAGAGCAACCGATTTGTGATGACCCAATATCCGCTTCCCTTCAAAACGGCAGAAATGCTGGAACAGCTTCTTGGGCGTTCTTATCCAGAAGATCCTGATAAAGACAATCTGGCAGGATACAGTACAACTGTCCATACTACGGAATTGAACCGTATAATCGCCCTTAACTTTATCCTAAAAGCGTCCTTGATCTATGGTGCAATTGTGCTGATGGTGATGTGTCTTACCGTGCTGGCTCTTCAGCAGCTCCTAGATGCAGAAAAAAACAACTACAGATTTTCGGTTCTGCGAAAAATGGGAGTGGAAGAGAAGGACCTGCATACTTTGGTTCTAAAACAGCTTGGTGTTTGGTTTGGAATGCCGATCACAGCGGCAATCGTTTTAGCAATGATTGTGATTGGCTATTTTCTTCAAAGTGTTTCTGCTGAAATCTCAGCTTATATTGGCTGCGGAGCCTTGATGCGGCAAATAGGTATCATTGTCGGGATTTTCGCTTTGCTGCTGAGTTGCTATTTTCTCAGTACATGGCTGCTGTTCCAGCGTTCAATTCGCAGCAACTCCGATAGTGTAAGGTGATGGGAGGAAGATATGTACTGGAAGTTAGCAATTCAAAATATCTGCAGAAGCCTGCGGGATTATATCATTTACTTTGTGACGCTTACCTTGACTGCGGCATTGATGTACTCATTTTTGGCATTGGGCTTTTCATCAGATGTTCTTGCTATGGCAGAAAATATGTCGATGCTGACTACTGGAATTTTGCTTATGTCAGCTCTGGTTGCTTTTCTGTCCTCGTTTGTGATCGGTTATGCGATCCGCTTTATGCTGGAAGGAGTTTGCAACCTACGAACTGATTGGCATGGAAGCAAAGACAGTACGGAATTTGTTCCTTGCTGAAAGCAGTATCATCGGTACAGGAGCCTTTCTGCTTGGTTCTTTGGTTGGCACAGGGCTTTCCGGTTTGCTGAATCAGGTGGTAAAAAATATCTTTGAGGTGCCGCATACCTATCAGGTTTCCTTTTCTCTCCAGGCATGGGCAGTAACATTTTTGTTTTTTGCCTTGATGTATGGTTTTGGGATGCTCCGAGCAGCAAAGATTATCCGGCATCAGAAAGTAATCGATTTGCTGTATGATAACCGCAAGAATGAAGAATACCGTTTTAAATCATGCAGTCGTAGTCTTCTGGTAGTATTGCTTTCAATAGCCGCAATGGTTGCAGGCGTGATTTTGCTTGGGCGGATGCTTCAGACACAAACCAATGAAGCATTTTTGTACCTTGGCGGAGCCTGCCTGCTCATTCTGGTGGGGGTTTACGAGCTGCATCGCCAGATTCCGCTTTTGCTGCACCGATTTGCAAAACAAAATCTGCGCCATAAGTACAAAGAAGAAAATCTGTTCTTCCTGGGGCAGATTGGGCGGCGCATCCATTCTGCTGGCCGGACAATGGCTGTGGTGGCGATTCTTTTAACCATATCTCTGGCAACCATGTTTGTGGGGCTTACCATGGGAGCAGGCTACAAAGCCAACATGAAAGCCTATTATCCCTATGATGCAGGCGTGGCGATTGATGCACCTTTGGAAAAATCCAACATGGATTCCATCGTTTCCTTTACAGAGGAGCATTGTGGAGTCGAGGATTCTGTGAGTTATTATCTGTATGCGGTTCCTGAAAAACCGATCGAAGCCTTGTCCTTGTCCGACTATAACCATTTGCGTGAAATCCTGGGGCTTTCTCCTGTTTCCATGAGCAACAACGAATTTTTGGTTCATTGCGATACATGGAACTATATGGACGGAATCCGACAGGGCTTGGCGCAGCAGCCGGAGATCACATTCAATGGTCGGACCTTGTCTGCTGCGGAAACGCCGATCCTGACGGAGCCGATGGAGCAGTATCAAATGGCCGGAACGAAGGGATATGTACTTGTTCTGCCGGATGAAGCAGCTTCACAATTCGTCGGAGAAAAAATCCGTCTGGCGATGAAACTGGAAGATGGCGGATACCCGGAATTGAAAAGCGACTTGAAGCAATTCCTGAACAGTGGGAAATGGCAGCCGGAATTGCAGTCCGGTCAACAGCTTCCGGAAAAAGTAACGATGGGTGTTACAGTAAAGGCGTGGGGCGTTGCCAATTCGCTGACGGGATTTACAGCTATTTCGTTCTGCGGATTGTATTTAAGCATTATTTTCATCATTCTATCCTGCTCGGTTCTTGCATTTGAGCAGCTTTCTGCCATAGACAAAAACCAGAAGAATTATGCAGTCATTGACCGTTTGGGTGTACCGAGCCACAGGCAGGCTTCCCTGATCCGCAGGGAACTGTCCACAGTCTTTTTGATCCCACTGCTATTCCCTCTTTTGCTGACGGTTTTACTGATCACAGGGGCACAGTTCTTTTTCGGAGAGGCAATCTTGCAGCAGGGACTTGTACCTCTTTATGGTCTGGTGACGATCCTGCTATTCTGTGCAATCTACCTGACCTATTTTGGTGCAACAATGTTCTTATTCAAACGGGTTATTCTTCGACCGGAAATGAGATAAAAATTGAATTGCTACAAAAATGAAGCAATTCCGCCTGTTTTCTTGCCGAAAAAGAAAGAGGTTAGGAGATTTCTGCAACATTTGGCCTTTATCATAGAGTAATAAATTAGAAATGCTGATACCTTACACCATGCAAAGGAGTGGATTACTATGGCAAACAAAGAAAAGCGCTTTGAAACAATCTATACACAGGGAACTTCCTTGAGTATTGTTGTAGACACCGAAACAGGTGTAAACTACCTTGTCCATGATACGGGGATTACCCCTTTGCTGGATAAAAACGGAACAGTCGTTATTACTGAAATAAACAAGTAAACTTTATATTGGTTGCAGGGTATCAGCATTCTAATTATGAATAAGGGAGGGACATATGGGAAAAATCTTTGTATTGTCGGTAACAGACCATGAAGAATATATACTTAGCAGAATTATGGAGATTATTGCAGCCGAGCCGGGATTTGACCATATTGTGTCATCTCACCCTTGTAATACTCTTGTTTTTCCGGGATTGGAGCTTCGCCTGAAGGAGAGAACTGTACACCGAAACGGCGAGTTGATTTCTATGACCCATCGGGAATTTGCGACATTGGTATACTTAGCAAACCACCCATCCTGGGTATTTTCTGCCGGGCAGATCTATGAAGAAGTGTGGGGTGAGGATGGTGAAAACTGCGGAACAGCCGTTGCCAGCGTCATTGGTCAGATCCGCAGAAAACTGACTCCGGATATGCCGAAAGCGGGTTATATCCGTACTGTTTTGGGGAGCGGATACAAATTTGAAGTTCCGCAGGGTATGGCAGAATAGAACAATCAAATATATATTAGCTGCGATATTATGAAGCAGTCCAAAGCGGGAAACCCTTATGATGGGTCTCCTGCTTTTTGTTTTCATAAAAATAGTGTGTGATTGTTGAGAATAGGCGTCATATAGGCGTAAAGGATATGTATAAAGTAAAAAGGAGGCATTACATATGCTTATTGGCGTTGATCATGGCAACAAACAAATTAAAACGGTTCATTGCAACCCCTTTGTGTCCGGTCTGAAGCAGAGTGTCACCCGTCCCTTTGGACAGAATGTACTGAGGTATCAGAATACCTACTATACGCTGTCTACTGAGCGGATTCCTTATCGGAAAGATAAAACGGAGGATGATCGCTTCTTTATCCTGACCCTATTTGCTTTGGCTGGTGAGATTGAAGCGAGGGGGGCATATTCCTCAGAGGTGCAGCGTATCCAACTGGCGGTAGGGTTGCCGCCGGCACACTTTGGCGCCCAGGTGGAGCGGTTTACACAATACTTTGGGCAGCGGGGAATGGTAGAATTTGAGGTGCAGGGCAAGCCGTACTCCATCTATATTGAAGATGTGGCCTGCTTTCCCCAGGCTTACGCAGCAGCGGCCACCATGCTTCACACGCTTGTGGAGGAGCCCAAAGCGGTAATCTTGGATATTGGCGGGTTTACTGCCGACTATCTGCTGATGAAAAACGGAGAGATTGACCTTACCTCCTGCGATTCGTTAGAAAATGGTGTGATCCTGTTGTACAATAAGGTGCGTTCCAAGGTGAATTCGGAGCTGGACCTGCTGTTGGATGAAGGAGATGTGGACGCTATCCTGATGGGGAAGAAGACCCAATATCCAGACGCAGCTATACGGCTGACAGAGCAGATGGCACAGGAATTTATCAATGATCTGTTCAGCACGCTGCGAGAGAGGATGTTGGATTTGCAATACTGCAAGGTAGTATTTGTAGGCGGTGGCGCCATTCTTTTGAAGCGACAGATCGAAACTTCGGGCAAGGTGGGAACACCATTCTTCGTACCGAAAATCAATGCAAATGCGGATGGCTATGAGTATCTGTACCGGATTGAAACAGCAGGCAGGTGATGGTATGGGCGAGAAAAAAGAACGAGGGCGGTTTACGCTGCGATTCAATGAGGGAGATCCCATACACGAGACTGCCATTGGATTACTGGAGCTGCAGAGTCCACGTACAAAAGCACAGTATGTGGCAAATGCAGTGGTCTACTATAATGAGCACTTTGGGCAAGAGCCGCAGCCGCTAAATGCTTCAATCATCAGCAAAGAAGCGGTGGTGGCTATCGTCAAAGAGATTTTGCGGCAGGAAGGTATGGGACAGGAAAAAGCAGAAGAGCAGATTCCTACAGCCAGATTGGTGGAGAAGCCTGCAGCGCCTGTGATGCTTTCGACTGCACAGGAAGTGGACGATGATCCGGAAATGGACGATAGGACACGCAGCCTGATTGCCAGTACTTTATCTGCGTTCCGCAGCCGGGGATAATCAAAAGAGGCATGGGAGCCAGTGATGCTCCTATGCCTCTTCCTGTATGGCCGCGATAAAACTGTCTAAAATATCTTCAAAATGCCTGTATTGTTTGGGTGTTAGTGTGGAAATCTTCTCCATAAGAAGGGAGGAATCTGTTTCTGTGATGACGCCTCGCAACAAATACTCGGTGCTGATGTTGAGTGCATCACAGACTTTAAGGATCGTTTCAGGTCTCATAGCCTTTTGACCCAGTTCTGCGGTGGAGATGGTCTGTGGTGTGACATGAGCCAACTCTGCCAGAGTTTCCTGGGTCATATTCAGTTGTTTCCTCCGGTCGAAGATCCGTTTGCCCATATCTTTCAGTAGATTATCCATGCGTCACCTCCATGCTATAGTTACATTTTATCCTCTATGACATGGATTATTAAGCGGTCATGGTTGATTTATCTCGTCTATGGCAAGTATAATAGACAAAGAAGTATGCTGGGAAAGGAGAACCATATGAACAGTTTTTCGTGTGTGATTACAGGCCACAGACCGACCCGTTTTAAGTTCAAATATAACGAAAAGGACAAGCGTTGTCAGCGGATCAAAAAATGTCTGCAGGAGCAGCTTATACGGCTTTATAATCAGGGAGTACGATGCTTTTGGGTTGGGGGAGCAATGGGAGCTGATATGTGGGCAGCAGAGATCCTGCTGCGAATGAAAGAACAGACAATGTATCAAGATGTGGAATTGTGTCTGGCTCTCCCTTTTGAGGGTTATGATGCAGGCTGGGATGACTGGCATCGAAAGAGGATGGGGTTTATTCGCAAATATGCTGCGAAGGTCTTAATCTTGGGTGAAATGCCATCAAGTGACAATTATAAGAAACGCAATTACTATATGGTGGAGCAGGCCGGATATATGGTGGCTGTCTATGACAATACACACAATATGCGGTCTGGAACCCAGCAGACTGTCAACTATGCAAAAAAGAAAGGACTCCAAATCATTTATATCCATCCAGATACGGCACAGGTAACGACGGAAGATGCAATTTTATGGAAAAAATAAAGGAACAGCTCCAAAACAGGAAAGAGGTGTGACCGTTTTGGAGCCTGTTTTGTCATATAATGTCGAACGATTTTCTCTTTTCTCGAAGGTGATTCCAACGCTACTCCAAAAGTTTCCGAAAACTGTCAGTTACACTGTAATTATGGCAGTAATCCCAAAAATCAATGAAAATTCGATAAGCGGAGGTGGGGGTATGAGATCAGTACGATACCCAATGAAAATCGGAAGAAGAAGGCGGTCTTTATCCTGACAATAAGGATGGAGGCCGCCTTTTGTTTTAATTTAATAGAATAGCTGGAATAGCATTTGAAAAAAGTATTATTTCACAATTTAACAATTATCAGCAGGGCGGCAGCGTTGCGCTGCCATATCGCGAAAGAAAGGGGATGATGCAGGCCGCCTGTGTGCCGTCCGCATAACTGCGGACAGGGAGTAACGATGTTATGGAGAAAGGATTCCACAACATCGAGCAGTTCATTGCTTTCATAACTCCAGGACACACGGCTTTTCATGAACGGCTCTCAATAGGGGTGCATCGTCGAGGCAGGACAAGGGAGTTCTCTCCACATAAGGAAAAACCTCCGCCTGCTCGGACGGTATCTATTGAACTGCTCGATGCAGCAATTCAAGGAACAGCTGGTTTTGTCCATTGGTACAAAGCTGGCTGTTTTTCTCTATCACAGCCAGGTTTTGTCCGGTGCAGGTCACCGCCAGAAGCTCAGGAAATCCATCGGAATTCTTGAGACTTTTGGAGGTAAAGCCATGTGGCAACGGAACAATGGGCAGGCAGAAGATGACCTGCAATTCAGGTTTACAGCATATTTAGTTTCGGCGGTCAAGCGCCGCAGAAAAGATTATTTGATCCAGTTTTATAAGCGCAGCAGTATAGAGAGTACTGTGGAAGTGGTCTATGAGTCTGAACCCAGCTCAGAGGAAGTGGTCTTGGACAGATTACCGCTTATGGATGTCATTGAGAATGGAGCGCTTCTGGAGGCGTTGCAGAAACTCAATGAACGGGAACGCCAGATATTTCTGGCTCGAACGCTGGAGGAAGAAGATTTCGAGACTCTGGGAGCAAAGTTTGGGCTGTCCTACAAAGGGGTGGCTGCACTTTACTACAGGACGATCCAGAAAATCAGAAAGAGCATTGAAGGAGCATTCCTGTTAAGTAACAAATAACCGGTTTGCAAA